>JAJEEA010000398.1 GCA_022821235.1 Vicinamibacteria bacterium
GCGGCTCCGCCGGGCGCCCAGCGAGCCCTCCGGGAGCCCTCGCCCGGGCTACGGCGCAGACTCCGGCGGCGCGGACGCCGGCCCGGTCGGCGCCTCCGACCCGGGCTGCCGATAACGGGCGGTGACGGTGGTCGTGATGCCGCCGCGCGCCGAGAAGTCGCCCACGACGACCATGCGCCGCGGCGCGCACGCGGCCACGAGGTCGTCGAGTATCTGGTTGGTCAGGCGCTCGTAGAAGACCCCGCGGTCACGGAAACCGAGGAGATAGTACTTCAGGGCCTTGAGCTCGATGCACCTGGCGTCGGGCACGTAGGTGATGCGAATCTCGCCGAAGTCGGGCAGCCCGGTCTTCGGACACATGGACGTGAACTCGGGGCACCGGATGACGATCTCGTAGTCCCGCGCCGGCTCGGGGTTCGGGAACGTCTCGACGGGCTCCGCCATGATCGGGGAATTCTACCAGTCCGCGGCGGGAACCCTGCCCCCTTCGTGCGGCCCCCGGCCGGGAAGGCGCCCGGCGAGCGCGCTTCCCGATGGTCGGCGCGCGGGCGGGCACGACGGGCCGAATTCCCCTATAATCGAATGCCGCCGGGGGCGCGCCGGCAGGCGAACGACAGACCAACCGCCTCCACTGGCCGCCGCGGTCGACGTCCCGAGCTGAACCGGGAGCCCGTCGGGTCGGAGTCGACAGGCTGACCACCCGCGACGGGGCGTGCGCCCTCGGGCGAACGTCCTCTACAACCGAACGCCCGGCGCGGTACCGGCGGGACGCTGCGCCGGTCGCAGAATGCGGCGGCGGCCGCGGTGCGGCGCTGCCAGAGGAGAACGCCGATGCCAGAGACTCGAAGGATGGGCAAGACCGAGCTGTTCGCGCACTTCGGTGACCGGTTCAGGATGAAGCGCACCGAGGTGCGCGACCTCTTCGAGGAATTGCAGCAACTGTCGGAGACCGAGCTCAAACGCTCGGGCGAGTTCAGCCTGCCGGGCGTGGTCAAGCTGGTGCGGCAGGAGCGGCCGGCCCGGCTCGGCCGGAACCCGGCCACCGGCGAGCAGATTCAGATTCCCGCCAAGACCGTCGTCAAGGCGCGCATCGCCACCCGACTCAAGGATGCGGTGCTCGACGCCTGACCCGGAAGGCGCCGGCCGGCGGCTCCGCTTGGCGCCCGACCCGCCCCGGCAGAGGTCCGCGCCGCGGAACGGCGCCGGCTCCCGGCCCGTCCGGTCGTCGCCGGCCGCTCTGGAACGCAGCGAATGCCTACCGACGTGCTGATGCCCCAGATGGGCGAGTCGATTGCCGAGGGGACCATCGTCCGCTGGATCAAGAGGGTCGGCGAACCGGTCGACCGGGACGAGCCGCTGTTCGAGATCTCGACGGACAAGGTCGATGCCGAGGTGCCCGCGCCGGCCGGCGGGGTGCTGGTGCGGATACGCGCCGAGGCCGGCGAGACGGTGCCGGTCAACTCGGTCGTCGCGGTCATCGGCGCGGCCGGGGAGGTCGGCGCGGCCGGGGAGGAGGCGGCGGCCCCCGCCGCGCCGCCACCGCCCGCGTCGACGGAGGCGCCCCGGGTGGAAGCACGGGGTCCGACTGCCGATGCTGCCGCCCCCGCCGCTTCCCGGGTCCGGCTGTCGCCGGTGGTACGGCGGCTGGCGGCCGAGCACGGCGTGGACCTCTCGGCGGTGACCGGCACCGGAGACGGTGGCCGCATCTCCAAGGCCGACGTGCTGGCCCACGTGGCGGCCCGCGGGCAGGGCGCCGGGGCCGACGCCGCCCGCCCGGGAACCCCCGGCGCGACCGCCGCGCGCGTCGAGCCGATGCGCGTCATGCGCCGGCGCATCGCCGAGCACATGGTCGAGAGCCGGCGGACGTCGGCCCACGTCCATACCCGGTTCGAGGTCGACTTCTCGGCCGTCGCGGCGGCCCGGGCCGGGCACGCCGAGGGGGCCGTCCCGGGCTATCTCGCCTACATCGCCAAGGCCGTGTCGGCGGCGCTGGCCGCGACGCCGGTGGTCAACGCGTCGGTCGACGGCGCGAACGTGGTGTACCACGACCGCATCAACCTGGGGATCGCCGTCGCCCTCGATTGGGGACTCATCGTGCCCGTCGTCAAGGACGCGGACCGGCTCGGCGTCGGCGCCATCGACGCCGCCGTCAAGGACCTCGCGGCGCGGGCGCGGGCGAAACAGCTCGCGCCCGGGGACGTCGAGGGCGGCACCTTCACCATCACCAACCCCGGCGGCTTCGGGTCCCTGCTCGGGATGCCGATCATCAACCAGCCCCAGGTCGCGATTCTCGGGGTGGGGGCGGTGGAGCCGCGGCCCGCCGTGGTCGACGGCGCCGTCGTCGCGCGGCTCCGTGCGTTCCTGACCCTGGGCTTCGACCATCGGCTGATCGACGGGGCGGTCGCCGACCGGTTCCTGGCGCGGGTCAAGACGGCGCTGGAGGATCCGCAGTGGCTGGAGGCCGCGCACCGGTCCTGACCGCGGAGCCCGAGTCGGCGGACGGGGCCGGCGAGGCCCGCGGGCTGCCCGTGCTCGAGGTCCGGCGGTGGGGGACCGTCCCCTACCGGAGGGCGCTGGACCGGCAGCGGGACCTCGTACGGTCGCGCCAGGCCGGAGAGATCGCAGACCGGCTCGTGCTGCTCGAGCACCCCCCGGTCATCACCGTGGGGGTCAGCGGGCGCGGCCGGCCCGGCCACGTGCTGGCCTCGGCGGCCGGGTTGCGCGAGCACGGCATCGAGGTGATCGACGTGCCCCGCGGGGGCGACGTCACCTACCACGGCCCCGGCCAGCTCGTCGGCTACCCCATCCTCAGCCTGAAGCCCGACCGGTGCGACGTGCACCGCTACGTCCGCGACCTGGAGGAGGTGCTCATCCGCACCGCGGCCCGCTTCGGGGTCGAGGCGGGCCGCATCGAGGGGCTGACGGGGGTCTGGGTGGGCCGGGAGAAGCTGGCCGCCATCGGCGTGCGCCTCTCCCGCTGGGTGACGAGCCACGGCTTCGCCCTCAACGTCGTCACCGACCTCGACCACTTCCGGCTCATCGTGCCGTGCGGCCTCGCGGGCTACGGCGTCACGTCCCTCGCCCGCCTCCTCGGGGCCGCGCCGCCGCGGGCCGAGGTCGAGGCGACGCTCGCCGCCGAGTTCGCCCGGCGCTTCGACCGACGGCTCGTCGAGTGACGGCGGGGACCGCCACTACGCCTCGAAGAACTCCGGCAGCGGGGCAGACGGTCGAGGTCGCGCTGAATCCCCGCCGGGCGAACCGCCTCGATCTCCATCAGGGTCTCCGGCGCCGAGCCGGACCGGGAAGCGCGGCGCGCCGGCTCACGGCGCCGGCTCCAGCGCGTTGTCGAGCAGCACGCGCTCGGACGGGCTCAGCGCCGGCTCGACCACGTCGCCCACCCCGCCCGCGTGCAGGGTCACCGCGGCGGCGGGGGCCGACGCCGGCCGGCGGGCGTCGTCGGCCACGAAGCAGGTGAACACGCGCCGCGAGCCTCCCGCCACGAGCGCCTCCACCACCCGGGCCGCAGCCGCCGCCAGGGC
The DNA here is from genome assembly GCA_022821235.1 of Vicinamibacteria bacterium. Classification (GTDB taxonomy): domain Bacteria; phylum Acidobacteriota; class Vicinamibacteria; order Vicinamibacterales; family UBA8438; genus JAJEEA01. The sequence continues at coordinate 3,540 of JAJEEA010000398.1, forward strand.
GTACGGACCGGGCGGCCACAGGCGCTCGACGAGTCTGCGCACGCGGGCCAGCGCCGGCGGCGACAGGCGTTCCTGCAGGGGACCGCCGGCGACCGACGCGCTGCTCCAGGCCACCACCGGATGCTCGGGCGGCGTCCCCAGCACCTGGACGGCCACCTGGGCCGGCGAGACGTCCGCCTCGAGCGCGATCAACGCCCGGAGGCCCGCGGCCAGCGCCTCGGGGGCGGAACCGACGATGCGGGCGCGGCCGATGCCCAGCTCGCGCACGGACCGGGCCACGAGGCCGCCGCCGGCGGCGTCCGCGCAGACGATGGGGGCGCTCCCGGCCAGTCCCGCGATCCGCTCCACCAGGGCCGCCGGTTCCGCCGAGGGGTCGCCCGACCCCTCTCCGTCCGCCGGCGCGGCGGGGTCGGCCACCACCACGACCCCGGCCCCGACGACCGCATCGATGGGCCCCGCCGTCACCCCGGTCCCGAACCTCTCGATGGGCCCCGACTGGCGGATGTCCAGCGCCTTGCCGGCCGCGACCCCGCGCGACGCGTCGATCAGGCACACCGAACCGACCCGGTCCCGGGCGGCCAGCTTGTGCGCCAGCGCCCCGCCGAGCTCGCCGGCCCCGACAATCGCGACCCTGGCCATGCCCACCGTATTGTATTGGCCCCCCGGCCGGCCGGGACGCCGCCGCCGGCCTGCTAGAATCGCACGCCATGACCGATGCGAGCTCGGGATTCCTGGCCGGCCGCGCCGCCGTCGTGACCGGCGGCTCGCGGGGAATCGGACTGGCGACGGCCGAGGCGCTGCGGGCGGAGGGAGCCGGCGTCCTGGTGTGCGGGCGTTCCCGCCCCGCCCTCGACCGGGCGCGCTCGCGCCTCGAAGCGGCGCCCGGCCCGGGACGCGTGGCGGCGGTCGCCGCCGACGTCCGGCGTCACGACGAGGCGGAGCGTCTGGTGTCGTCGGCGGTCGAGGCGCTGGGTGGGCTGGACATCCTCGTCAACAACGCCGGCGTCGGCCGCTTCGCGCGGATCGGCGAGCTCTCCGTCGACGCCTGGGTCGAGACGGTCGAGACGAACCTGTCGGGCGTGTTCTACTGCTGCCGGGCCGCGGTCCCGGTGATGAAGCGCGGCGGCGGGGGCTGGATCGTCAACGTCAGCAGCCTCGCCGGCAAGCACCCGTTCGCGGGCGGGGTCGCGTACTGCACGTCCAAGGCGGGCCTGAACGCCCTCACCGAGTCTCTGATGCAGGACGTCCGCGGCGACGGCATCCGGGTGAGCTGCGTGCTGCCGGGCTCGGTGAACACCGAGTTCGCGGGCGGCCGGCCGTCCCCCGACATGGGCTGGAAGCTCGCGGCGGCCGACGTGGCCCGGGCCGTCGTCGACCTGTTGCGCCACCCGGCCCGCAGCCTCCCCAGCCGGGTCGAGCTGCGACCGTCGACGCCGCGGAAGTAGCAACGAGGCTCTCGGGCCGTTGGTGAAGGGCCGGCTGCGGCTACTGGTCGGGGTTCTGCGGGGGCAGCAGGACGCGCTCGAGGGTGAGCAGCCTCTGATCGACCTTGCCGAAGGCGATCTCGACGTTGCGCAGCCGCTCGTCGAAGCTGGCGAGACGCGCTTCGAGACGGTCGATACGCCCTTCGAGACCGTCGATCCGGGCGTTCACGCTGGCGTCGAGGTCGTCGATCCGGGCGTTCACGCTGGCGCCGAGGTCGTCGATCCGAACGTTCACAAGGGATATCTGCGCCGACAACAGCCCGCCGAGAACGATCATCGTGCCGACGATCCACTTCGTGTCGCTGGTCATCCGCGGGCGCCCGACCTCCATCGCGAATCCAGCATAACACAGATGCGATCACCGAGAATCGGGAATCGCACAGCGGACCCGACGACGCGCCGTCGGTTCACCGCCTGACCCCGACGCTTCTCAGGGCTCGTGAGCTCGCCGCGGGCCACCCGGCCATGGTGACCGCGACGGCCAGCCGGGCGGTCGGGGCCGACGCCGAGGTGACGCTGACGCGTCCGGGAGTCCGCCAAGACGAACGGACCACCCAGACCGTGGCGGTCTTGGCGGCGGCGTGCTAGTCGGGGGCCGGGGCGCCGTCGCCGGTCGACACGACGAGCTCGATGCGGCCCACCCGCAGGCGGTCGCCCGGCTTCAGCACCGCCCGTTCGATCCGGTCCCCGTTGACGAAGGTGCCGTTCGATCGGCTCAGGTTCTCGACCGCCAGCTCGCCGTCGGCGACGGACAGCGAGCAGTGGAAGCGCGACACGAGCATGGCGTCGATCACGAAGTCGGCATTGGTGGAGCGGCCGAGGGTCCGCGCCCGTCCCGCGGTGACGCGGAAGCGGTAGCGGCCGCCCTCGGCCTGCAGCAGCCAGTCGGCGCGGTCCGACGGGTGCGGTCTCAGCGGTCGTAGCGTCTCTGGTCCAGCCATGTGGTCAGCGTGTCGACGACGGTGGGGCTGATGGACGGCGCCGTCTGCGCGGCTTCCGCCGGGGAGGCGTCCGGCCCGGCCGGGACGAGCCGGTGGTCCAGACCCTCGAGGATGGTCTGCTGCGGCGGCGGGGCGCCGCGGCGGCGCCGGCCGGCCAGCTCGACGAGCCGCTGCGCGTGCTGCGGACCGACGTGCGTGTCGCGGGAGCCGTGCAGGATCAGCAGGGGTTGCCGCGTCCTGCGCAACGCGTCGGCGACGTCGAAGTCGAGGAAGCTGCGGAACCAGTAGGTGTCCGCCTGCCTGCGCATGGCGTCGGGGACCCCGTCCCAGGACCCCTCGTCCCGGACCGCGTCGACGATGCGCCGCTGCAGGCCGATCATCTCGGTGCGCTCCCGCTCCGGGGCGTTGGTGCGGTCGAGCATGGCGCTCTGCTGCTCGAGCACCAGCTCGGCCCCGCTCGTGGCCGGCGTGCCGATCAGCACCAGGTTGTCGGCCCGCCGTTCCCGCGCGGCCGCGAGCATCGCCGGCCATCCGCCCTCGGCGTGCCCGACCACCGTGATGCGGTCCCGGTCCACGTCGTCCCGGTCGTCCAGATAGCGGACCATCCGGCGGGCGTCCTCGGCGTACTCCTCGACCCCCGCCGATTCGGGTCGGCCGCCGCTCTGCCCGGTTCCCCGCCGGTCGTAGCGCGCCACCAGGAAACCGGCGTCGGCGAGGGTCGAGGCCAGTTGCCCGAGCACCGGCACGCCGGCGAAGGTGCCGTCGCGGTCGGGAGCGCCCGGCCCCGAGACCAGCAGCACCGCCGGCCACCCGTCCGGGGGCATCTGAAGATCCACGGGAGCGGTGACCGTCGCGGCCAGCCCGAAGCCCTCCGACCGGACGCTGGCCGTCTCGTCGCCGGGGTGGGCGGCGGCGCGGATCCGGCTGCCCACGCCGGCGATGTCGTCCCGCACGAGGTCGACGGCGGCCTGGGGGATGGAGACGCGGAGCAGGCGGTGGCGGGCGTCGGTCCACACCTCCGCCGCCACCGTGCCGTCGTCGTGCAGGAACGAGATGCCGTGCACCCGGGCGTCGACGACGGCGGCCGACCGCGTCTCGATCTGCTGCCGCCGGACCCGGTCCACGCGGGCCCGGGTGAGGGTGAGCGGCGCCACGTAGACCGGTATCTCGTCGCCGGGGCGTGCCTCTGCCAGCCGCCGCGCCAGCGCCTCGTAGCCGCCGAAGAAGAAGTCGACGAGGACGACGGCGTCGGCGGGCGCCGCGATCCGGAACCTCGAGAGCTGCCCGTTCTCGTCCAGCTCGGCGGCGACGGTGCCGGACGAGAACGTGGTCGCGAGGGAGAACCGGAGGTTGCGGCGGACGCCGCCGACCCGCAGCGACCGCGGGCGCAACCCGGCGTCGTACTCCACCTGGAAGGCCTGGTTCCGGATGTCTATCGGTTGCGACAGGTCGCCCAGCGACTCGATGACCCAGCCGGCGGCCATCCGGCGCACGTCGGTGCGCTGGAAGCCGACCGGGGCCGAGCGCAGGAACACGTTGAAGGTCGCGGGCCCGGGGGCCAGCTCGAGGCCGGTCTGCGGCTGCGCCGTCGCCGGCGTCAGGCCCAGGACCGCGACGAGCGCGCACCAGAGGCCCCGACGCCCGCGGGCGCGGGAGCCCCCCCGGGCCGCCGGACCCGCGGAGTTAGAATGGGGGGCGATGCCCATGCCCATGAGCATACCACCCAAGACCGAATCCCGATGACGGCCCTCGAACCCTATCGCGCGGCCCGGCACGGAGCCGCCTTCGTCGACCTCTCGGCGCGCGGCCGGCTCGTGCTGACCGGGGCCGACCGGGCGTCCTACCTGCAGGGGCTGCTGACGAACGACATCGAGGCACTGCAGCCCGGGGAGGGCTGCTACTCCGCGTACCTGACCCCGCAGGGCCGGATGATCGCGGACATGGCGGTGGTCGACCTGGGGGGCGAGCTGCTGCTCGACGTCGACGCCGGCGTGACGGAGTCGCTGCTCGAGCGGCTCCGGGAGTTCGTGTTCACCGAGGACGTGACGGTGGCGGACCGGACCGCGGCCTGGACCGCCCTCGCCGTGCATGGCCCCGAGGCCGCGGGCATCGCGGCCTCTCTGGTCCGCCCGGCCGAGGACGGGGCCCCGCTGGGGGCGGACGCGCTGGGCCAGAGCCCCGAGTACCGCCAGTGGTCCGGGCGGTTCGGCGACGCCCCGGTGACGGTGGTGCGCAGCGACGAGATCGGCGAGGTCGGCTTCGTGCTGTACGCCGACGCCGCGGCCGCCCGCCCCCTGGCCCGGGCCCTCGCTGAGGCCGGCGCGGCCGAGCTCGACGCCGAGACGTTCGCCCTGCTCCGGCTCGAGGCGGGCCGCCCCGCGTTCCCCGCCGACATGAACGAGAGCACCATCCCCCTCGAGGCGGGCATCGAGTCGCGCGCCATCAGCGAGACCAAGGGATGCTACGTCGGCCAGGAGGTCATCGTCCGCATCCTCCACCGCGGACAGGGGCGCGTGGCCCGGCGCCTCGTCGGCCTGCGGCTCGGTGACGGAGATCCGCCGCCGGGAGCCGGCACGCCGCTGCGCAGAGCGGACGAGCCGGAGGCGGAGCCGGTCGGCGCCGTGACCACCGCGCGCCGGTCTCCGGCTCTGGGGGAGACCATCGCCCTCGGGTACGTCAAGCGCGAGCTGGCGGCGGCGGGAACGAAGCTCGTCGCGACCGGCGGCAACCGGCGCCTCCCCGCCGTCGTCGCCGAACGACCTTTCCTCCCCCTGCCGGCGGCCGACGGCGGCGGCTGACGGACGGGACTCGACGAAGCTCGTCGCGATCGGCGGCGACCGGCGCCTCCCCGCCGTCGTCGCCGAACGACCTTTCCTCCCCCTGCCGGCGGCGGACGGTGGCGGCTGACGGACGGGCCGGCGTCGACGGGCCGGGCGACGGCCTGCCGGCGGGCTGACGGTCGAGCCGGCGCCCGGAAGCCCGAGACGGGCGGTGCGGCCGGTCCGAGGTGGCGAACGAGAACGCCGGTCGATTCCAGCCGCAGGCCCGTCTTCCACCCTGCCGGAGGCACTGCCCGCTCCGGTAACGGGGAGGAGCGCGCCGGTCGATTCCGGCCGCGGGCGATGGAACCGAGGCGCTGTCAGCGCGCGGAGCCGGGCGCGCCCGCGGCGTCCTCGTCGGCGCGGGCCGCCTCCCGCCGCTCCATGTCAGCCCTGACGGCGTCGAAGACCGCGCGCGCCAGCTCCTGGGAGACGCGCTCGCGCACGCTGCCGCACTCGACCAGGACCTCGCCGGCGTCGGTCCCGATCACGACGTCCCAGCGGTCGTGGGCGATCCCCTCGGGGCGGTCGAGGGCGGCCGGGTCGACCTCGCCGGCGTCCGCCGGCCCGTGCCCCGGCGCGGCGTGGGTGGCGAGCGGCGCGCCGTTGATGAGGATCCTGACCACGCGCACCGTCGGCCTCGCGATGGGGCGGCCCCTCCAGTAGAAGTTGGCGTCGTCGGCCACGAACAGGTCCAGCCCGTCGGCGGAGGGTCTCTCCGCCAGCACCCGGCGGCCCGCCGCCAGCAGCGCGCGCCGCTCGCGCTCGCGGGCGCGGTGGTGGTACCGCAGGGTCGAGATCAGCCCCAGCGCGAACAGGAAGAGGCCGAGGGCGACGACGCCGGCGACGAGGTCACGCATACCGACATGCTACCGCGGCGGCTCGTCGCGCGCGGGAACGAGTCGGGCCGCGCGGCGCTCGCCGCGCCGAGCCGGCAGGCCGCGCGCCAGCACGCCGAACAGCAGACCGAGGGCCGGGTTCCATCTCGCCGCGAGACTCCCCCACGTCGTGACGGCGCGGACGCTGCGCCGCGAGATCTTCACCTCCCGCCCGCTCCTGAAGCCCGGTGTCCGATGAATGCGCCGCAGGGTCAACACCGCCATGCCGAGGGCCCAGACGCAATGGCGCCGGATGCCCGTCTCCCGCGCCGGAATGAGCCGGACGAACCGCAACGCGTCCACCAGGTGGCCGCGGGCAATCGCCACCAGCTCGTCCAGGCCCCGGTGGAACGCGGGGTGGTCGCGCCCCCGGGGCAGCCCGCGCAGGTCGAAGCCCGCTCGCAGGAAGACGTCGCGCGGCAGCCAGCACGCCCCGCGACCGAGGTCCTCCCACACGTCCTTCAGGATGTTCGTCATCTGAAGGCCCTGGCCGAACGAGACCGCCAGCCCCATCAGCTCGTCCCGACGCTCGCCGATCTCCGCCGAGTAGTCGCAGAAGAGCTCGGTCAGCATCTCGCCGACCACGCCCGCGACCACGTAGCAGTAGCGGTCCAGCTCCTCGAGGTCTCTCAGGCCCCCGGCGGTGTCGAGCTGCTGGAACTCCGACATGCCCGCCGCCATGATGCGGACGCACCGGGCGAGGACGCGCCGCTGGCCGTCGCCGAACCCGTTCGTGATGCGGATGACCGTCGGCGTGTGGGCGACGAGGTCCCGCTCGCCGGCGGTGGTCGAGGGCGACAGCAGGGCCCCGAGGTCGCGCCCGAAGTCCTCCGCGCCGGCCCGGCCCTCGACGACGTCGACGAAACGGCTCGCGAACCGGCGCTTCTGCGGGGGAGTCAGCGCCGGCTCGTCCTCGATGCTGTCCGTGATGCGGCACAGCAGGTACGCGTTGCCGACGACGTCGCGCAGCGGCCCGGGAAGCTGGGGAATCGTCAGGGCGAACGTGCGCGACACCCCTCGCAGGGCTTCCGCCTGGTAGGCGAGGTCGGGGTTCGTCACTCTCTCCACAGGACCCTCGATCCGACCGGCCATCCGGTCCGCCACCCGGACCGCTCCCACCGCGGCGGAACGCGACCCGGAGCCGGGGCCGCGGCGCGGGTCGACAGGGGCCGGGGCCGGTAGGATACCCCCAGCCCGTCCGCCCGAATGCGGCGGGGAGCGGCGGGGGCTCTCTCCACGGGCTGGTAAGATCGGCGAATCGGCAAGCGCCCGCGCGTCTCCGGCGGCTCGCGTCCGCCGCCGCTGCCGACCGCCCTCTCATCATCGAGCCCTGTCGCATCCGTCCCGGTTTCGCCATGCCCTCGGTCATCGTCCACTATCAGGAGATCGCCCTCAAGGGGCGCAACCGTCCCTGGTTCGTCGAGCGGCTCGTGACCAACGTCCGCACCGCCATGGCCGGTGTCGACGGCGTCAAGGTCCGCGCCCTGATGGGGCGCATCGAGCTGCAGCACGCCTCGGACGGCGACTGGCCCGAGGTGCGCGAGCGGCTCTCCCGCATGCCCGGCATCGCCAACTTCCTGCGGGCGGTGCCCGCCGCCTGCGACTTCGACGCCATCGCGGACACCGTGCTCGCCGAGCTCGACGGGGTCGAGGCGGACAGCTTCCGGGTGACGGCCCGGCGCGCCGACAAGCGGTTCCCCCTGACGTCGCCGCAGATCGAGCGGAACCTGGGAGGGCGCATCAAGGCGGCCAAGGGGTGGCGGGTCGACCTCGACCGGCCGGCCCTGACGGTGCGGGTGGAGGTGCTGGCCGACCGGGCGTTCTGCTGCCTGCGGAAGGAGCCGGGGGCGGGGGGCCTGCCCAGCGGGGCGAGCGGCCGGGTCGCGTGCCTGCTGTCGGGGGGCATCGACTCGCCGGTGGCGGCGTGGCGGATGATCAAGCGCGGCTGTCGCGTCCGCCTCGTCCACTTCCACAGCTACCCCATCCTGTCCCGCACGTCCCAGGACAAGGTGGCGGAGATTGCGGCCCTGCTGACCCGCCGCCAGCTCCAATCGCGGCTCTACGTGGTGGCGTTCGGCGAGATCCAGCGCCGGGTGGTGCTGGCCGTGCCCCCGCCGCTCAGGGTGGTCGTCTACCGGCGCCTCATGCTCCGCATCGCCGAGCGCATCGCGCGGACCAGCGGGTCGGCCGCCCTCGTCACCGGCGAGGCGGTCGGCCAGGTCGCCTCGCAGACCCTGGACAACATGGCGGTCATCGACGCCGCGGCCTCCCTGCCCGTCCTCCGGCCCCTGGTGGGCATGGACAAGGACGAGATCGTCAACGAGGCGCGGCGGCTCGGCACCTACGAGGTGTCGATCATCCCCGACGAGGACTGCTGCACCCTGTTCACCCCGAAGCACCCCGCCACCCGGGCCACCGTACGGCAGCTCGACGAGGCGGAGACGGCGCTGCCCGTCGACGCGCTGGTGGAGGAGGCCGCCGGCGCGGCCGAGCGCCTCGACCTGCGGTTCCCACCGGCCGCCGACGCACGGGCGTGATGTTGCGCGGCCGTGTCGGCCCGCCGCCTGGTCTTCGCCTCCCCGCCCGGGCCGCCGCGCTCGCTCCCGGTCGCTCCGTCGAAACGGCAGTGCCGTGGAGCATGGCCGGCGGAGCCGACCTGGCCGGGTCAGGCTGCCGACCACGCGGCCCCGGTCACGCCCCCGCACTCGGGGCGACGGCCGGCGGCAGTCCTCGCGCGTCAGCGGCAGTGGCGGTGCAGCACGCCGGCGTAGTAGTCGCGCAGCGCCTCGCGGGTGCTGCGGAAGGCCAGCTCGTCCCAGGGGATCTCCGCCTCGCTGAAGGTGCGAATCTCCAGGCTCTCCTCGTCGTGCCCGAGCACCCCGCCGATCGCGGCGGCGGCGTACACGATGATGACGGGAGGCCGCTCGGGGTAGGAGTAGATGCTCACGAGGCCCTCCAGCCGGATCTCGAGCCCCGATTCCTCGCGCGCCTCGCGGATCGCGGCCGCGCTGACCACCTCGCCCCGGTCGACGTAGCCGCCGGGGAAGACCCAGCGCCCGTAGCCCGGCTCGATGGCCCGGCGCACCAGCACGATGCGCCGGTCCTCCACCGCGATGATCGTGCCCGTCGCGACCTTCGGGTCCAGGAAGAGGACGCCGCCGCACCCGGAGCAGACCGGTCGCTCCGGATCGCCCGGCTTGAGCTGCCGGGACACGAGCCGCTCTCCGCACGCGTGGCAGAAGCGGTAGACGCTGGCGATGGGGTCGACGTGCATCCTGCTCCCGGCCCCATCGTCGCCGCGGCGGACCCCGCCGTCAACGTATAATCGCGGGAGATGGCCATCCTCAAGGTCGCGCGCATGGGCCACCCCGTGCTCCGCAAACGGGCGGAGCCGCTCGAGCCGCGCGAGATCGCCACCCCGAGAATCCAGCGGCTCATCGACGACATGTTCGAGACCATGCACGACAGCCGGGGCATCGGCCTCGCCGGCCCCCAGGTGCACGAGAGCGTCCGCCTCTTCGTCGCCGGGGTCGACGACCCCGACGGCGGCATGCCCCCGGTGGTCGTCATCAACCCCGAGGTCACCCCCGTCGGCTCGGCGGTGGAAGAGGACTGGGAGGGCTGCCTCAGCATCCCCGACATCCGCGGCCGGGTGCCCCGGGCCGCGAAGATACGGCTGCGCGCCCTCGACCGGCACGGGCGGCCCCTGGCCCTGACCGCCGACGGCTATCCCGCCCGGGTCATCCAGCACGAGACCGACCACCTCGACGGCGTGCTCTTCTTCGACCGCATGACCTCGTTCGAGAGCGTCACGTTCCTCGAGGAGTACGGCCGCTACTGGGCCCGGAAGGACGACGACTGACGATCTCGAGGGCACGGGATCCCGGCGGGCGCAAAACCCCGAGTGACCGCCTGCCGTCGCGGTTCCCCGCGACGACTGCCGTCGCAATCGCGCTCGGAGGTCGGGCGACCGCTACCCGCCGCGCTCCGCCCGCCGTCGCTCGCTCGCCCGCTCGCCCCCCAGCCGCTCCAGCTCGACCGCCGAGTGGTCGGCGAAGCGCATCGCCTCGGCGATGGCCCGGTGGCCGGCCTCGTCGGCGATCAGGCGGTGCATCGCCTGACAGACGCGCCGGTACGCTGGGTGGCCCTGCGGCGTGGTGCGCAGCTCGATCACGTGCATCGCCTCACGGGCGTTCATCTGCATGCGGTAGCGGATGCGGTAGGCCATCGGCACCGCGTACTGCGCCACCGTCGGCGAGGTCTCGCTGGCCATCGCCGCGTGCAGCTCGCGCGTCCGGTCCATCACGCGGCACCAGTCCGCCGCCGCCCCGATGTCCGCAATGGCGACCGGCTCCACGAAACCATGGTCCGGCGCCAGCTCCTGCCACTCCACCGTCAGCAGCCGATGCCGCTGCAGGTCGCGGAACGCGCCGTAGTCCGACAGCACGTCGAAGCAGTAGCCGGTCCGCTCGAACGCGCGACCCGGCCGGTGGCGCCGGTTCGCGCGGTCGCCCACGTAGGCGCGGAGGACCGCGGCGCGGTGGCCCGCGCTCATGGCCCGGGCCGTCTCCAGGAGCTGGCGCTCCGGCAGCCGGGACGACTCGTACAGTGCCGCCGCGACCACCTTCACCTCGCCGTCAGGGTCGAAGTCGGTCAGGGCCACCTCGGGTGCGGGCGCCGGGGCCACCCCTTGCAGCACGCGCTCCGCCGCGGCGCCTGCCTCCCGCCGCGTGTCCGCGAGATAGCGGCTCCACCTGACGCCCCGGTCCTCGCGGTCGACTCGCACGAGGAACGCGGGTATGACCTTGCGTAATTCGCCGAGCATGCGGTCGCCGCTGACACGGGCTTCGGCCAGGGGGTGAGCCCGCAGCCGAAGCAGCAAGGACTGACACGCTTGGCCAGAAGCGAAGATCCCGACGTTCGACCGGGTGGCGGCGGGCAGCAGCCCCCGCAGCGTATCGAGCGCCTTCGCCCGGATGACGGCGCGGTACACGCTGTCCGAGTCGCCCGCCGTGTTCGGGTACTGACGCCGGAAGTGGTCCTGCGCCGGCTCGAGCCACCGGCAGTAGGTCTCGAACGCGTCGTCGAGGGCCGAGACGTACCGCCGGCTCAGGGGCAGCCCCTCGATCTCTTTCGGAATCAGGTACCTCCAGCGGCCACCGGGCCGGTCGGTATAGGGCACGTAGCGGGTCGACTGCTCGATGTACGCGGCCAGTCGGCCCCGTTCGATCACCTTCGTCAGCACGTTCGAGACGCCCTCGCACGCGATGTGCGCGCCCCCGACCTGCATGACCGAGTCGTCCCCGTAGCCTCCGACCACGCGCTCGTAGAGCCGCTCCGCCCGCCCCACCCCGACCGCCTCGACCACCCGACCCGCCGGCGCCGAATCGAGGAACTCGTCGAGGAACAACCGCCGCAACGACTTCGCCGATCGCGAGTAGCGGGCGAACAAGGCCCCCTTCACCACCTCGGGGAGATTGCGCAGCGCGAAGACCTCGCGGTCCAGGTTCGTGAAGTAGGGCGCCAGCGCGCGCCGCTCGTCTTCCGTGAACCGCTCGGCCACCGCGCTGAAATCGGACACCGCGCGCTATTGTATGCCGTCTGCGACGCCGGGAGCGGCGCCGGCAGGTCCACGAACCCTTCGCCGGACGTGAGCGGTACGGCTTGGGCTCGCCGACCGCACCACGGCATGAGTATCGAGTCCGTCCCGCCCGTCGTCGACGACCCGGCTCACGACGGTCGTAGGCCCGCCCCCTGTCGCGCCTTCCTCTCGCCTGCGTGGTCTCGCGCCACGGGTCTCTCCGGCCCGACATCAGTCCCACCTCCCGCGTTCCCGTCGCCTGCACGGTCGGGGGACGCAAGTGCTCAGGAGGGAGCCGTCGATCCGCGGGCCTCCCGCCTCCCGCAGGCGAGATTGCCCGCCCCGGGAAGTACAATGGGCCGGTTCGCGGCTTCGCAGGCACCGGGCCGAGAGACCGGCCCGGGGTTCCCCCGCCAACCCGGCGGCTCCGTCCGCGCGCGGCGCCGGCGCGGGCCTTTCAGGGATCGTGCAGATCACCCGAATTCCCGGCTTCAACCCCGGCCCGATGACCGGCGCCGGCAACAACACGTACCTGCTGCCGGGCCGGACGCCGACGCTGGTCGACGCCGCCACCGGCGAGGCCGCCCACCTGTCGGCGCTGGAGAAGGCGCTGGGACCGGACCGGCTGGCGCAGGTGCTCGTCACGCACGCGCATCAGGACCACGCCGACGGCAGCGAGCCGATCGCCGCGCGCTGGCCCGACGCCGCCTTCCGGAAGATGCCGTGGCCGGAGCGCGACCGGGCGCACGCGGTGGCCTGGCAGCCGATCGCGGACGACGAGCTGATTCCCGCAGGAGACGGCGCCCTGCGCGCCGTCCACACCCCCGGTCACGCCCCCGACCACTTCTGCTTCTTCGACGAGGCCCGCGGCACCCTGTTCTCGGCCGACCTCGTGGTGCCCGGCTCGACCGTCGTCATCCCCGCCTCGCACGGCGGCAGCCTGTCGCAGTACCTGGCGTCGCTCCGCCGCGTCCAGGCCCTGGCCCCCGCCCGCATGCTGCCCGCCCACGGCGAGCCCATCGACGACCCGCAGGCGATCCTCCGGGAGTACATCGAGCACCGGCAGCGCCGCGAGGAGCAGATCGTGGCGGCGCTCCGGGCCGGGGTCGGCCGGCCCGAGGACATCGTCGACCGCCTGTACGACGGACTCGCGCCGGCGTTGCGGGGCATGGCGCGCGAGAGCGTGGTCGCACACCTGATCAAGCTGGCGGAGGAGGGCCGGGCCCGTTCGGACGGGTCGGAATGGGAGATCGAGTGACATGGATTTCGATGTCGAAGAGAACCTCGGCGCGACCACGCGAACGGTGTCGTCGCTGGAGCGCGACGGGCAGCCCGCCCGCGCGGTGACCCTCTCCCGCGGCTACGACACGACGGTCGACGACCTGTGGGACGCGGTGACGAGCCGCGAGCGGATTCCGCGCTGGTTCCTGCCGGTCAGCGGCGATCTCGAGCTCGGCGGCCACTATCAGTTGCAGGGCAACGCCGGCGGGACGGTCACGGCCTGCGAGCGGCCGTCCCGTTTCGCCCTCACCTGGGAGTTCGGCGGCGACGTGAGCTGGGTGGACGTTCGCGTCTCGGACGACGGGGCCGGCCGCGCCCGGCTCACCCTCGCCCACACCGCGCGCCTCTCGCCGCACTGGGACGAGTACGGGCCGGGCGCGACCGGCGTCGGCTGGGAGATGGGCCTCCTGGGGCTCGCGCTCCATCTCGCGGACCCGACGGCGCCGAAGCTGGACGAGGAAGCCTTCGCGGCCTCGCGGGGCGGCAGGGCGTTCATCGCCGGCAGCAGCCACGGGTGGGGGGAGGCGGCGGTGGCGGCCGGCGAAGACCCGGACGCCGCGCGCGCCGCAGCGGGCCGCACGAAGGCCTCCTACACCGGCGAACCCGCGCCGCCGGCTTGACGCCGCGCGCGCTCCGACGCGGAGAGGCGCCGCATCCCGGACCCCGGTTGCGTGTTCGTCGGTTGCCGTGTCCGATGCGCCCTCGTCACGCCTCGTCAGGCGGGCGCGTCGGCCGTCTGCCGGCGCCCTCCGGCGCGGTGCAACGCGGGGCTTCCACCTCGGGCCGGCGATGTCGGACGACGACGGAGGATGGCAGGTGAGCGACAACCCCAAGGGCTACGCCAATCCGCGGCTCCTCATCACCCCGGCCGAGCTGCACGACCGCCGGGCGGCGGGGGCCGACGCGCCGCTGCTGCTCGACCTCCGGCAGGCCGAGGCGTTCGCGGTGGGGCACGTCCCCGGCGCGGTGCACCTCGACCTGTTCGGCATCAGCCTGACCGACACCGACCCCGCGCCGCTGGCCGCGTTCCTCTGGATGATCGGCCACCTCCTCTCGTCGCGGGGCGTCGACCCGGAGCGCGCGGTCGTGGTCTACGACGAGAAGTCAGGCATCCGGGCGGCCCGCGCGTTCTGGTTCCTCGAGTACTTCGGCCACCCCGACGTCCGGCTGCTCGACGGCGGGTTCGGCGCCTGGGAGCGCGAGGGGCGCGCGGTGACCCGCGACGCGGCGGCCCCGGAGCCCAGCGGCTGGATGGTCGGGCGGTCGGACGACCGGCTGGCGACGTGGCGGCGGCTCCGTGACCGCCTGGGGACGGCCGACCTGGCGGTGCTGGACACCCGCACCGACGGCGAGTACCGCGGCACGACCGTCCGCGCGAAGCGGGGGGGCGCGGTGCCGGGGGCGGTCCACGTCGAGTGGACCCGCAACCTCGGCGAGGACGGCGCGTTCAGGCCCGCGGCCGAGCTGCGGGCGATGTACGAAGCGGCCGGCGTCACCCCCGACAAGGAAGTGATCAGCTACTGCCAGGGCGGCTACCGGGCCGCCCACGGCTACCTCGCCCTGCGCCTGCTGGGCTATCCGCGGGTGCGGAACTACATCGGGTCGTGGAAGGAATGGGGCGACCGGGAAGACCTGCCCATAGAGGTCCCCGAGCCCCCCGCCCGGCCCCGATCCAGCCCGCCAGGAGCCGCCTGACGGCTCCGCCGGGCACCCAACCAACCCGCCAGGAGTCCGCGCCGTTCCACGGCGACTCCTCGCCCGCCCGTCGTCGCCGGCGGCTCTGCCGGGCGCCCATCCAACCCACCGGGTCCAGGTGCAGACGCCTAGTTGAGGCTCGCCATTCGCCGGCGCAGCGCCTTCACGTGTCCCCAGATCTCCTTGCGCTCTTCCTGGCGCTCGGCGTCGTCGTCGGCGCCGGGTGACGAGTACCGCAGGTACGCCTCGAGGTCGCGCAGGGCCCCCGCGTAGTCGTTGACGTAGTAGGACAGCAGACCGCGGTCGCGCAGCTCCTGCAGGGCGGAGGGCTCTATCGCGAGCAGGAGATCGGTGATCGCCCGGCCCTGGGGAAACGACCGCATGCGCACGTAGAGCCGCTTCAGGTTGCCGAGCATGCGCACGAGAATCTGCTGCTTGGTGGCCGGCGCGAGGAACCGGGGATCGAACTCGACGCCGTCGCCGGCGTGCCGCCGCAGGAGCGAGCGGCAGTCGGTCTCCGACAGGATGGAGCCGCCGTGGAACGGGTCCACGAAGACCGCGCTCCGGTGGCGCTCCTCCGGCGCCAACGGAAACCGCAGCAGGAAATGGCCCGGGAAGTTCACGCCGTCCACGCGGATGCCGGCGCGGCGCGCCACCTCGATGTAGACCACGGCCAGGGTGATGGGAATGCCGGTCCTGCGGTCGAGCACCTGGTTCAGGAAGCTGTTCAGCGGGTCGTCGTAGTCGCCGGTGTTTCCGGAGAAGCCCTCGTCCTCGAAGAGGAACCGGTTGAGGGCGTCTATCGTCCCCCGGGGGCCGTCTCCCGGGGACGCGGCCAGCCGGTCCGCGGCGGCGCCGCCCATCGCCTCGAGGCGCGCCAGATAGGGGGAGGGGTCGAGCCGGGGATAGCCGAGGCGCGCGATGAGCAGGGCGGGCGCGGCCAGATCGGGGTCGGGGCTCGCGGCCGCGTCCGTGAACCGTTGCACGACGTCGGCTGGCAATACGCTCATGGCAACGTCACCCGGCCGCCCGTGACGAACACCCCCTGCATTCGCGCCGCGATGCAACGCGGGGTTCCGCCACGGACCACCCGGCCATTCTCGCCCGTGGGGTGGTTCCGTTCAAGAACCGCCCGAACCCGGGGCGCACGGTCAGGCATCCGCGGCGCAGGCCGCGCGCAAGGCCTCGGGCGTGACGTCGGCGATGGTCGGGACCACCACGTGGGCGGTCTCGAGCCGGTTCGCCGCGTAGGTCTGCGCGACCCCCACGCACCGCAGTCCGGCCGCGATGGCCGACTCGATGCCCCACATCGAGTCCTCGACGGCGACGACGCAACCGCCCGGATCGAGGGCCGACGCCGCGACGTGCGGGCGCAGCAGCTCCAGCGCCCGCAGGTAGGGGTCGGGGGCGGGCTTCGATCTCGGCGTGTCGCCCGACGCGACGACGGCCCGGAAGTGACGGCGCAGGCCGGCGGCGGCGAGCACCGTCTCGATCTCGGGAGCGAGGGCGCCGGACGCGATGGCGATGGGCGCCTCGGCCGCGACGCGGCGAATGCAGTCGGCGGCGCCGGGGAAGAGGGCCTCGCCCTGTCCGGCCAGCGCCTCGAATCGCTCGCCCTTCACCCGAATCAACTCGACCAGGGTCTCCTCGTCGAGGTTGAGCCCCCGGTCGCTCCACACGGTGCGGAAGACGCCGTCGTCGTCGAACCCCAGGTAACGGTCGTAGTAGTCGGCGGCGCCGAGGGTCATGCCGCGCTCCGCGAGCACGTCCTGATAGGCGCGCAGGTGCAGCGGCTCGGTGTCGGCGAGCACCCCGTCGAAGTCGAAGATGACGCCGGCCAGCGGCGCCGCACCCGGGCCGCGGGCCGTCAAGGGGTGGAGACCTCGTCCTCGGGCGGCGGCGGGATCACCCCGATGCCGAACCCGGTGTAGCCCGGCGCGAGGCGTTCGCCGGCCAGCACCGGCGCCGTCAGCCAGTTCTCGCGCGGCGGGTAGGGGCAGTCGTACTCCTCGTTGTAGTAGCAGTACGGGTTGTAGGCCTGGTTGAAGTCGAGGTCGTAGAGGCCGCTGGCGGTACGGGGCAGGTCCATGTAGCGGCCGCCCGCGTACGTGTCCGACTCGTTGGTCGGGTCCTTGAACATGATGAACAGCGAGTCGATGGACCGCACCGGGGCCTCGGCGAGGGCCGACAGCCGCATCGGCTCGCCGTTCAGCGCGAACTCGAGCACTCCGACGCGCTGCATCGGGCGGATGACCCCGGTCGAGGTCGGGATCTCGTAGATCGGCTGCTCGGGCGCCACCTCCAGGGCGGCGGGGACCCGGTAGACGGGGTCCGGCTCGTAGTAGTGGAGCGGCAGAAGCTGTCCGCGGCGCTCGATGCGAATCGGCGAGTCGGGGGCCTCGCGGAAGAAGCTGTCCTTCAGCTCGCGCGACTCCACGAGCTCGGTGAGCCAGAGCGACTCGTCGGGCGGCGGCGCCGAGCAGGCGCCGAGGGCGGCGAGCGCGCCCGCGGCGAGGGCGTAGCGCAGGGTGTCTCTTGCCATCATCCGGATACCATCACGCGGCTGTCGTCCTGCGAGCACACGTACCGTCGTGAGAATGCGCGGTCACGCGGATCCCGCCGTCACCCGGGCACGCGACGCGGCCGTGCCGATTCACGCTCGCGCGAGTCCTGCCCGTCACCCGGGTCCGCGAAGCCGGTACGCGCCGCCGCACGAACGGACATCGTGACGCGACGTCGGTCGCCACGCAAACCCGCCGTCACGCGAATACATATCCTGCCCTGTCGACGAGGGCGTCCGCAAGTCGCCGCCGCATGGCGACGGTGTTGACCGGCGTCACCCGCAACAGCCGCCGCAGCCCCGCGAGCTGCATGCGCAGGGTGTCGCCCTCGGCCATCGCGGCCAGGGCGGTGCGGGCCGCGGCGCCGATGCGCTCCGCCGCGCCGTCGACCTGGACGCGGGCGGCGTCGGCCTGCAGGTCGGCCGTGCCCGCGCCGCCGTCGAGCGCCTGCCGCGCCCGGTGCACCATGCTCTCGGCCGCGTA
>JAJEEA010000116.1 GCA_022821235.1 Vicinamibacteria bacterium
CGCCGCCGCCCCCGCGTTCGCGGGCGCCGCTTCTGCGGGCCGCGGCCCGCAGCCGGCCCGGACCGGCGGCGACGACGCCAAGGTGCGCACGGTGCGCCGGGTGACTCGCAAGGTCGGGCGGAACGAGCCCTGTCCGTGCGGGAGCGGCAAGAAGTACAAGAAGTGCCATGGGGCCTGACATGACGGCGGGCATCGACACGACGGCGACCCGTTTCACGGCCACCGACATCGCGGTGGCCCTGACGTTCGACGACGTGCTGCTGGTGCCGCAGCGGTCCGAGGTGCTGCCGGCCGGGGTCGACGTCTCGACCCGGCTCACCCGGAACGTCACCCTGAAGGTGCCCATCATCAGCGCCGCCATGGACACCGTCACCGAGTCGCGCCTCGCCATTGCGATGGCCCAGCTCGGGGGCATGGGGGTGATTCACAAGAACCTCCCCATCGAGGACCAGGCGGCCGAGGTCGACCGGGTCAAGCGCTCGGAGAGCGGCATGATCGTCAACCCGATCACGCTGGCGCCCTCCAACCGCATCGTCGAGGCCCTCGAGCTGATGAAGAAGTACCGGATCTCGGGGGTGCCGATCACCGAGGACGGCAGCACCGAGGGCCGGCTCGTCGGCATCCTCACCAACCGGGACCTGCGCTTCGAGCGCCGCATCGACCGGCCCATCGGCGAGGTCATGACCCGCAAGGACCTCATCACGGTGCCGGTCGGGACGACCCTGCAGGACGCCCAGGCCATCCTGCACCAGCACCGGGTCGAGAAGCTCCTGGTCGTCGATCGGGAGTTCCGGCTCAAGGGGCTCATCACCGTCAAGGACATCCAGAAGATGATCACCTACCCCACCGCGTCCAAGGACGAGCTGGGCCGGTTGCGGGTGGGGGCGGCGGTGGGCATCGCCAAGGACACGGTGGAGCGGTCAGAAGCCCTGGTGAACGCGGGCGCCGACGTGCTCGTCGTCGACACCGCGCACGGGCACTCCCGCGGGGTGATGGCGATGGTCGGCCAGCTTCGCGAGCGCTTCCCGAGCGTGGAGCTGGTCGCCGGCAACGTCGCGACCGCGGAGGGGACCGAGTCGCTGATCGCCCTCGGCGTCGACGGCGTGAAGGTCGGCATCGGCTCCGGGTCCATCTGCACCACCCGGGTCATCGCCGGCATCGGCATGCCGATGATCTCGGCCCTCGCCGAGTGCGGGCAGGCCGCGCAGCGGCACGGCGTCCCCATCATCGCCGACGGCGGCGTGCGCTACTCGGGCGACATCACCAAGGCGCTCGCGGTCGGGGCCGGCGCGGTCATGATCGGGAGTCTCTTCGCGGGTACCGACGAGAGCCCCGGCGAGCTGATCCTCTACCAGGGACGCAGCTTCAAGGAGTACCGCGGCATGGGCTCCATCGGGGCGATGCGCGCGGGCAGCCGGGACCGCTACTTCCAGGAGGACTTCGACCTCGCGAGCCCCCGCGAGGACGGCGAGAAGCTGGTGCCCGAGGGCATCGAGGGCCGGGTACCCCACAAGGGGTCGATCGGCGCGATGATCCACCAGCTCGTCGGCGGCCTGCGCGCCGGCATGGGCTACTGCGGGTGCCCCACCATCGCCGACCTGCAGGAGAACGCCCGGATGGTGCGCATCACCCCCGCCGGCATGCGCGAGAGCCACGTGCACGACGTGGTCATCACCAAGGAAGCCCCCAACTACCGCTCGGAGTAGGCTGCCTGCCCCCGGCATTCGGAATCACGCCTCTTCTCCCGCCTCCCGCCGCGGCGGGACGACGAATCCTGCACCTGGGCTCGCGGCGCGGCTGAGCCTCCTGTCCAGCGTCACGAGGGGACAGTCGAATGGCCTCGGCCAGCGCCACGTGCACCCGCAATCATGACGGCGGGTGTTCGTGGCCTCCGGATCAGGACACACGGTCGCTCACGGCGTTGCCGCCTCGCCCGAAACGGACGGATTGCGGGAAAGCGAAGCTGGCTCGAGCTCCCCCGGCAGGTCGATGACGAGCTCCCGCGAGTCGCCTCCGCGGTCGTGAATCCGGACCGAGACCGCCCCCGGGACCGGACGCGGCAGGCGGTCGGCCCATTCGATGCAGACGAGGGCGCCTCCGTCCGGCAGCTCCTCGAGGCCCAGGTCGTCGGTCTCGGCCGGGCCGAGCCGGTACAGATCGACGTGCTGAACCCGCCCGCCGCCGTACGCCTGGACGATGGTGAACGTCGGGCTGCTGACCTCGTCGGGGTCGATGCCCACGCCCTCCACGAAGCCCCGCACGAACGCGGTCTTGCCGGCGCCGAGGTCGCCGAACAGCATGACCACGGCGCCGGGCGGCAGCCGCCGGGCGAGGTCGGCGGCGATGTCCGCCGTCTGGCGTTCGGAGTGACTCTGGTAGCGCGTGTCCACTGGTGTCCTCGTCCCGAAAAGAGGCCTCAGAGCGGCCGGCGCTCCGGCTCCTGGTCGTGCCGGCCGACCTTGCCGTCCTCCAGGCCGATCAGGGCGTGCCCGAGCCGGTGTGCGAGATCGGTGGCGATGAGGCCCGCATGGCCCTGCTCGGCCGCGGCGAGGTCGCCGGCAAGCCCATGCAGGCACACGCCCAGCCCGCACGCGACCTCGATGTCCCGCAACTGCGCGATCCACGCGGCCAGGACCCCGGTGAGCACGTCGCCGGCGCCGCCGGTGGCCATCCCCGGGTTGCCGGTCACGTTGATCCACACCGCCCCCGCGGGGGTCGCCACCAGGGTCCGCGGCCCCTTCAGGACGACGAAGACGCCCTGCTCCACCGCGAGGTCCCGGGCAACGTCGAGGCGATGCGCGGCAACGTGGTCGGCCGGCCTGCCGATGAGGCGTCCCATTTCGCCGGTGTGCGGGGTGAGAACCAGCCCGCGGTCAGGGCGGCCCCAGAGGCCGGTGCAATCGCCGGCGAACACGTTCAGGGCGTCGGCGTCGAGCACCATCGGGACCGGCGCGCGGTCAACCAGCTCGCGCACGAAGCGGTCGACGCCGGGGCTCCGGCCGAGGCCGGGTCCGACCGCGAGGACGTCGCAGCGCTCGGCGAGCACCGCAACGGCGGCTTCGGCCCCGACGCGGCCCCCACCGTCGTGGTCGAGCCCCAGGGTCATGTACTCCGGCGCCATCGCGGCCACGACGGGCTGGCAGACGCGCGGCGTCGCCACCGTCACCAGGCCCGCCCCCGAGCGCAGGGCGCCGAGCGCCGCGAGGCCGGCGGCGCCGGTCTTGCCCGTCGACCCCGCGACGACGAGCACCCGCCCGTAGTCGCCCTTGTGGCTGTCCCGGGACCGGGGCGGGACCTGCTTCCGGGCCCATGCCCGGGTGATGACGGTGACGCGCGGTCCCGCCAGCTCGCCCACGACCATCGCCGGAATCCCGATGTCGGCAACCACCACGGCGCCGGCCCGGGCCCCGGCGGGGTTCAGCAGCAGCGGCAGCTTCGGCGCGCCGAGCGTCACCGTGAGGGCGGCGGCGACCGCTTCCCCGATCGGTTCCGGCGTGTCCGCCGACAGGCCGGACGGGAGGTCGATCGACGCCACCGGAACGTCCGAGGTGTTGAGACCGACGACGACGGTCCGCCAGTGTCCGGCCAGGGGCCGCGTCAGGCCGGTGCCGAACAGGGCGTCGACCACCAGATCGCATCCTCCGATATCCACCAGCGCCGCTTCCCACGCCGCGGCGCTCGAGACATCGACGACCGGCACCCCCGCCCGCCGGAGGGCCGACAGATTGACCCCGGCGTCTCCCCCGACGTCCGCCGCCGGCGCGGCCAGGTACGCCCTCACGGCGGCGCCGCGGGCAGCCAGAATGCGCGCCGCGACGAACCCGTCGCCGCCGTTGTTCCCCTTGCCGCACACCACCGCGATGCGGCGGTTCGCGCCGAGCCGCCAACGCGACTCCAGGGCGGCGACGACCTGCCGGCCGGCCGCCTCCATCAGCACCAGCGACGGCACCCCGAGATCGGAGATCGTCCGCCGGTCCGCGTCACGCATCTGGGCGGTGTTCAGCACCCGCATCCTGCTCCGCCGTATCGAGGGTCACCCGGCGTTCGGGCTTGCCCGCTCGCCAACTGTTCCCGGCAGCCGCCACTCCGACAGGCACCGGTCGCGATTCGCGCCGATACCGGTCCTGCCGCCGCGACCGGAGAGATGGCCGGCAGCCGCGCGAACCGTCTGCCCGACCGCCGAACGCTCCCGGCATGCCGCCGCTCTCCGACAGGCGCCGGCAGCCGCCGCGATTCGCGCCGATACCGTCCTGCCGCCGCGACGGGAGAGATGGCCGGCAGCCGCGCGACCGTTCTGCCCGTTCGCCGAACACCCCGGCATGCCGCCCGCTCTCCGACAGGCACCGGCCACCGCCGCGATTCGCGCCGACCGTCCTGCCGCCGCGACCGGCGAGGTGGCCGGCATCGGCGCGACCGTCCTGGCCGCAGCCCGGCCCCTCACCGAGGCCCTGCGCGTATGGTACCGTGGACGGCGTGAATCCGAACCCTGTCGACGCGCCCACCGCCCCCGCCGGCATCGCCGAGGCCACCGTGAACGTGAACGGCGTCGTGACCTCCGGCGACCGGGCCGCGGTCTCGGTCTTCGACCACGGCTTCCTCTACGGCGACGGCGTCTACGAGACCCTGCGCACCTACAACCGACGGCCCTTCCTGCCCGACCGGCACCTCGCCCGGCTCCGCGCCTCGGCCGCGCGCCTGTCCCTGGAGGTCCCGCCGTCGGACGAGGAGCTCGAGTCCCGCATGCGCGACACCATGCAGGGCGTCCATCCGCAGGGCGAGGTGATGTTGCGGATTCTCGTCACCCGGGGGGTAGGCGACCTCGGCTACGACCCCGCCGTGTGCCGCACGCCGACGGTCGTCATCATCGCCCGCCCGCATCGCAAGTCGCCCGACCGCGTGCAGCGCGACGGCGTGCGGCTGGTCGTGGCCGGCGTCGTGCGCAACCACCCCCGCAGCGTCGACCCCGTCATCAAGTCGAACAACCTGCTCAACAACGTGCTGGCGATGCAGGAGGCGGTGCGCGAGGGCGCCTACGAGGCGATACTCCTCAACCACCGGGGCGAGCTCGCCGAGTGCTCGCAGTCCAACCTGTTCGTGGTGCGGGGCGGGGTCGTCCTGACCCCGCCGCTCGACGCCGGGCTGCTCGAAGGGGTGACGCGCAACCTCCTGTTCGAGGTGGGCGCGGGGGCCGGGGTGCCGGTGCGGGAAGCGGTGCTCCGAGAGTCGGACCTGGCCTCGGTGGACGAGCTCTTCATCACCAGCACGACGCGCGAGGTGGTGCCCGTGGTGCGGGTCGGCGACCGCGTCATCGGGTCCGGCTCGCCGGGCCCCGTGGCCCGACGCCTGCTGGCGCGGCTGCGCGAGCGGGCCGACCATCTCACCCGCGCGCCCGACTGATCCCGCGACGATCGGGTCCGGCTCGCCGGGTCCCGTGGCCCGACGCCTGCTGGCGCGGCTGCGCGAGCGGGCCGGCCATCTCACCCGCGCGACGGATTGATCCCGCGATGATCCGGTTCGGGTCGCCGGGGCCGCGTGGCCCGACGCCTGCTGGCGCGGTTTCGCGAGCGGGTCGGCCATCTCACCCCGCGCGCGGATTGCCCCCCCGCCACGCGCCGACGAACCCATTCCAGGGACCGTGTCCGCCCCCCCCGGCGTATCCGGTCGGCGGCAGTGACTCGGGCGGGAGCGCTCGGGTCCGCCTGGCCGCATGCCGCCACCGCCGCGCCGGGTCACTCCTGATAGGCCTCCACGGGCGGGCAGGCGCAGACGAGGTTGCGGTCGCCGTGGGCGTCGTCGATGCGCCCCACCGCCGGCCAGAACTTGTTCTCGCGCACGAACGGCAGCGGGTAGACCGCCTGCTCGCGCGTATAGGGGTGGGACCAGGCGTCGGCGGTGGCATCTGCCGCGGTGTGGGGGGCGTTCTTCAGCACGTTGTCGGCGGGGTCGGCGGCGCCGTCCACGATGGCCCGTATCTCGCCGCGGATGGCGATGAGCGCGTCGCAGAACCGGTCGAGCTCTTCGCGCGGCTCGCTCTCGGTCGGCTCCACCATCATCGTGCCCGGCACCGGGAACGAGACCGTGGGGGCGTGGAACCCGTAGTCGATGAGGCGCTTCGCCACGTCGGTCTCGTTGAGGCCGTGGCGCCGCAGCGCCCGCAGATCGAGGATCAGCTCGTGCGCGACCCGCCCGTTGTCCCGGGCGTACAGCACGTCGTAGTGCGCGGCGAGGCGCGCCTTGACGTAGTTGGCGCCGAGTATCGCGGCCGCGGTGGCCCGCCGCATGCCGTCCGGCCCGAGCATCCGGACGTACCCGTGCGAGATGAGGAGAATGCTGGCGCTCCCCCACGGCGCCGCCGAGATCGCGGGAATCGCCCGCTCGCCGCCGACCGGCACCAGCGGATGCCCGGGCAGGTACGGCGCGAGGTGCTCCGCGCAGGCGATCGGCCCCATGCCGGGTCCCCCGCCGCCGTGGGGAATCGCGAACGTCTTGTGCAGGTTGATGTGGCACACGTCGGCGCCGATCGCGGCGGGGCTGGTCACCCCGACCTGGGCGTTCAGGTTCGCCCCGTCCATGTACACCTGGCCGCCGGCGTCGTGGACGACGTGGCAGATCTCGCGGATGGCGTCCTCGAAGACCCCGTGCGTGGACGGGTACGTGATCATCAGGCCGCACAGGGCGTCGCGGTGGGCCGCCGCCTTGGCCCGCAGGTCGTCGAGGTCGACGTTGCCGCCGTCGTCGCAGGCCACCACCACGACCCGCATCCCCGCCATGGTCGCGGTGGCCGGGTTCGTGCCGTGGGCGGACGCCGGAATCAGGACCACGTCGCGGCCGGCGCCCCCATGGTCGCGGTGCCAGGCGCGAATGACCATGAGCCCCGCGAACTCCCCCTGCGCGCCCGAGTTCGGCTGCAGCGACACCGCCGGCAGCCCGGTGATGGCGGCGAGCGCCGCCTCGAGCTCGCTGAAGACGGTGCGGTAGCCCTCGGCCGTCTCCACCGGCGCGAACGGATGGACGGCGGCGAACGCCGGCCAGCTCACGGCGCGTATCTCGGAGGCCGCGGTCAGCTTCATCGTGCAGGAGCCGAGCGGGATCATCGAGGTGTCGAGGCCCAGATCGCGCCGCTCGAGCTGCTTCAGATAGCGCATCAGTTGGGTCTCCGACCGGTGCCGGTGGAAGACCGGATGGGTCAGATACGCCGACGTACGCACGAGGGGCTCCGGCCAGTCGGGGGTCGCCTCCTCCTCCGTCATCGCCGCGGCCGCGGCCCCGGGGTCGGGCAGCGGGGCCGGCCGGCCCAGCGCGTCGGCGACGAGCGACACGATGTGGGCCACCTCGCCCGGGGTCGTGGTCTCGTCGAGGGCGAAGCCCACCGCGCCGTCGCCGCGGTACCGGAAGTGCATGCCGTCGGCGGCGGCGCGGGCCCGCAGGCGTCCTGTCGCCTCGTCGGGCAGCGGCGCGGTGACGGTGTCGAAGAAGTGCGGGTGCGCGGGCGCGAGGCCCAGCTCGCGCAGGCCGTCCGCCAGCCGCCGGGCCAGCCCGTGCACGCGGCCGGCGATGGCGCGCAGGCCGTCCGGGCCGTGATAGACCGCGTAGAAGCCGGCGAGGTTGGCGAGCAGGGCCTGGGCGGTGCAGATGTTCGAGGTCGCGCGGTCGCGCCGGATGTGCTGCTCGCGGGTCTGCAGCGCCATCCGATGGGCGGGGCGGCCGTGCCGGTCGACGGACAGCCCGATGATGCGTCCCGGCACCTGCCTGACGAGGTCGTCGCGGGTGGCGAAGAACGCCGCGTGCGGTCCGCCGTAGCCCATCGGCACGCCGAACCGCTGCGAGTTGCCCACCACCACGTCCGCCCCGCTCTCGCCGGGAGGCGCCATCAGCGTCAGGGCCAGCAGATCGGTGCAGACGGCGGCCAGCGCCCCCGCCTCGTGGGCGCGCGCCACCACCTCGGCCACCGGGAGGACCGCGCCGTCCTCGGCCGGGGTCTGGAGCAGGACGCCGAAGACGCTCGCGTCGAACCGCATCGCCGCGGGGTCGCCCACCTCGACCGCGATGCCCAGCGGCTCGGCCCGGCCCCGCACCACGTCGATGGTCTGGGGAAAGCAGTGCCGCGACACCAGCAGCCGGTCCGCGCCCGGCGCGGCGCGCGCGCGGACGCGGTGCATCATCGCCATCGCTTCCGCCGCCGCCGTCGCCTCGTCGAGCAGCGAGGCGTTCGCCACCGGCATCCCCGTCAGGTCGCCCACCATCGTCTGGTAGTTCAAGAGGGCCTCGAGGCGCCCCTGCGCCACCTCCGCCTGGTAAGGGGTGTAGGGGGTGTACCAGCCGGGGTTCTCGAACACGTTGCGCAGGATGACGCTCGGCGTGATGCAGCCGTAGTACCCGAGGCCGATGAAGGCCCGACCGGGGCGATTCCGGCCGGCGACGTCGCGCAGGCGGTCGAGGTACTCGGCCTCGGTCTCCGGCCCCGGCGTCTCCAGGGGGGCGTCCAGCCGGATGTCGGCAGGCACCGCCTCGTCGACGAGGGCCTCGAGCGAGGCGGCGCCCACCGCCGCGAGCATCGCCTCGACGTCGTCGGGACGGGGGCCGATGTGTCGCTCGGAGAACCGGTCGGCTCGTGGGTGGGTCACGCCGCGTCCGCCTATTTCACCAGCTCGGCATAGGCGGCCGAGTCGAGGAGCCCGGAGGCGGCGGCGGGGTCGGTCAGCTCGATCGCCATCATCCAGGTGCCATGGGGGTCGGCGTTCACGGTCTCGGGGGCCGTCGCGAGCGCCGCGTTGACCTCGGTCACCCGGCCGGCCAGGGGACAGTAGAGGTCGGACACCGCCTTCACCGACTCGATCGACCCGAACTGGGTGCCCTGCTCGAGCTGCCGCCCCACCTCGGGCAGCTCGACGTACACCACGTCGCCGAGCTGGGCCTGCGCGTAGTCGGTGATGCCGACCCGGGCCGTCGTCCCCGAGATCAGGATCCACTCGTGGTCCTTCGTGTAGAGCCGGTCAGTCGGATACATGGCTGCTCATCTCGGGCGCTTGTAGAACGGCAGCGGCACGACGCGGGCCGGCACCCGGCGCCCGCGGGCGTCCACCTCGTACTCGGTGCCGGGCGCCGCGCCCGCGGCGGGAACGTAGGCGAGGGCGACGGCCTTCTCGAGGAACGGCGTGCGGGTGCCGCTGGTCACCCGGCCCACCCGCTCGCCGCCCGCGTGGACCTCGTAGCCGTGCCGCGCGATGCCCGGCCCGGTCATCTCGAGCCCCACGAGCTTGCGGTCGACCCCGGCCTCGCGCTGCCTCACGAGCGCGTCGCGCCCGATGAAGTCGGGCTTGTCCCAGCCCACGATCCAGCCCAGGCCGGCCTCGAGCACCGTCGTCGTCCCGTCGATGTCCTGGCCGCTGAGCCGCATCGCCGCCTCGAGGCGCAGGGTGTCGCGGGCGCCCAGCCCCGCCGGCTGCAGCCCGTGATGTCGGCCGGCCGACATCAGCGCCGTCCACAGCCGGTCGGCCGTCTGCGGGGCCACGAACAGCTCGAGCCCGTCCTCGCCGGTGTAGCCGGTGCGCGAGACGGTCGCGCGGATGCCCGACACCTCGCCGGTCGCGAAGCGGTAGTACCGGATGGCCGCGAGATCGACGTCGGTCAGCGGCTGCACGACGTCGAGGGCCCGCGGCCCCTGCACCGCGATCAGGGCGTAGCGCGAGCTCGTGTTCACGGCCACCGCGTCGCCGACGCCGGCGATGTGGTCGCGAATCCACTCGAAGCCGGCCGCGATGTTGGCGGCGTTGACGACCAGCATGAAATGGTCGCCGGCGAGCCGGTACACCAGCAGGTCGTCGACGAAGGTGCCCTCGGGGGTCGCGAGGGCCGAGTACTGGGCCTGGCCGACCTCGAGGCGGCCGGCGTCGTTGGTCGAAATCCGCTGCACGGCGGCGAGGGCGTCCGCCCCGGCGACCTCGATCTCGCCCATGTGGCTGACGTCGAACAGCCCCGCCGCCCGCCGCACCGCGAGGTGCTCCTCGGTGATGCCGGCGTACTGCAGGGGCATCTGCCACCCCGCGAACGGCACCATCTTCGCGCCGAGGGCGACGTGACGGCCGTGCAGGGGCGTCTGACGGTGGGCGGAAGCCGAGGCGTCGGTCATGACACGGTTGAGTCGGCCGTGGCGGGCGGTCCGTGCCGGGAGCGCCGGCTTGCGGAAAGGACCGGCCGCGGGACGTGGCCGCGGCCAGCCGCCAGGACGCCGGAAGAACCTGATAGAAACGTACTATGGGACCCGCGGGGGGTCAAGGCGCGGTCGCGCCGTCTCCCGTTTCCCGGCAGGTTACGGAGCGTCGACGGCCCGACGCCACGTCGGGCCGTCTCGGGACGCTCAGGGCTGATGACGCAGGTACGACTGCAGCGTGTGGTAGCTGATGCCGAGCACCTCGCACGTCCGCCGCTTGTTGTTGCCGCAGCGCTCGAGCATCAGCCGCGCATAGCGGCTGCCCCACGTGCGCATCGACTCGGCCCGGTCGACGGACGGCTGCAGCAGCTCCGCGTAGTCGCGGGTCAGGTTGACCGGCAGATCCTGCAGGCCGATCGTGTCGCCGGGGGTGAGGGCCAGGGCCCGCTCGACGAACCGCTGCAGCTCCCGTACGTTCCCGGGCCAGTCATGGGTGCGAAGGGCGTCGGCGGCGCTCTCCGACAGGGTCAGCCGGCGCAGTCCGTCGTGCCGGGCGAGGAAGTGCTCGACGAGCGCGACGATGTCGTCGCGACGGTGCCGGAGCGGCGGGACCTCCAGCTCGACCCCGGCGAGACGGTAGTAGAGGTCGCTGCGGAAGCGGCGAACTCCCGCCAGCTCCTGCAGCCGCTGGTTCGTCGCCACGACGACGCGGATGTCCACGGCTCGGGCCCCGTTGCCGCCGACCCGCTCGACCGAGAGCTCCTGAATGGCCCGCAGCAGCTTGGCCTGCGCGGCCGGCGACAGATCCGCGACCTCGTCTAGGAACAGCGTGCCCTGGTCGGCGAGCTCGAACTTGCCGCGGCGGGCCCGCACCCCGGTCGCGACCCGATCCTCGATGCCGAACAGCTCCGCTTCGAGCAGCGTCTCGACGAGGGCGGCGCAGTTCACGGCGACGAAGGGTCCCTCGCGCCGTCGACTCAGCTCGTGCACCTGCCGCGCCACCAGCTCCTTGCCGGAACCGCACTCACCCTCGATCAGGACCGTGAAGTCGGTCGCCGCCACCCGCTCGATCTCCTGCCGCAATCGGCGCATCGGCTCGCTCGTTCCGACGAGCGGCGCCGCCGGCTCCGGCGGCTGACCCGGCGGCGGCGCCTGGTTCCGGCAAGCGATGAGCAGACCGACCACGCGGGCCGCCTGCCGCAACGTCTGCCGCTCCCACGCCCCCAGCGCCAGGCTCGGATCGACGATCACCTCCAGCGCGAGGTCCGCGCGCGAGGGGACCGATACGGGGAACCTCAGCGACGAGACCGCCGGCCCCTCGCGCGCAGCCAGCGGAGGGGCGGGCGCCGTCGTCAGACGGGCGTCGCGAATCGGCATGAGGCGCTCGAGGGCCGCCGGCACGGCGGCCTCCAGCACGCCGATCTTCGTGCTGCCGGCAATCCGCGACTCGAGAACGGCGAGGAACTCCGAGAAGCGCTGGCCGCGCTCCAGGAGGTCATCGCGGTGGACAACGGGATTCGGACACGACATCGACAGGTCAGGCATGGCTGGAAGGTGCCCTTGAATGCGGCGGTCACGAAAGCAACGGATGGTCCATACCACGGAGCCCGAGGCATCGTGTATGTCATCGCACGTGATAGTATATAAATCACACGTAAAATTCAACGTGCTTTCACTTGACCGGGCGGCCGGGCGTCGATCGCCTCCGGCAGGGCCACCGCCCGGTCGAACCGCAACGCGCCCTCATAGAGCACGCCCCGGCTGGGTGGGAGCGCGGACACCCGGGCCCGCACGACTTCGCCGGACGCCCTCAGCTCGCCGTCGGCGGTCGACAGCCGGAGCACCGTCTTCGTTCCCGGGCGGAGCCGGGTCGCAGTTTCCAGCCGGGCCCCTCCGCGCGAAAGGTCGGTCACCACCGCTTCGAGGCCCGGCCCGAGGCGCGCCGCCCGCACCCACCCGAGATCCGCACCGGGGAGTCGAACGTGCCGTCGTCGCTCGGCGCCCCGGCTCGTCATCGCACCACCCATGACGCGGTGTCCTCGTTGAACTCGAGGATGCGGACCCGACCGGTCGCACCCAGCACCCGCACCGCAAGCTGCCGGCCCGACCGGTCGTGCAGATACAGGGTCCCGCTGGTCGCGGTGCCCAACGGGCTGAACGTCAGGCCGTCGGAGGCGCCGAACCGAATCGGGTCCGAGCCGGCCGCCAGCGTCTCGCGGCCCGCGATCCCCGGCACCCGGGTCGGGATGCCGATGGCGACACCGGGAAACCGGTCGCCGAGGCGTTCGAAGTCGGCCAACCGCACGTCCAGTCCCCTTCGGATGTCCCGTGCCCGCAGACCGTCGCCGTCTCCGTCCGCGTACGTCGCGTACCGGTAACCGTCGCCATCGCGCTCGAACCGCAGTCCGACGTGGACCGACCGCGTCACCGCCCGCACCCGGATCGACTGGGTCAGGGCCGCGAGATGGCGGGCGGCGGCGGCAGCGCGCATGCCGTCGAGCCCCGAGCGCATCGACGGCACCGCGAGCGCGGCCGAGACGCCGAGCAGCAGGAGCACGACGCCCGCCTCGACCAGGGTGAACCCCGCGGGGTGAACGGGCGCATCGCGGCGAACGGCCCCCCGGCTCCCGCCGCACCGCCGCCGCGCGCCCCGGAGGCCGAGCTCCGGGGCGCGCGGAAACGATCGGCTACGGACGTTGGCCGGCATCGGACTCGGCGGCCACCACGGTCACCAGCGGCTTCAGCATGAGGAAGGTGCGCTCACCGATGCCGCGCACGTCCATCAGGTCCTCGATTCTCTCGAAGCCGCCGTGTTCGCGCCGGTACTCGAGAATCCGCTCGGCGGTGCGCGGCCCGACCCTCGGGAGCGTCTCGAGCTCCATGGCCGTGGCGGTGTTGAGGTCGATCAGCTCCGACTGCATGCGAGGCGCTTCGGATGGCGCCGCCTCCTGGACTTCGGCTGCGCCGGGCTGACCGCCGCACAAGGCCAGGACCACTGCCATACCCCAGAGAACTCGTCGCATCGTTTTCCTCCTGTCGCAAGAGACTCGGTTGACCACCGGTCCGTCGGGACCGGTGACCGTTCACCCCGCCGCCGGTGCGGCGACCCAGGGACCAGGTCGGGCACGCGGGCCGCCACGTGGCGGCGGGCACCCTGATCGGAGCAAGAAGCCGGCCACTCGTCCCCGCGTCGCCGCGGGAAGGGCGCAAGTTCCGCGTTGTCAGGAGCTTGTGGGGGCGAGAACCGGTTGCGCGGAGACGCGACGGCGCCGGCCCCGGCCGTCCGGAGGGAACCGTTGGTCCACCTCGCCGCGCCAATCCCCGGCACCATGTCGTCAACCGCGGATCCGGGCGGGGCACCCGTGGTTGACTTCCACCCCGTCGCAGGGGCGTCGACATCGCGGGCAGACGCCCGGAGCCCGGTTCTTTCGCGCGTGGTGGTCACGGTCCAGAAGGGCCGTGGGGACGCCGATGTCGAGCGGTGCGCCCTCTCGCAGGCCCGAGAGCGCGGCAAGGACCGGAACGACCGGCAAGGACCTTGGCACGGAGAGCAGGGGTGGCGTATACTGAAGTGTTCCGTCGGCTCCCGCCGTCGGCTGCGCGGCCCGCAGTCTCCGCGTCCCCATCGTCCAGAGGCCTAGGATTCAGCCCTTTCAAGGCTGAGACACGGGTTCGAATCCCGTTGGGGACGCCAATCCTGCCCTTGGCGGTCTGTTCCCCACGCACTCCCGGTTCGCCGGGACGCCGGATGCCTGCAGCAGACCCATCCTGCCCCCAGGGCGCGAGCTGGAGCCGGCACCGCCGTGACGTCGAGCATGCCAGCATGTCTCCGTGGGGTTCTTCAAGAAGCTCAACGAATTCTCGCCAGCGTTGGCGCTTCGGGTCGTCACCGCCGGTTTCACCCTGACATCGGGGCATCGTTGGGCCGGCGGGTCGATGGAGCACCCAACTCGAAGCCGTCCGGGACGACGTGCAGGGGCTCCATCGAACCGTGGAGGCGCTACAGACGGATGTGCGTTCGGTGCAGGAGACGCTGCCGCGCATGGTGTCGTGCATGATCGACCTCCAGAGCTTCAACGCGAACGACATGTCGGGGACGGGCGACGCGCAGTCTCCCCTGCCGGCCAGTTGCGAGCACGCTCTCGCCCGAACCACACCCGCGCAAGGCGACTGACCCGCCAACTCTCCGTCCCTTTGGCGTGTCCGCCGGCCGGAGGACAGCGATGCCGGGTTCACCCTCGCAACCGGGACGCCCCATTCGCCGTGCCCTTCGCCCCGAGCCCCGCAGCACTGCCCTGTCGCGGACGGCCGAAGGCAGCCGGAGGCGTCCGGGATGGTCTGGAAATAGTAGACTGAACGGCGCACGCGCACCGCCGAACGGGTCGCAGACCGGCGCCGCGCCGACGGGACCGCCCGCGCTCCGGACGGAGGCGGCTTGCGAATCATGAGACACGGAATCGCGCCAGCCTTGCTGACGGCCGCCCTCTCCGGAATCCTGGCGCCGGCCGCGGCCTCCGGCCAGACGGCTCCGGGCCGAACCGCCCTCCCGCCGGACGCCGCCCCCCTCGCCCTGACCCCGGCCGAGTACAACAACACCGTCGCCGACCTCTTCGGCTTTCCGCGGGACGGCGACCGCTGGCCGGCGCGGCCGGCCCTCGCCGACCGCATCAGCCCCCGGCGCGAGCCGAGCCGGGGCGTCTTCACGGCCCCGCCGCCCCCGCCGGTGTGGCCCTGGCGCTTCCCGGCCGAGACCGGCTCCGAGGGTTTCGAGGGCATCGCCGAGGGGCAGGCGCCCTCGTCCTACCAGGTCGAGGAGCTGCACCTGGCGGCCATGCACTTCGCGTCGTTCGCCCTCGTGTCGCCGACGTTCTTCGCCTGCGACGGGTGGGGCGGGCTGCCCGCGGCCGAGCAGGCCGCCTGCGCCTGGGCGAGCCTCGGGCGCTTCGCCCGGCGGGCCTACCGCCGGCCCCTCGACCCCGGGGAGCGCCGGCGCCTGGAGGCGTTCTGGCGGGCCAACGCCGCCGCCGGCCCCCTCGACGAGGCGGTCGCCCTGACGGTGGCGGGCATCCTGCAGACGCCGACGTTCCACTTCCGCATCGAGCCCCGGCGCGGCCCGGCGGGCGCCCGTGCGCCCCTCAGCCGGTGGGAGCTGGCGTCGCGCCTCTCCTACTTCCTGTGGGACTCGATGCCCGACGAGGCGCTGTTCGCGGCGGCCGAGGCGGGCGGGCTCGACACCCGGGCCGGCATCGAGGCCCAGGCCCGGCGGATGCTCGACGACCCGAAGGCCCGGCCCGCCGTGGTGCGCTTCCATCACCAGTGGCTCGGCACCGGCGACGTGCTGCTCGTGGCGCCGGCCCGACGGGCGTTCGGCCCGCTGTTCGGCCTCGATGCGCGGCTCGCCACCGCCCGCGACGACGACGTGGAATGGCCGGCCGTCATGGGCCCGGTGCGCCACTCGATGAAGCTCGAGACGGAGCTGTTCGTCGAGGGGACCGTCTTCGACGGCGCCGGCACGTTCACGGCGCTGATGACCGACCACCGCGGCTACATGTCGGACGCCACCGCGCCCATCTATGGCGACGGCGCCGAGCGCCTCGAGGGCCCGGCGGTGACCCGCACCATCGACCTCGTGGTCGCCTCCATCGGGCGGCGGAAGCCGCTGACCCTGTATCCGGCCAGCTTCCCCCCCGGGGAGCGGGCGGGGGTGCTGACCCTGCCGTCGGTGCTCGCCCTCGGCGCCTACGCGGTGCAGCCGGGGCCCATCCCGCGCGGGGTCCGGGTGCTCGAGCGGCTCGCCTGCATGCACCTCGGCACGCCGGTGCAGGGGGCGGAGACGGCGCTGCCCCCCGACACCCTGACGGCCGAGAGCACCAACCGCGAGCGCACCGCCGCCGCCACCCGGCCGGGGACGTGCAACACCTGCCACCGCACCATCAACCCGCCGGGGTTCGCCTTCGAGCACTACGACGCCATCGGCCGGTGGCGCTCGCACGACAACGGCCAGGCGGTCGACGCAAGCGGCTCGCTGACCCTGGCCGGCGGGGAGCGCATCGCGTTCGCCGACGGCGTCGACTTCGCGCGGCAGCTCGCGGCCAGCCGCCGGGTGCGCGACTGCTACGTGCTCCGCTGGACGGGCTACGCCCTCGGCGAGCGGCTCGACGCGGCGGCGCCGGGGCTCGACGCCCTGCAGGCGGGCTTCCGCGCCGACGACTCCATCGAGACGCTGCTGGTGTCGATTGCCGGCAGCGACCTCTTCCGCCGGCGGCCGGGGGCCGGCGCGACGGGAGGCCACGAATGATCTCGCGACGACGCGTGCTGCGCATGGGCGGGCTCACCGCCCTCGGGGCGGCGGTGCCCGACGCCGCGCTGCGGGCGTTCACGCCCGAGGCGGGGCCGGTGCGGCGCCTCGTCGTCATCAGCCACTGTCACGGCTGGCCCTACGAGGGCTGGCGCATGCGGCCCGCGGGCCGGTCCGCCGACGAGCCGTGGACGCTCGACCTCGCGCCCCTCGCCGCCGGCTACCTCAGCCGCGCCCTGGCCCCGCTCCACCCCCACCGCCGGCGCGTGCTCGCGCTCGACGGCCTGTCGCTGGCCACCGCCGAGCTCGACGCCGGCGGCAACCGCCACGACCGGGGGTGGATTCACGCCTGGACCGGCGACAACGCCGACTTCGCGGCGCGCGACACGCGGTCGGTCTCGCCGTCGCTCGATCAGGTCGTCGCCGCGCACGTCGCGAGGCCCGACCGGCTGCCCTCGCTCGAGCTGTCGCTCGACGCCGCACTCGAGGCGGGCCGGCCCATCAGCTACAGCCTCGGGGGCATGCGCCTGCCGGCCGAGCGCTCGCCGCTGGGGGCCTGGAACCGGGTCTTCGGGCCGGCGTCGTCGGGCGACGCGGTGGGCCGGCGCCGCCGCACGACCCTCGACTTCGCGTACCGCGAGTACCGCGAGCTCGCTCCCCGCTTCACGGCCGGCGAGCGCGCCCGGCTCGAGACCCACTTCGGGCTCGTCGAGCGGCTGGGCCACCGGCTGGAGAGCCTCGCCACTCTCGCGTGCGAGGCCCCGGCGCAACCCGCGGCCGAGTTCGAGCGTTACGACCTGGGGTTCGACGCGTTCACCGACGTCGTCGCCGCCGCCTTCGGTTGCGACATCACCCGGGTGGTCACGCTGTCCCTCGGCGAGATGCCGACGGCCGAGTTCGGGGCCGACCACATCAGCGACAAGGTGCACAAGGGCATCGCCCACTACATCCACGAGGACCCCGCCAAGTACGCCGCGATGACCGACTACGTGCGCCATCACGCGGCCCAGGTCGCGCGGTTCGTGAGCACCCTCGAGGCGGTCCCCGACGCGGGCGGCGGGTCCATCATGGACAACACCCTCGTCGTCTGGTGCTCCGAGCTCGGCGACGGCTGGCACGGCTACTGCCACTACTGCCCGGTGCTCGTCGGCGGCGAGTGGGCGTTCGCGACGGGGCGCTACCTGTACTGGCCGCACGAGACGCCGGCGGAGATGCGGGTGCCGTCGCAGGTGCTGACCGGCGGCGCCACCCGGTTCTCGGGCATCCCCCACCAGCGGATGCTGGTGAGCGTGGCCCGCGCGATGGGGCTCGACCTCGACCACGTCGGGTTGAAGCACGCCCGCGGGCAGCGCGGCGACTTCATC
This sequence comes from Vicinamibacteria bacterium, assembly GCA_022821235.1. Classification (GTDB taxonomy): domain Bacteria; phylum Acidobacteriota; class Vicinamibacteria; order Vicinamibacterales; family UBA8438; genus JAJEEA01. The sequence goes on from JAJEEA010000116.1 coordinate 17,813, forward strand.
GACGTCAGCGGCCCTCTGCCCGGCCTTGCGGCGTAGCGCGAGCCAGCAGTCGGGCACAGGATGCATCGCCGCTCGACGGCAGTGGAGACTCTCGCCGCGGGCTGCCGGAAAACCGGTAACGCGGGACGGCGTCCGCGCCGGTGCCGATTCCCTTGGGGGGGTGGTCGGGCGGCGATTTGGAGACCATAGGCCGAGGTTTTCCGGAGCGCGCGGCCAGCGGCTGGATTCGTGCGCCATCCCGGGACCCGGGAGAGCGTCGTGTCACACGGCCCGACACGGTACGGGCGAGAGTTGAAGGAGGTTTCGTCATGCATCATCGAGGTTTCGCGCTGTCGGCGGCCCTTGCCCTCGTGCTGCTCGGTCCGACGCTCGCGGCGGCGCAATCGACCCCCGCGGAGCTTCGAACGGAATGGGGGGCGCCGGACCTGCGGGGCGTCTGGAACAACTCGACCCTGACCCCGTTCCAGCGGCCCGCCGCTCTCGGCGACCGCGAGTTCCTCACCGAGGAGGAGGCGGCCGGCATCGAGCAGCGAAACGCCGACCGGAACCGCGAGCTGGCGGACCGCTCGGCGCTGCGGACGGTGGCCGACCCCGACGGCAGCGTCGACCGCGGCGTCGACGGCGCCCCCGGGTCCTACAACAACTTCTGGATGGAGCGCGGGAGCACGGTGCTCCCCACCCGCCGGACCTCGGTCATCGTCGACCCGCCGAACGGCCGGCTGCCCGCCCTCGTGCCCGAGGTGGCGGCGTGGCTCGACTCGGACGAGGCGCGGCGGCTCGCGGCGGTGCGGGGCGGCCGGCTCCCGACCGACCACTACGATCAGCTCGACCTCGGCGACCGCTGCATCTGGTACCGCGGCGTCCCGTCGTTCCCCACCGCCTACAACAACAACTACCAGATCTTCCAGACGCCCGACGTGGTGGCGATCGTGCAGGAGCACATCCACGACACGCGCTTCATCCCCCTCGACGGGCGCCCCAACATCCCCGAGTCGGTACGCCAGTACGCGGGCGACTCGCGCGGCCGCTGGGAGGGCGACACCCTCGTGGTCGAGACCACTCACTTCAACGAGCACGCCTTCATCCGCAACTTCAACGCCAACCTCAGCCAGGCCCTGCACGTCGTCGAGCGCTTCACCCGCATCGACGACGACACCCTCGGCTACGAGTTCACGGTCAGCGACCCGAACACGTGGACGCGCCCGTGGGGCGGCTCGCTGCCGATGTCGCGCAGCGACGGCCCGATGTTCGAGTACGCCTGCCACGAGGGCAACTACGGCCTGACGAACATGCTCGCGGGGTCGCGCATGCAGGAGCGGGAGGCCGGGGACCGGTAGCACCAGAGCCTCGGCTGGGTCTCCCTCGAAGGACCGAGCGTTTCCGATGACGGCCGAGGAGATACTGGTTTCTGCCCGAGGCTCCCGTGGCGGCCCTCCTGGCAAGCGAGAACCGACGATGTCGCCATCGCTCTGAGCGTGACGGAGTTCCTCGAGCGCCGGGGAACATCGCTCGGCGGGAGCTTCGCGACGCCGCATCGGCTTGCGGCGGACGTCGACAGCGGCTTGATCTGCGAGCCCTGGAGCGTTGAGATCGTCCGCCGACTCCTGCCTGAGCGCGAGCTGGTCGAAACCGAGACTAGTCTAGCTCGACCGCCGGCCGTCAACCGCCGTTCGCGGTCAGGTATCGCCTGCCCGACAGCACCATGGCGCCGAGGCCCAGCCACGTCGCGGCGAGCCAGAAGAGCCCACCGAGCCACGGGATCTCGAACAGCAGATAGAGCGCGAGGATGCCGACGGCCATCGCCGCGTACGGCGAGGCGTCGGGGCGGCCGGCCCGGGCGAGCAACTGGTCGCCCGCCCACGCCGCGATGGGGAGCTTGGCCACGTAGAGGGCCACGGTGAACAGGAGCATGGCGATGATGCCGATGGGCAGCCCGACCAGGGTCATCATCACGACGGCCGCCCCGACCGGCACGATGAGGAACGCGCCGAACCCGAGCAGCGCCCCGAGGGTGGTCTCGCCCGCGATGGCCGAGGCCAACTGCTGCACCAGGGGCCGGGCCAGCGCGACGGCCAGCAGGCCGGCGAGCAGCGCCGCCCCCGCCTGCCACGTCCAGAAGAGGAAGCCCCACGCCGCGCCGCCGTCGTCCTCGTGCTCGTCGATCGGTTCCTCGTAGCGCACCGCCCCCGCCACCCGGGCCGCGGCCTCGGGGCTCAGGGGTATCCGCGTCCGGTAGTCGAGGTCGCCCTCGATGCGCGCATCGGGGGCGAGGTCGAGGCGGTCGGCAATGACGTTCGCATCGCCGCGCACCGTACCGCGCAGCACGAGCTCGCCAGCCGCCGCGCGCAGGTCCTCCTCCACCGTCCCGTCGATCTCGAGGCTGCTCGCGGCGGCCGCGACGCCTCCCCGAATGACGGTGCTCTGGAGGATCTGCACCCGGTTCGCCCCTGCGATCAGGTCGCCGTCGATCGTGGCGTCCACGATCACCTGCTCGCCGACGACCCGGGTGGAGTCGCCGATGGCGCCCCGAAGGTCGACGGTCCTGGCCGCCGCGAACACGTCTCCCTCGACCTGACCGTCGACGATCACCCGCTGCGCCCCCGCCACGAGGTCTCCGGCCAGTCGCCCGAGGACGCGGACCGCCTCGCCCGCCGCGTACAGATCGCCCTCGCGGACCTCGCCGCTCGGGACGGTCACCACCGCGCCCGCCTCGGTCTCCTGCGCCGCGGCCGGCGTGGACGCGGCCGCCAGCGCCGCCGTCAGCATCAACCCCATCGCCCGGTGAGCCATCTGTCGCCCCTCCTCACCCGCCCATCGCCGCCTTCGGCTCCGTTTGGCGCCCAGCCAACCCTGGCGTCGATGTTGTCGTCCGCCGGCTTCGCGACGCAACTGGATTGCGATCGACGGTCGTCCGCGCGCGCCAGCGGTCCGAGAGCGCCGTTGGCCGGTCCGGCGGGCCATGGCCAGGGGCCGGCCCGCGGGGCTCGACATGCGGGTGCATTCGGGAACGGCCGCGTGGTTCCCGCGCCACCCATGCCCTTGCGCACGTTCGTGGCTCCTGTCGCCCGTGCGCCCTTCCGCCCCGCACGCCTTCTGCATCGCACGCGCGTCTTCAGCCAAGCGTCTCTACGGCCGGCGGTCCTCGCAGTTGGCTTGGCCGTTGCGGCTAGGCCATGGAACGCCGAACTCACCACCGGAATATCTCGCGCAGCCGGCGGGCCTGCCGCCGGGACAGCGCCACCGTCCCCGCGCCGGGGCACACGATGGTGCAGGCGCCCGCGTCGGCGGGCCGGATCTCGGCGATGCGCCCGAGGTTGACCAGGCAGCCCCGGTGGGCGCGGAAGAAATGTCCCTCCAACTGCCGCTCCAGATCGGACAAGGTGCGGTCGACGAGGAACCGCCCGCCCGCGGTCCGAGCGAAGACGAGCGTGTCCTCGGACTCGAACCAGACGATTTCGTTGGGGTCGAGCAGGAGAATGCGGGAGCCGCGCCGGGCGCTGAGGCGGTCGGGTCGCGGCGCCGCGCCGGCCCCCCGGCCGACGGACCGCCGCAGGTCGTCCAGCTCGTCGAGGATGCGCCGGGCCGGGCCGGCGCCGCCGATGCGCTCGCGCGCGCGGTCGAGGGCCTCGGCGAACCGCTCCCGGCCGACCGGCTTCAGGAGATAGTCGAGCGACCGCACCTCGAACGCGGGCACCGCGTAACGGTCGTAGGCGGTGACGAAGACTACGTGGGGCACGTGCCTCGCCCGCTCGAGGACGTCGAACCCGGTGCCCTCGGGCATCTGCACGTCGAGGAAGCACAGGTCGGGCGTGGTCTCGTCGATCAGCCGGACCGCCGTCTCGGCGTCGGCGGCCTCGCCCACGACGCGGAAGTCGGGATGCCCGGCGAGCAGCCGCTTCAGCCGATCGCGGGCCGGCTTCTCGTCGTCGATGACGACGCAGCGGCAGGTCACGGCGCCCCCTCCTCGGATTCCGGGGGAGACAAGTGAGCGACATCAGGGTCGCGCTCGAGCCAGCGGCACGTCACGGCGCCCTCCCCGCAGATTCCGGAAGGGCTGAAGCGGCGGGCAGGGTGAGCCGCGCACGGGCGCCCGCGCCGCCCGGCCCGGCGGACAGCGCGAGGGCCGCCCGCCCGCCGTACGAGGCCCGGAGCCGGCCGGCGACGTTGCCCAGGCCGTGGCCGTCGCGGATCAGGCCGTCTCCGTCGCCGGAGAGCCCCACCCCGTCGTCGACCACGTCGATGCGCAGCACGTCGTCCTCGAGAACCGTCGAGACGTCGATGCGCCCTCCGCGCGCCCGCGGCGCGAGCCCGTGCCCCACCGCGTTCTCGACCAGCGGCTGCAGGACCAGACCGGGCACCCGCACCCGCACCGAATCCGGCGCGACGTCCCAGGCCACCCGCAGCCGGTCGCCGAAGCGGACCTGCTCGATGCGGAGGTAGCCCTTGGTGAACGCGATCTCGTCGCGCAGGGCGACGGGCGCGGCGTCGGCCGCGTCGAACACGTAGCGGAAGAGGTCGGCGAAGGTCTCCAGCAGCTCCTCGGCCGTCCGCGCATCCTCCTCGACCAGCGCGCCGATGGTGTTGAGGGTGTTGAAGAAGAAGTGCGGGTTGATGCGCGCCTGCAGCGCCGCCAGCTCGGCGCGCGCCGCCTCCTCGCGCAGCCGCGCTTCGACCAGCCGTACCTCGCGCATCTCGCGCAGGGCGTCGTGCAGCCGCAGCCGCATCTCCTCGTAGCCGAGCACCACGCCGCCCACCACCAGGGCGAGGACGCTGTTGAGGACGATGACCCCGACCGCGAGCCGCGGCTCGCGGAAAATGAACAGCGGATAGGCGCCGAGGACGGCCAGGCTGCCGAGGATCGCGCCCGACAGCAGCGCAAGGACGAGCAGGGGGAACCGCAGCAGGCCCGAGCGCCCGCGCAGCCGCGGGAACAACCACACCGAGCAGACCATCGCGGTAACGCCGACCACGTTCGCGAACAGCGTCGATATGAGCAGGGTCGGACGCTCGATGCCGTCGCCCTGGAAGACGCTCACCCCGAGGCCGACGGCGAGGCCGGAGAGGCTGCTCGCCGTCACCCAGAGTCCGGCGTGGCGGCCAACGCCCGACGGCGGCCGCGAGGCCCCCGAACGCGCGCCCAGGCCGGGCGCGGCCCGAAACCCGGCAGGGCGCCCGGCGTCGCGGGCCGCGGTCACCGCACCCTCGCGAGGACGAGGGTGACGTCGTCGTGCGCGTCGACGGGACCGCTCCACTGCAGCAGGGCGTCGAGCACGGTGTCGATGACGGCGCCGAGCGGCCGAGCGCGATGGGCGCGCAGCAGCTCGGCCAGCCGCTCTGCCCCGAACTCCTCGCCGTCGGGCGCCGGCGCCTCGGTGACCCCATCGGTGAACAGGGCCAGGAGGTCGCCGGGAACGAGCGTCAGGGCGCCCGTCTCCCAGGCCCCGCCCTCGAACAGCCCGATCGGCATGCCGCCGTCCTCGCAACGCTCCGTGTCGCCGTCACGGACGAGGATCGCCGGCAGGTGACCGGCGTTGGTGTAGGACAGGCGACGGGTTCCGGGGTCGAAGGTGGCGAGGAACGCGGTGGCGTAGCGCGCGGCGGACGACGAGCTGTACAGCGCCTCGTTCAGACCCTCCGCGAGCGATCCCGGAGTCGCCGTGGTCGGAAAACGGCTGCGCAGCGAGGCCTGCAGGTTAGCCATGAGGAGGGCGGCGGGAACGCCCTTGCCGGACACGTCGGCGATGAACACGCCCAGCCGGCCGTCGCCGTCCCGCAGGTAGTCGTAGAGGTCGCCGCCCACCGCGATGGCGGGCCGGCAGACGCCGGCCAGCTCCAGGCCGGCGACGGCGGGGATCTCGCGCGGCAGCAGCTCCCGCTGGACGTCGCGGGCCACGGTGAGCTCGCGCTCGAGGGCGTCCCGCTCCCGGAGGACGCGATACGACGCCTCGATCTGGCGGCGCATCCGGTCGTAGGTGCCCAGGGCCACCGCCACACCCGCCGCGAGCACCGCGTTGAACGCGACGAGCAGCAGGGCGGCGCGAGGCTCCGCCGCCACGTAGAGCGGGTCGGTAAAGATGACCAGGATCGAGCCGAAGATCGTCCCCGACACGACGATCAGCGCGTCGAGGGCCAGGCGCAGGGCCCCCGGCAGCCGCGTCAGCAGCGGGAACACCAGCCGGGCCGAGATGTACGCGCTGAAGCCTACGACCTCGGCGAACAGCACGCTCAGCCGCAGGACGGGGCCGAGCTCGACGCCGGTCCCGAACGACACGCCGACCGCGAAGACCAAGCCGACCGCGAGCCACGCGGCCGTCCATCGGACGAGGAAGTGCCAGCCCGGAGCGGCCGCCGCGACCGAGCCCCGGGGGCCCGGAGCCGGCTTCGTATCGAAAGATGGCTTCAAGGACTCATCGTTCACCGCGGCCATCCGCAACCAGCCTTGCCGCCGTGGTGCCGCTACGCAGAGGTTTCGGGTAGGCCGCCCGCAGACGTCCCGCGGCGTCGCTCCAATCCGCCCGCGCCGGAGCGCGAGCCTCGCCCCGTTCCGTGGCCGCGGGACGGTGCCGGGCGTGTCGGAAGGACTTCACGTACCAAAGATGCCCGACACCACTGGCGGTGTCAACGACGGGATTCCCCGGGCAGGGGGCGGCGCGGCGCGCCGGAACTGGTCCCCTCGACGCGCACCGCGCGTCCGTTCCGCAGCACGTGCCGGGTCTCGCCGGTGAGAACGCTCCACTCTCCGTTCCACCGTTCAATGCGCGGCCGATGCCCGGAAAACGGGTTGGACCGACGAAAGGCGGTGTCGGCCGACACGAAGAAGAGCAGGCCGGGGGCTGCGTCGCCCCGGCAGCGGGGGCTCCGGAACACCAGGGCGTCGCGGCTTCCGTCGCCGTCGAAATCCCGCTGGTCGGGGAGATCGAGGCACATGTCGTCGGTCTCCCCCAGCACGACGTGCTCGCGGTTGCCGATACGGGCGACGAGGATGTCGAAGAAGCGGGCGCCCTTGACGACGTGGTAAACGATGCCGTCGGGCGTTCCCGGCGGGTCGAGACGCCCGGCGGGAACGGCGGCTGTCTCCGGCTCGACCGACGAAAGCCCGTCGTCCGCCTCGGGGGCGGTAGCGGAATAGGAAGCCGGCGGCGGCGCCTGCCGGCCGGCGGGCGGCAGCCCGGTATCGATCCGGCAGCCGCCGAGCGCCGCCCCGAGGATCATCAAGCTTCCCAGAGCGGCGCCCGGTCTCATGCGGTTTCGGATGAGCCGGCGCGATCAGCCGAGCACGCCGGCGTAGCTGTCGGCGTCGAAGCCGACGAGCAGGGTCGTGCCCACGCGCAGCAACGGCGCCCGCAGGTTGCCGGTGGCGCCGACCATGGCGTCGAGCACCGCGTCGTCGGGCGCGCCGCGGGGCTCGAACTCCACCACCTTCCGGCCCTTGGCGACGATGATGCGCGACGCCGCCTCGGCCAGCTCGCGGGCGTCAGCGCGGCCGAGCTTTCGGCTCGCCGGCACGCGTTCAGCCACGTCGATCCGGTTGGCCTCCAGGAACCTGGAGGCTCTGCTGCAGCTCGTTCAACCGGATCGGTGGTAGTACCAGTCGACCCTACTGGCCATCGCTCGCCGCCGCCTTCTCGATCGCCCGGGCCCCGGTCAGGGTGCCGTCCATGCCGTAGTTGCCCTCGTGGCACGCGTACTCGAAGATCGGGAGGTCGCTCCGGCGCATCGGGAGCTCGACCGACCACGGCTGCGTCCACGTCGTCGGGTCGGTCACCGTGAACGAGTAGAGCAGCACGTCCTCGCTCGTGCGCCGGAACCGCTCGACGAGGTGGAGGTTCTCGCTCGAGTTCCGGAAGCTGGTCTCGCGCAGGAAGTTCTTCGTCTCGACGACCAGGGTGTCGCCGTCCCAGTGGCCGCGGGAGACGCCGGTCCACATGGGCACGGTGCCGTGGTCGCTGCCGTCGAGGGGGACGATGCGGGCGTTGTGCACCATCTCGTTGAGGATGACGACGTGGTCGGCGGTCTGGAAGATCTGCACGTTCATGTTGTAGGCGGCGGGCAGCATCGGCGGCCCCGAGTTGAAGCCGGTGATGCAGCGCTCGCCGAGGGGACGGTCCTCGGGGCCCCACGACGGCCGCTGGTTGACGCGCAGGCGCTCGGCCGCCCGGGCCTCGGCCGCCTCCGTCAACGCCGGCACCCGGCCGTTCGGGGGGTCGACGACCAGCGAGGTGCGGCGGGTCTCGACGACGGAGTCGCCGCGGTCCCACCAGAAGTCGTTGTAGGCGAGGGCGAGGTCGCGGCTCTCGCGGGTGCCGTTCACCTCTCCCCGGGCGGTCGTCTCGAGCTTCCGCTCCTCCCGGTCGCGGTCGGCGTTGCTCTCCCGGACGCGTTCGGCGGCGTAGGCGGCGACCTCCTCCTCGGAGAGGAACGCCTGGTCCGCGAACTCCTCGGGTCGCTCGAGGGGGGTCACGGTGCGGAAGTCCCAGACGCCGCTGATGTCGGGGTGCCCGTCCGGGGTCCGCAAGGTCTCGCTCCCTGACTGGCCGGCAGCCGAGGCCGAGAGCGACAGGGCGAGCACGGCGCTGCCCGCGAGCACGGTGAGTGTTCGAATCGTCATGTTTCCTTCACCTCTGATGTGAGAAGGGCGTGGCCCGCGCCGCGGGTTCGCCCTTGTCCGTTTCGACGGCTTCCGCTCGACCGCCCGGCCCGCCCATCGTCGCCTGACGGCTCCGCCGGGCGCCCGCGGACGCCCGGCCGGCTTCCCGCTCCAATCGACTACCTCGACGCCTCGGCGGCGGCCGCCGCCTCCTCCACCCGCGCCCCCGCGAGGATGTTGTACAGGCCGTAGTTGCCCTCGGGGCAGGCGTACTCGTAAATCGGCTGCTCGTTCCACACCATCGGCACCTCGTAGGTCCACGGCCTCGTCCAGACGGTGGGGTCGTCGATGGTCGCCTCGTACATCAGCATGCCCTGCGACACCCGCGTGAAGCGCTCCGTGAGACGCAGGTTGTCGTCGGTCGCGCCCGACCGGAAGCTCGTCTCGCGCAGGAAGTTGGCCGTCTCGACGACCAGGGTGTCGCCCTCCCAGTGCCCGCGCGAATCGCCCGTCCACTGCGGCAGGTCGATTTCCGGGCGCCCGTCGAGCGGAACGACGCGGGCGTTGTGGTTCATCTCGTTGAGGAGCACCACGTGGTCCGGGGTCTGGAAGATCTGCACGTTGTTGTTGTAGCCGCCCGGGGTCATCGGGGGGCCGGCGTTGAAGCCGGTGATGCAGCGAAGCTGCAGGCCGTTGGCCCCGAGGTCCTCGACCCAGCCGCCCGGCGTCGGCGAGTGGTTGTCGACGCCCTCGCGCGCCGCGCGCAGTTGCGCCTGCCGCTCGGCCGCCTCGGGCACGAGGGCCGGAATCTTGCCGTCGGGCGGGTCGACGACCAGCGACGTGCGCCGGGTGCCGACGGGGGCGGTCCCGCGGTCGAGCCACAGGTTGTTGTAGAAGCCCGGGGCGCCCTCCTCCCCGCGGTCCACGCTCGCGGTGACCTCCGTCCGACGCGCGGGTCGGTTCAGGAGCTCCTCGTTGCGGGTCAACGTCTCCTGCTCGAGGTTCGCGGCCTCCTCCTCGGTGAGGAAAGCCCGGTCGCCCAGATCGTCGGGACGCTCCATCGGCGTGATCGAGCGGAAGTCCCAGACGCCCTGAATGTCGGG
>JAJEEA010000060.1 GCA_022821235.1 Vicinamibacteria bacterium
AACCCCGCGGCGCCGCCGCCGGACCCGGAAGCGCGCCCGTCGGGCGCGCCGCGGACGAGCGTGTCATCGGGATAGAGGCTGACCTGAGCACGGAGGCCGGCGTGGCCCGGGTCATCGCCGGCGCCGTCGAGGCGTTCGGCGGCCTCGACATCCTCGTCAACAACGTCGGCAAGGCCGGCGGCGGGGGGATAACCGAGGCGACCGACGCCGAGTGGCAGGCGGCGCTCGACCAGACCCTGCACCCCGCCATCCGCGCCTCGCGGCTCGCGGTGCCCCACCTGCGGGCGCGGGGCGGCGGGGTCATCGTGATGATCGCGTCGATCTGGGGCCGCGAGTCGGGCGGGCGCATGACCTACAACGCCGTCAAGGCGGCCGAGATCAGCCTCGCGAAGTCCCTCGCCGGCCAACTCGCGGCCGACGGCATCCGGGTCGTCAGCGTGGCCCCCGGCTCGATCTCGTTCCCCGGCGGCTCGTGGGCGAAGCGTCAGGCGGCCGACCCCGAGGGCATGGCCGCCTTCGTCCGGCGCGAGATACCGTTCGGCCGCTTCGGCCGCGCGGAAGAGGTCGGCGACGTCGTCGCCTTCCTCGCCTCTCCCCGCGCGAGCTGGGTCACCGGCGCCTGCGTCACCGTCGACGGGGGGCAGTCGCGGTCGCTGTTCTGAGGCCGGCCGGATGGACCCGGGGGCCGCCGTTCTCTCGCTCTCGCTACGGGCGGGGGGCACCGGGCTGAACCTGACGGCGGCGTCCCACGTCATCCACCTCGACCGCCGGTGGAACCCGGCGGTCGAGAATCAGGCCACGGACCGCGCCTTCCGCATAGGCTGGCGGCAGAACGTGCCGGTCCAGCGTTCGTCACGCGTGGCTCTATCGAGGAGGGGATGGGTCGGATGATTGCCGAAAAGCGGCACTTGGCCGATGATCTACTGGACGGCGGCGGTGAGAGCGACCTCACCGCACTCTCCGACGACGAGCTGAGCGATCTGGTCCGGCTCGACGTCATGCGTGCGAATCCACAAGCAGAGAGATGACAGGTCGGATGGTGCACTGGTATCCGAAGTACACGCCGGTGGGCGTCCGGCGCGCCCGGGCCGCGGTCGAGATGCACGAGCTGCGGGAGCGCGGGGTGACGGTGCAGCCGGTCGAGGTCCGGGACCGGAACATCGCCCGGAGCTTCTGGGGTCGGCGCTGGTGCGAGCACCTCGAGTCGTTCTCCGACTACGCCAACCGCCTGGCGGGGGGCCGCACCTACGTGCTCAACGGCTCGGTGTGTCACCTGGCGGTCGAGCCCGGCAGGATCGAGGCGATGGTGGCGGGACGGGAGCTCTACCGGGTGGTCGTGCGTATCCGACAGCTCGAGCGGCCGGCGTGGAAGGCGATCGAGGCGCGCGCCGGGCAGATCGGATCGGTCCGCGAGCTGCTCCAGGGCCGGCTGTCGGACCGGGTCATGGACATCGTCGCCCATCGCGATACCGGCCTGTTTCCACAACCGGGCGAGATCGAGCTGGCGTGCGATTGCCCGGATCGGGCCACGATGTGCAAGCACGCGGCGGCGGTGCTCTACGGCGTCGGCAGCCGTCTCGACGACAGCCCTGAGCTGCTCTTCCGGCTGCGCGGCGTCGACGAGGCCGAGCTCATCGCCGCCGACGCGGCGCTGCCCCGTGGCGCGGCGGGCGCCGACACGCGGGCCGACGGCGATCTCGGGGACGTCTTCGACGTCGCCCTCGACCCGACGGCCAAGGCGCCCGCGCCGCACGCTCGGAAGCCGGGGCCACGCACCGGTCCGGCCGGTCCGCCGGCGCCGAGTGCGCGGAAGCCGACGGCAAGCGCCGCTCCGGCTGGTGCGGCCGGCGCGACGGCGGCGGGTTCGTTGAAGCCTGAGGCAAGCACCGGCCCGATCGGGGCGGCCGGCCCGCCGGCGCCGGGTGCGCGGAAGCCGACGGCAAGCGCCGCTCCGGCCGGGGCGGCCGATGGGCCGGCGGCGAATTCGTTGAAGCCTGTGGCAATCACCGGTGCGGCCGGCGGGCTGGCGGCGGACTCTTCGAAGCCGGCGGCAGACACTGCGCCGGTACCGAAGGAGCCCAAGAAGGCGCCGGGCCCTCGAACACCGCGCGCCGACCGGCCGACCGCGCTCCCGCCGCGGGAGGACGCCGCCGCCGCGGCGCCCCGGTTTCGCCCGACGGGGGCGCTGATCGCGAAGCTGCGCAAGCGGTGCGGGTTCTCGGTCGCCGAGTTCGCGGAGTTGCTGCAGGTCTCGGGGACGACCGTGCGCCGCTGGGAAGGGGCGTCGGGGCCGCTCGACCTGCACGCCCGGTCGCGGGAGGCCCTGACGGTGCTGCGCCTGGAGATCGAGAAGCGGCAGGAATGAGCGCCGCCCGCACGAGCGACCGCCGGCATCGGCGTCGGGGTGCGGGCGCACGCCGTTCACGGGCAGGCTCGTCGACCGGTGGGCCGGCCGGCGTCGCCGAAGGGCGTCGCCGCCCAACGCTGCGCCGGGGCCTTGCGCCGTAGAGGGGGCGGATGCCGGCGTCGGTCCGCCCAACGCTGCGCCGGGGCCTTGCGCCGTAGAGGGGGCGGATGCCCGTGGAATCGATCGGGGCACCGATCGAAGGCCCTGGCGGCCGGACCGGACCTTGACGGTCGCGCACGGCAGGCGGGACACTACGATACGGTCGGCTTCCCGAGGAGCCGGGCCGTGGAGCGGGCGGCCGCCGGGCGTGCCCCGGAGGAGCGGCCGCGTTGATTCAGTCAGGAGGCATGACGTGAAGCGCAGCATCGTTCTCGCCTTGTTGGTCGGTGTGGGCGCCGTCTCGCTCGCGGCGGTCGCCGCGCAGGACGGCCCGATGGAGATCGAGGTCGAGCAGCTCGAGGACAACCTGTACGTGCTCAGGGGCCAGGGCGGCGGCGGCAACACCGCGGTGTTCGTCACCACCGACGGGGTCGTCGTCGTCGACAGCAAGAACCCGGGCTGGGGCGCCCCCATTCTGGAGGCGATCGGGGAGCTCACGGACAACCCGGTGACGACCCTCGTCAACACCCACAGCCACCACGACCACGTGAGCGGCAACGTGGCGTTCGCGGACGTGCAGTTCGTGGCCCACGAGACCACCAAGGCCAACATGGAGGTCATGCGGCCCTACACGGGGCGGACGGAGCCCCCCGTCAACGTGTTCGCCGACTCGGGCGGGCACGGGCTGCCGACGATCACCTTCTCGGACCGCATGTCGCTGGGCAGCGGCGACGACCGGGTCGACCTCTACTACTTCGGCCGCGGCCACACCGGCGGCGACGCCTGGATCGCGTTCCCGGCCCTGCGCACCCTCCACGCCGGCGACGTCTTCCTGGGCCAGCGGGTGCCGTTCCTCGACGCCGAGAACGGCGGCAGCGGCGTCGACATACCCGACACGCTCCAGAAGGCCCACGACAACATCAGCGGCATCGACACCATCATCACCGGGCACAGCAGCCAGATGACGTGGGCCGACCTGAACGAGTGGGCCGCCTTCAACCGCGACTTCCTGCAGGTGGTCCGCGACGGCCGGGCCGAGGGCAAGTCGGTCGAGGAGATCGCGGCCGGGTGGTCGTTGCCGGACGCCTACTCGCACTACGACGCGCCCAACGCGGCGGGGGTGCAGCGCAACGTCCAGGTGATCGTCGACGAGCTGGAGGGCGGACGGTAGCTCGCCGATTGGCGGGCCTCGCGGTTTCGCGGCCCGCGCCCAACCGATGACGCTCCAGGAGTCGGCGCCGTCCTGGCGGCGCCGACTCCTGCTCACTTCCTGCCGACACCCGGTCGAGGAACGGCCGCGGTGCGCTCATGCCCAGAGCTGGGCGACGGGCAACGCGTGCAGCCGCGCGCCGAACGGCACCACGGCCGCGCCGGTGTAGAGCACGACCCCCCGCACGAACCGGTCGCCGGCCAGGGCGGTCAGGGTCTTGAGGCCGCGAAAGTCGCGCCGGCCCACCGAGGCGGCGCCCTTGACCTCGATGCCGACGAGGCGGCCGGCGCGGTCCTCCAGGACCAGGTCCACCTCGGCGCCGCCTTCGGTGCGGAAGTGGAACAGCCGGCAGCGCCGTTCCGACCAACCGAGCTGCTTCAGCAGCTCCATCGCCGCGAAGTTCTCCAGAACGTGCCCGAAGAGCGTCCGGTCCCGCCCCAGGCGGTCCGCGTCGGCCTCCAGGAGGTGCGCCAACAACCCGGTGTCGCCCAGCAGCAGCTTGGGCGCCTTCGTCAGGCGCTTCCCGATGTTGGAGAACCACGGCGGGATCAGGCGCACGAGAAACGTCGTCTCCATCAGCGTCACGTAGCGCTTGAGGGTCGTCTGCGGAATCGCGAGGGTGCGCGCCAGGTCCGCGAAATTGACGGGTTGGCCGACCCGCGACGCCAGCAGCCCGAGCAGCCTGGGCATCTCGGACAGCCGCTCGATGTTCGCCAGCTCGCGGACGTCGCGCTGCAGGATGGCGTCGACATAGCCGTCGAACCACGCCTGCCGGCGAGCGCCGCGCTTGCGCGCCTGGACCTCCGGGTAGCCTCCCCGGCAGACTCGCTCGATCAGGGCGTCCTGGGTGTCCGGCGGGGTCTCGGGCACAGAGAGCAGGGGGTCGAACATCCGGTCGACGAACGTCTCCCGGACCCCCAGGAGCTCGCCCGCCGAGAAGGGCCAGAGCGTGCGCAGCTCCATGCGGCCGGCCAGCGACTCGGCGAGCTTCGGCAGGGACAGGACGCCGGCCGAGCCGGTCAGCAGGAACTGACCGGGGCGGCGGTCGGCGTCGACGGCGGCCTTGATGGCCAGGGCCAGGCCGGGCGCGCGCTGCGCCTCGTCGATCACCACGGGTAGTCGCAGTCCCGAGACGAAGCCCTCGGGGTCGCCGGTCGCCGCGGCCAGGACGGCCGCCGTATCCAGGGTCAGGTACGACGCCGGGTGCTCCCGCCCGGCGAGGGCGCGCACGAGCGTGCTCTTGCCGGTCTGGCGGGCGCCCTGAAGGTAGACGACGGGGGTGTCGGCCAGCGCGCCGAGAAGGGATCCGGTCGCATGGCGCCCGGTCATATGGTGGCCGGAATATACCCGCTGCGTGGTCGGATTTCAACCACGTCGTGGATGATTTCCCACCATTCTTCAGCGCGTAGCAGGGCTTTGGTCGGGAGGGTGAGCCAACCGGCCGATGGTCGAGGGCGCTCGGTGCCGACTACGACGCGGGGGCGGCCGGGGTATCGGCCGGTGGACCCGCGTCGGTCGCCGGCTTCGCGGCACCGGCCGCGGGCTCGGCTGGCGCGGCCGGCCGGGCGGCCTTGCGGGCCTGCTGCTGGCGGGCCTTGAGGGCGGCCACCGTCTGCTGGCCGTACTTCTTCGTGAACCGCTCGACGCGCCCCTCGGTGTCGACGAGCTTCTGGCGGCCCGTGAAGAAGGGGTGGCAGTTGGAGCAGATCTCGAGCCGCAGCTCCTTGCGGGTGGATCGGGTCGTCCACGTCGCTCCGCAGGCGCAACGGGCCTCGACTTCGTGATATTCCGGATGAATGCCAGCCCTCACTGTCTGCTCCTCGTCCAGGTGACCAAACACGGCATTATACCATCGACGCCGCCACCGCCCGGGGGCCGCGGGGGGCCGCCGCGGTCTTCGCCTCTACGGCCTCGTGAAGCTCTTGAAATTACGATTTTGATGAGTCGTTCCCCTCGGCGTTATCGACGGTCTGGACCCCACCGGGGCCATGGGCTTCCTGATCAGCGGCCCGGGGACGCTCGGTCCGTTCCGGCTCGAAGTCGACAACGTCGAGCTGCGGTAGGCGCGACCCACAGGGAGAGCCCGGCGCCAACGAGTTCAGGAGCGCAGGCTCCGGTGTGACCCCGCCGGTCGATTCAAGGGAGAGCACGGCGTGGAACCGAACACGGTCGGAGAGGCGTCCGCGTGGAGCCGTTGGGTTCGTCACGTGTGGCTGGTCTATCTCGTGCTCCTCGTCGTCCCGTTGTTCCTCCAGCCGACGAGCGCTTGGCAATGGGCGGTCAACGGAGCGGCCCTGCGGTCTTCTTCGGGTTGTACGGCTGGGCGCAACGGGCGCGCGGGCCTGCGTTGGCGTGCGGCATCGGCGGGATCTTCGGGCTCGGCGTCGCGCTGTTGCCGATCAACCCGGGCGCGCTGTGCCTCTTCATGTACGCGGTCGCCTTCCTGGACCGCGTGAGACGGCCGGCGGTCGCCGGCGTCTCGCTCGCCGTCCTGCTGTGGTGGCCGCGGCAGCGATTCTGCGGTTCGGGTCCACCCCCATGCTCGGCATGCTGGTCCTCATGCTGCTGGTGGGCGTGACGCGCGTCCACGAAGGCGTGCTGGAGCGCAAGAACCGGGAGCTGCGGCGCTCGCGCGACGAGGTCGAGCAGCTCGCGGCGCTCGCCGAACGGGAACGCATCGGGCGCGACCTGCACGATCTGCTCGGGCACACCCTCTCGGTCATCGTGCCGAAGTCCGAGCTGGCGGCCAAGGTGGCCGAGGCCGATCCGGAACGGTGCGTGGCCGAGATCCGCGAGGTCGACCGGATCTCCCGCGAGGCCCTGGCCGACGTGCGCGCCGCCATCAGCGGCTACCGTGCACGGGGCTTTCCGGGCGAGCTCGACAACGCGCGCCGGGTGCTGGCCGGGGCCGGGGTCGCGGTGTCGTCGGTCGTGGATCCGGTCGAGCTGACCGCCGTCCAGGAGACCGCCCTGTCGCTGGCGTTGCGGGAGGCGGTCACCAACGTCGTGCGTCACGCCCGCGCCGACCGGTGCGCGATCCGGCTGCGGCGGGAGGGCGACCGCATCCGTCTCGACGTCGAGGACGACGGCGTCGGCGGGGTGCCGGCCGGCGGGAACGGTCTCGCCGGCATGCGGGCGCGCATCGCCGAGGTCGGCGGCGCCTTCGAGCACGACGGCCGGGACGGCTGGCGTCTCGCCGTCTCCATCCCGGCCGGCGGCGCCGGCCGGCCGCTCCCCGCGGCGGACGCGCTCGCCGTTCCTGCAGCGTCATGATCCGCGTGCTGATCGCCGAGGACCAGGCGATGGTCCTCGGCGCCCTCGCCGCCTTGCTCGGGACCGAGTCCGACATCGAGGTCGTGGCCCGGGCGGGCGACGGGCGCGAGGCGCTGTCGCAGGCCCTCGACCTGCGGCCGGACATCGTGCTGACCGACATCGAGATGCCGCGGATGACCGGCCTCGAGCTCGCGGCCGAGCTGGCGCGCCGCGACGCCTCCATTCGCATCATCGTGCTGACCACTTTCGGACGGCCGGGGTACCTGCGCCGCGCGCTCGACGCCGGCGCGGCCGGGTACCTGCTGAAGGACGCCCCGTCGGCGGCCCCGGCGAACGCGATCCGGACCGTGCATGCCGGCGGGCGCGCCATCGACCCGGACCTCGCGGCCCAGGCGTGGACCGGGCCCGACCCCCTCACGGACCGCCAGCGCCAAGTGCTGCGGCTGGCCGGGGAGGGCCGGTCCGGACCGGAGATCGCGGCGGATCTGCGGCTCTCGGAAGGAACGGTGCGCAACTGCCTGTCCGAGGCGATCTCCCGGTTGGGGGCGCGGAACCGGGTCGAGGCGGCGCGCCTCGCCCGCACGAAGGGGTGGCTCTGATCGGGTTCTTCATCGACTTGCCTGCACTTGCTCCTCGACGCGCTTCCCACGCGGCGCGGGAGACGGCCTGTTCGATGCGCACCCGGTCGAACCGATCCCGGCTCGACGTGTCGGACAGGACCACGCGGTCGCCCGGTCGGAGGCCCTCCAGCACTCGATGGCGTTGACCGAGGCGCGGCTCGAGGCTCACGGGCGTTTCGGGACGCGTGGGTGCCGTCCTCCTCCATCCTGACCAGGCTGACCACGCTCTCCTCCCGCCCGAACCCCGGCCGGTCGACGAAGAGGAGCCGTCCGTGGGGGCAGACGCGCCGTTCCCGAAACCGCGGTCGTGCGGTCGCACCCGCCGCCCGGCCCTCCAGGCTCCCGAGCCCCGGCCCTGTCGAGTATGCTGATCATCAAGGAGGACAACATATGTCGCTGAGCACGTACCTGACGTTCGACGGCAACTGCCGCGAGGCTTTCGAGTTCTACCGCTCCGTCTTCGGGGGGGAGTTCCAGTCGTTCCAGACCTTCGCCGACGCGCCGCCGGACATGCCCGTGGCGGACGACCACAAGGACCGGGTCATGCACGTGTCCCTGCCCGTCGGGTCGAGCGTGCTGATGGGCAGCGACAGCGCGCCGGGGTTCGGGCCGCCGGTCGTCGTCGGCAACAACTTCTCGATCAGCATCGAGGGCGAGAGCCGGGAGCACGTCGACCGGTTGTTCGCGGCGCTGTCTGCCGGCGGCAAGGTCTTGATGCCGCTGGAGGAGACGTTCTGGGGCGCGTACTTCGGGCTGTGGACCGACAAGTTCGGCATCAACTGGATGGCGAACTACACTCTCCCGACCGAGTGAGCCGAGCCGTCGCCCGGCCGAGCGAGCCGGAGCCGTCATCCCGGACGAATGAGCCGGGAGCCGTCATCCCGGACGAATGAGTCGGGAGCCGTCGTTCCGGACGAGTGAGCCGGGAGCCGTCATCCCGGAAAGGAACCGACCATGACCGCAACGCCGAACCCGCGCCGCGCCGCCTGCCTCGCCGCCGCCCTCGTCGCCGCCGCCGCTCTCGCGA
This sequence comes from Vicinamibacteria bacterium, assembly GCA_022821235.1. Classification (GTDB taxonomy): domain Bacteria; phylum Acidobacteriota; class Vicinamibacteria; order Vicinamibacterales; family UBA8438; genus JAJEEA01. The sequence goes on from JAJEEA010000060.1 coordinate 8,637, forward strand.
GCGCTCCCGCCCGCCCCGCCGCGCAGGGGCCCGACCACCTGCTCGACGTCGTCCAGCTTCTCGCCGACGGCGAGGTCGTCTTCGGCTCGTTCGCCAACGTCGAGTCGGGGGCGTCGGGGGCCGTCGACATGTCCCGGTCCGACGCCGACTACATCTTCTTCGACATGGAGCACGGGCCCCTCGACATGGTCGAGCTGCGCGACTACATGCAGTACCTGCTCGACCCCGCGCAGATCCTGCGCCGCGGCCGGCCCGGCACCGACAAGGCGGTGTGGGTGCGCATTCCCGCCAACGGCCGCGAGATGAACGAGTGGATGCTCAAGAACGCCCTCGACCAGGGGGCGCACGGCATCATCGCCCCGCACATCGAGACGGCCGAGCAGGCGCTGCACCTCGTCCGGTCGATGCGCTATCCGCAGCGGGTGGGCGCGGCCGACGCCGAGCCGGAAGGTCTGCGCGGGTCCGGCCCGGGCAACGCCGTCCGCTACTGGGGCGTGTCGGGCGCCGAGTACATCGCCAGGGCCGACGTCTGGCCCCTCGACCCGCAGGGCGAGCTGCTCAACATGATCCAGATCGAGAACAAGATCGGCATCGCCAACGTGGACGAGATCGCGGCGGTGCCCGGGGTCAGCATGCTGATGGCGGCCCCCGGCGACCTCGGCATGGCCTACGGCGGCGACGCCGAGGCGACCGAGGAGGCGCTGCAGACGGTGCTGCGCGCGGCCACCGCGGCGGGGCTGCCGTGCGCCATCACGGCGGGGCCGGACGACGTCGAGCGCCGCATCCGCGAGGGGTTCCGGGTGCTGATCGGCGGCCCCGAGATGATCGAGGTCGGCCGCCGGGCGGCGGGGCGGGACTAGCCCGCCCCATCGTCGCCGAACGCGACCGCAAGGTTGCGCTGCGGCCTCCGCTGGGCGCCCAACCAACCCTCCACGAGTCCGCGCCGTTCTACGGCGCTGACTCCTGGCTTGGTGGGGGCGCGCACCGCGCCGTGGTCGTCGACCTCAAGCGGACCTGGGCCCGACGCCGAGGGTTACGTGCCCGTGGTCACGGGCGACCCTGAGGAGCTGGCGGCCCTCCGCGGCTGGCGCGCAAGAAACACGGGTCATCGATCGACTCGACCGGTCGCGCCTCGTGTCCTGCCGTTCAAGGAGGCCGCCGTGTCGAGGCGCTGCCGCGTCAGGCAGCATCCGAGTCGGAGAAGAGGGGCGGCTGCGGATCCACGGGCGGAAGGGGAAGGTCCGCGACGCCCTTGACGCGAATGCCGTCAGTCTCGGCGAGTCGACTGACGTCGTCGTCCGTGTACAGCTCATCGACACCATGCACCTTGGCGATGGCCACGATCTGCCGATCCACCTTCACCTTCTGCCAAGGGCCGACCGCGCCCGATCGCTTGTTCCCCGCCTCCATCGCCTTCCGCTGCGATGCTGCCGCCTCGATCGCCGCCTTGAGGTCGAAGGGCTCGACGACGAAGACGGCGCTGTCGGTCAATTCCGACAGGTAGGCGCTCGCATCGCCAGCCGCCAGGACGAGGAACTCGCTCAGCGCCGGGGTCGGGATGATGATCGTGGCACGCGCCGCATCAAGCGTCTGCACGAAGTGCTTCAGCCGCTCCGGAACGCGGTCGACGGGCTTCGGGTACGACGCTTCGGGGTGAAGGCAGGCCCCGAGGATCACGGAGTCGAATGCCACCCGCACGGTGCGTGCTATCCCCCGAACCTGCGCAGAGCCGACAGGTCGCCCAACGGGTCGGCGCGCTGCTTCCAGGCGGCGTCGATCGACTGAAGGCGTCTTGTGGCGTCGGCCGGCGATTCCGACCTCAACTCCGCGTACTCATGGATGCGGAAGGAGAGCATCGTCCAGGCGCCGTCTTGGTCGCGCAACCAGCGTCCGACGCCCGAAACACGCAACGGCGTCGTGAACAGATGCGCGCCGATGCTCTTCGCCAGCTCGCGTGATGCCCGACAGTTGTGGACACGATCATGGCTCTGCAGATGCACCGGGACCGGGTCGTCCTTGCCGCCGATGACGATGGGCACGCCGTCCAGGGTGCCGGGCTGGGAGAACGGACCGTACTCGGGTTCGTCGGTACCCGTTGCGCCGGCGAAGAGCAGGATCCGGGCGCCCTCTTCGTCGACCAGTTCGGCGAACTCGGCGTCGTCGGCTGCCAGGTCATCCTCGATCGCGCGTCTCGCCTTCAGGACGTACTCCGATCCCTCGCAGTTGCGCACCTCGTTGACGCGTTGGCGCAACTTCGGGTACGCCTCGTGCTCGACCGTCAGGACGGGAATGGTGCTTCCGTCCTCGACGCCCACGAGATGCACACTCTTGGTCTCTCCGAGCACCGTGGCGAGGTTGTCCAGGTAGCGCGCCAGTCGCGCCATTGGCATGGTCGCTGGCGAGTACGCGCTGATCCTGAAGCGGAGCTTGACTGCGCGAACCCCCTCGAGGCGGCGACGTTCGTCTTCTGATCGTGCCATGCCTTGCCTCGGTTCCGTCGGGCGCTGGCCCGATCACCGCTCCCTCCAGTGTTCATTGTAGTTGTTCTCGGCGGCAGGACGCGCCAAGCTGGACCGCCGTTCACCCCGCGCGCACCACCCGCAGGCGCTTGATGGCGTCGCGCTGCTTGGCGAGCGTGGGTGTCGCACAGCTCCGGGTTGTCGAGGCACCGGTGTGGCCGTACAGGTCCTGGACGTCCGCAAGGTCGACGACGAGATGGTGCTCTCGGTGCCGGGCGTGCGCAGCGTCAGGACGCTGGTCGGGGGGCGATCTCTTTGCCGTCGTGGAAGGCGAACACGAAGTTGGCTCGTCCGAGGCGTTGCTGCGTCCTGTGCGAGCCGCTCTGTCGCTTCACCTCCCAGCCGATTCGGCAGAGGGCGTCGAGCACTCGATGGGCCTTGGCCGCCCGCCAGCGACTCACGCCGCCTCGAAGGACACGTTCAGGAGCGACGGCTCCGTCTGGCCGTGCTCCAGCCGATCGGCGATGACCCGTAGCGCCAGCGCCTGAACCCGGGCGACGGCGTCGTCCCGGGTCTCGCCGTAGCACATCACCCCGGCGAGGGCCGGCACCTCCGCCAGCCACCGGCCGTCGTCCTCGCGGTCCTACTCGATCCCCAGGGTCATGGGCAGTTACTGCAGGAAGCCGCCGCGGCGGCGGGAGACGCGTGCGGGGTGACCGGCGTCACCCCGCTCCGGATCAGAACACGGCGAGCGGGTTCAACGGCGATCCGGTGCCGCCCACGACCCGTAGCGGCGCCCCCACGAAGAGGAACTCCCAGCGGCCGCGCCGGGCCGCCTCGGCCGCGACCGCGTCGAGGTCGAGGTTGTCGAGTATGGGCATGCCGAGCCCCACGATGACGAGCTCGTGGAGGGGGTTGGCGAGCCCGTCGATGCCCGAGGGCATGACGTCGCTGACGCCGTCGCTGCCGATGACCGCGACGTCCCGCTCCTTCAGCCACTTGGCGACCGAGGCGTGCGAGCCCGCCGCCCGCTCAACGAAGTTCCACTGCCCGAGCTGCCGCACCGCCTCCCAGCGGCCGGTGCGGATGAGCAGCACGTCGCCGCTGCCGACGCGGATGCCGGTGGCCTCCTCCCACGCCTCGATGTCCTCGGCGGTGAGGGCGGTGCCCGGCTCGAGGTAGTCGACGCCGCGGTGCCGCGGCATGTCGACGAGCACGCCGCGGGTCACGATGCCGTTCCGCGCGTTGTGGATGCCGAGCCGCTCGGCCCCGTCCTCGCGGAGCCCGCTCACCGGGAAGCCGTTGTACATGCGGCCCTTGTGGGCGAAGTGGGGCAGGCCGTCGACGTGCGAGTGCGCGAACCCGTGGTACTGCACGCTGTAGACGTCGCCCGCCACCTCGTGCTCGGCGAAGCGCGACGTCGACAGGGTGTGCTCGAACGGGTTGGCGTTCAGGGCGTCCCGCTCGGTGTTCAGGTCGAGGGCCATCGACACCGAGACGCCGTCCTCCACGAGCCCGGCGGCGGCACGCCGGGTCTCGTCGGTGATCAGGTTGAGGGTGCCGAGCTCGTCCTCGGGACCCCAGCGGCCCCAGTTGGAGATCTCCTCCATCCACCGGTCGAACTCGGCCCGGCTCACCGGCTCGGCCCCCTGGCCGGCCGCCGGGTAGGGTAGCGCGGCCAGCGAAACCGTGAGCGCCAAGGCGATCAGGGCGCCAAACCGAAACCCATTCCGTCGTGGGGCGTTCGTCATGTCCTGCTCCGGTGCGGCTCAGTGCTGCTCCGAGTTGACGTGTACCGCTGTGCGCCGTCCAGTGCCTCCACGCTGCCCGCAAGCGAGCGAACCGGCAGGCGTTCCAAAGCCCGCGAGCGCCACCAAAGGCCACAACCCACCGTGAACAGCCGGAGGTCGTCTTCGTTGCTTCGGCTGTTCGTACCGGTCTCGCTTGGTACCAACCGGCCGGCGAAACGGCAATCGAACACGTTGCGCGTTCATGCAGCGTGGCGGTCCCCGCCCCAGCCGGCCGGTCGGACGTGGACTCTACTGGCCGCCTTCCTCCGCCTGCTCGCGCGCCCGGGCGCCGCTCAGGATGTTGGTCATCCCGTAGTTGCCCTCGTGGCAGGCGTACTCGACCAGCTCGTACTGCTCGTCGTCCTTGTCGTACCGGAACATGGCGGTCCACGGCCGGGTCCAGGTCGCGGGGTCGTCGACCGTGAACTGGTACTCGAGCACGGTGGGGCTGAGCCGCGTGAATCGCTCGGTCAGCCGCAGGTTCTCCGTGGATCCGCGGTACGGCGCCCGCCCGTTGAAGTTGGTGGTCTCGACCACCAGGGTGTCGCCCTCCCAGCGGCCCTGCGGGATGCCCAGCCACGAGCTCAGGCCGGGGCCGGGGGCGGGGCGCGGCTCGGTCGGGATCATGCGTGTCTCGTGGATCATCTCCTTCTGGATGGCGACGAACCCCGGACCCTGCGCGATCTGCAGGCCGTTGTTGTAGATGGACGGCATCATCAGGCCGGGGAGGCCGCGGGTGATGCAGCGCACGAACAGGCTGAGGTCTTCGGGGCCGTCGGCGATGCGGCCCACGCCCGACGTGTCGACGCGGTTGGCGAGGCGCGCCTCGGCGGCGGCGGTCAGCGGCGGGATGCGCCCGTCGGGCGGGTCGACGACCATCGCCACCTGCCGCGACGGCGCGGTCTTGACGTAGCCCAGGGTGGTGTCGCGCCACTCGCGCTCGTAGCCCCAGATGCTGCCGAGGGTGCCGCGCTCGCGCCGCGCCTCGGCCTCTTCCGGCGTCAGCGACTCGATGTCCTCCAGCTCTTCGGGGCGCTCGAGGGGGATGCCGTGGGCGGAGTTGCCGGTCCACACGCCCTGGAAGTCGGGCTCGCCCCACGGGGTGCGGGGGACGTCGTAGGGCTCGAGGTCGGCGGTGGCGACCTCTGCCGGGCGGTCGGTCTCCAGGCCGGCCCAGCCCGTCTCCACCACTTCCAGCCGCACGCTGTCGGGGGCGACGAGGAGCGCCCGCTGGACCTGGGTGCGGGCGTTCGCGGGCACCGACGGCTCCTGCTCGAAGACCACGTCGAGCTCGGCCATCGCGGCCGCGGCCGCGTCGAGGTCATCGACGACGAACGCGATGTGGTCGATGGCGCGCCCGACCGTCGACGCCGGCACCCCCAGCTCGTGCTCGGAAACGAGCACCCAGACGTCGCCGAACCGCAGGGCGTCCATCTGTCCCCGCAGGCTCGCCGGCTCGCCGCCCAGCACGTCGCGGTACCACGCCAGGGTCGCGTCCGGGTCCTCGGCGCTCAACTGGACGTGGTGGAAGCCCAGGGTGTCGTGGTCCTCGACCATCTGGATGCGGGTGCCCCAGGGGTCGAAGATGTAGCCGAGCCTGTACAGACCGGGCACGTCGCGCCAGGTCGACCCGTCGGGAAAGCGCTGCAACCGCACGCCCGATCCCCGCACCCCCACCGCCTCGAGCTCGGCCATCTTGGCCGGCAGGTCCGGATACGAGAAGCTGATGTGGTTGACCCCGGTGCCCTGGGTGCTGCCGAGGGTCGGCTGCACCATGAAGGTCAGCTCGGCGTTGCCGCAGTCGGCGGTGTCGGGCCGGTCGGCGACGGGCTCGCAGTCGAGATGCCGGACGTACCACCGCACGCCCTCGGTCGGGCTCGACGCGGTGATGTGAATGTGATGGAAGCCGGCCTCCTGGGCCGTCGCGGGCATGGCGACGAGCGCCGCCAGCACCCCGGCGAGCGCAACGACGTGTCGGGTGGATTTCATCGCAGGTTCCCTCCGCATGCGGATGCTTCGTCGACGAGTAGACTCGATCTCCATTACCTTAGATCCATTCGCGGTGCGACGGCTACGGTAATTTCGGTGGCGGCTCCGTCCCGGCGCCGCGGGCCCGCCCGATACGACAGGCCCGGCCGGTGACGCCCCGTCCCGGCGTCGCGGGCCCGCCCGATATCGACAGGGCCCGGCAAGTGTGGTACTCGTGAACGGTCCGGCCGTCCGGAACCCGTGGCGCGTGGATGCGCCCCGGGGCGATCTGGGCGGCACCCGGTCGCCGCGGCCCCCGGCCGGTGGACGTGGCGCGCAAGGAGCCCCGATCGCCGGCGGCCATGCGGGAGATGCGGCGATGCCCATAACGAGCGAGTCCGAGCTGCGCAGGGTCTACGGCGAGCCGAGCGAGCGGTCGCAGCAGAAGGTGCTCGACCATCTCGACCGGCACTGCCGGCGCTTCATCGCCCTCTCGCCGTTCTGCGTGCTCAGCACCGCCGGCGCCGACGGCCGGGCCGAGGTCTCTCCCCGCGGCGACGTCCCCGGGTTCGTCGCGGTGGCCGACGAGCGGACCCTGCTGATTCCCGACCGCCCCGGGAACAACCGCACCGACTCGCTGCGGAACGTCGTCGCCCAGCCCCACGTCGGGCTCCTGTTCCTCGTGCCGGGCATGAACGAGACGCTTCGGGTGAGCGGCACGGCGGAGATCGTCACCGACGCCGACCTGCTCGAGCCCCTGTCGATGAAGGGCCGGCCGCCCGTCTCGGTCCTGCGCGTCACCGTCGAGCGCGCGTTCCTGCACTGCGCCAAGGCCCTCATCCGGGCGCGGTTGTGGGACCCCGAGGCCCATGTGGAGCGCTCGCGCCTCCCGACCTACGGGCAGATGCTGGCCGACCAGATCCGGGGCGCGGACGCCGCCGCCATCGATGCCTCGCTGGACGAGGCGGCCCGCAACCGGCTCTACTGAGCTTCGTTCTCGCTACAACTGGGGCACTGTTCCATCACCGCTACGCTTTGTCCTGGGCACGCCGTAGTCCGCGCTTTGTGCGCCTCGTCGCTCGCTCCGTGGCCGGAGCGGTTCCGGGAATAGCTGTATCAATCGCTATTGCAATGGTGTGCATCATAGCTACAATCAGGGATCATGAGCCCGATGAGAACCGTCCAGATGACGTTGGATCAGGCGCTGGTGGAAGCCGTGGACGGCGCCGCGCAACGGCTCGGAACCACGAGATCCGCCTTCACCCGCAAGGCGCTGACCGACGCGCTGGAACGCATGCGGGTCAAGGCGCTGGAGGAGCGTCATCGTCGCGGCTATGGGCGCCATCCGGTGCGGCCAGGCGAGTTCGACGGTTGGGAGCAGGAGCAGGTGTGGCCCGATTGATCCAGCGGGGGGATGTGCGGTGGTACCGGTTCGGCCGTCCGGACAAGCAGCGTCCCGTCGTCATCCTGACCCGCACCGCCGCCCTGGCGTTCCGGTCGGAGGTGACGGTTGCGCCCGTGACGAGCAGGATCCGGGACATGCCGACCGAGGTCGTTCTGACGCGCGACGACGGCATGCCCAGGACCTGCGCCGCCAACCTCGACCACGTCCAGACAGTGTCCCGCGCCAGACTCGGTGCGCTCATCACGACACTGCTCTCCGAGCGCATGGGAGAGATCACCGGTGCGCTCCGCTTCGCTCTTGACGTCGACCCCGACTAGGAGAACCGCCAGCGGAGCAGGCGGCGCTCGAGGCGGCCGGCGAGGGCGAAGAGCAGCAGCACGAACGTCATGATGATGACGATCAGGGCGAGGGTCAGGGCCGCGTTGTAGGTGCTCTGGGCGAACTGGAGGAGGTAGCCGAGGCCGCGGCTCGAGGCGACGAACTCGCCGACGACGGCGCCGGTGAAGGCGAAGCCCACCGCGACCTTGAAGTTGCCCAGCACCCAGGCGGTGACCGACGGGACGTAGACCTCGCGGACGAGGACGCGGCGCCCGCCGCCGAGGGTGCGGACGCGCTCGACGAGGCGCCGGTCCACCTCCTTGATGCCGTTGAAGACGGCGAAGAAGATGAGCACCGCAACGAGGATGGTCGCGAGCGCGAGCTTCGACGCGAGCCCGATGCCGAGCCAGATGACGAAGAGCGGGGCGAGGATGACGCGGGGGATCGCGTTGAGGAGGATCATCACCGGCTCGAGCAGCTCGGCGAGCCACGGCAGGAGGGCGGCCGCGAAGCCGAGCGCGATGCCGATGGCGAGGCCGGCGGCGAGGCCGGCGATGGCCGCGGTGGCGGTGGCGCCGAGGTGCGGCCAGAGCTCGCCGCCGGCGAGGTCGAGCATCACCCCGCCGACCGCCGACGGGGGCGGCGCGTAGAAGGGGTCGAGGAAGCCGACCCGGGAGAGCAGCTCCCACACGGCGAGCAGGACGAGCAGCGCGGTGGTGCGCCGGAGGGCCGGGCCGGCGGTGATTCCCGTCATCGACCCGCCTCACGGGTTGCGTTGGACGAAGGTGAGCTGTCCGCCGAGTTTCGCGGTGCGCCCGGGCCGCCAACCGGAGCCGCGCCGTCCGTGGTGGGCGAAGGTGAGCCCTTCCCGGAGGCCCCCGGCACTCCCGACCTGCCGGCCGGGGCCTCGCCGTCCGCGGTGGGCGAAGGTGGGCCCTCCACCGAGTCTCCCGCCGGGCTCGACATCCTGCCTGGCGTCTCGCTGCCGGTGGCGGGGGAGGGCGGGGCCTCCGCCGTCAGGTCGTTCCACAGCGTCCGCAGCAGCGGCCCGAAGGCGGGATGCCGCTTGGCGTCGAGGACGTCGCGCGGCCTCGGGATGTCGACGGCGTGCCGTGCGCGCATCGCCGCCCGGGGGCCGTGGCCGAGCACCGCGACCGCGTCCGACGCGCAGATCGCCTCCTCGAGGTCGTGGGTGACGAGCAGCACCGTGAGGCGGTCGCGCTCGACCCAGTCCAGCAGCTCCTGGGTGATGCGGGTGCGGACGATGGCGTCGAGGGCGGCGAACGGCTCGTCCATGAGCAGCAGCCGCGGGCGCAGGGCCAGCACCTGGGCGATGGCCACCCGCTTTCGCTGGCCGCCGGAGAGCTGGGCGGGGAAGCGGTCGCCGTAGCCGGCGAGGCCCAGCGTCGCCAGCCAGTGGTCGGCCCGGGCGTCGGCGTCGGCCGGGGGGACGTCGCGGATGCGCAGCCCGAGGGCCACGTTCTGCCGCGCCGTGCGCCACGGCAGGAGCGCGTCGTCCTGGAACAGGAAGCCGACGTCGGGCAGGGCCACGGCGAGGTCGACGGTGCCCTGCAGCGGCTCGAGGAGCCCGGTCACCACCCGCAGGATGCTCGTCTTGCCCGAGCCGGACGGGCCGATGAGGCTGACGAACTGGCCGGCCCCCACGTCGAGGTCGATGCCCTCGATGACCGGCGGCCCGCCGAATCCGACCGACAGGCCGCGGATGCGCAGCAGGGTCTCGGGGACGGAGAGTCGAGCGGGTGCGTCGGGCGGCCCGGGTTCGGCCATCGAAGGCACTGTCGTCGATTCGGAGGCATCGGCGTCCCCGCGTGCGGCGAGTGGCCGCCGGGGGGGCTCAGCCGTTGAAGGCACTCGAGTCGACTCGGAGGCCATGGGTCGAGCGGGCGGCCCGGGTTCGGCCATCGAAGACACTGGCGTCGATTCGGAAGTCGTGGCGGAATGAGCGGGTGTGGCGGCCCGCCGCCCTCGGGGATCAGCCGGCGAGGGCATCCGCGTCGACCAGGGTGGCGAGATCGACCTGTCCCGGCTCGAGGAGCCCGGCGATCTCCTGGGCCCTGACCACCCGTCCCGCGGCGTCGAGATCGACGGCGACCCGCTCGGGATACAGCGACAGCCGATAGCGCTCGACGATCGCCTCGAGCTGGTCGAGATCGCCCCCGGCGACGAGGGCGGCGGGCAGGGCGGCCACGATGTCGCCGGGAGGCAGGGTCCGGGTGTCGGCGAGGCCGCGTTCCAGCGCGATTGCCAGGCGGCGTATCTCGTCCAGGCGCTCGTCGCGCTCGGCCGCCCGCACCGCCACCCCCATGAACTCGTAGGCGCCGCCGACGTGCCGGCGGGCCTCGTCGAGCTCCATGAAGTTGACGAGCTCGCGTCCCCCCGCCTCGGTGATCAGGGTCAGGGCCGGCTCCTGCACCATGGCCGCGTCGAGCTGCCCGATGCGCAGCGCGTCGAAGAGGTTGGTGCCGACCGTGGCGAACTGCACGCTCGAGGCGTCGGCGCCGGCCTGGTCGAGGAGGAACAGCAGCAGCGCGTGATCGGCGTTGCCGAGGGCGGAGACGCCGACGGTGCGGCCCTCGAGGTCGGAGACGGCGTCGATCTCGGCGCTGCGGTCGGGGGCGACGGCGAGGGCGAAGAGCGGCAGCCGGCCCGTCGACGCCACCCGGCGGATCCGGGCGCCGTTGGCCGCCGCCTGCAGGGCGACGTCGAACGAGCTGCCCGCGTAGTCGACAGCGCCCCCCACCAGCGCCTGGACCGCCGCGTTGCCCCCGCGCGTGTAGATCAGCTCGACGTCGAACCCCTGGTCGGCGAAGTGCCCCCGGACCCGCGTCACCTCGTAGGGCACGACGCACAGGAGCTGCCCGCAGAACGCGAGGCTGAGCGGCGTCGCCCCGTCCCGCGGTCGCGGACCGCACCCGCCGCTGACGGCGATGACGGCGCCCGCCCCGAGCAGCGTCTTCAGGGCCGTGCGCCGGTCCCAGTCGGCCTCCGGATCGGGCCGGTCGCCGCCGGTCCGGCCGGGACCGGCGGCGGGACCCGACACGACGCCGAGCAGGTTCGGGTTGGTGGCCTCGCAGCAGCCCATGAGCGCGTTCTCCGGCCGGTCAGGACGTTGACGGAAACGACGTTGCCGCGCGCCGAACGCCCCGCGACCGCAGAGACGGGCTGCGCCGGGGGTCGAGGCGGGCGGCCTCACCGCCGCGCGCCGGACGCCCCGACGCAGAAACGGGCTGCGTCGGGGTCGAGGGCGCGGCCTCGCATCGCTGGTTACCGGCTCGCCACGTACTCGGTCGCGAACGCCTTCAAGGCCTCGCTGCGCAGGCCGATCGTCTCCGCCTCGGCCATGGCCCGGTCGGTGTCCCAGCCGTCGCCCACCACGCGCTTGATGAACCACATGGCGCCCACGCGGTTGGCCGATCCGCAGTGGATGTAGGCGGGCTGGTTGGCCTCGTCGGCGATGGCGGCGAGGAACGTCTCGGTATGCTCGTCGGTGGGAGTCCGGAACGGAATGTGGATGTAGTTCAGCCCGGCCTCCTCGGCCGCGGCCCGGCTGCCCTCGATGTCGGCGCCGTTCTCCCCGGCGGTGCGGAAGTTGATGACCGACGCGAAGCCCATGTCCCTGAGCGCCGGCATCGCCGAGGCCGGCGTCGCCCCGGCGCAGGCGACGGTGGCGTCGACGCGCGTGTAGTTGACGACGCCCTCGGGCGCCTCGTCCTGGGCGTGGGCGGCGGGGGCGGCCCCGAGTGTCAGGCCGGCGGCGACGAGGGCCGCCGGAACGATGCGTGAAAGCTGCTGTAGACCTGTCATGGATTAACTCCTTGCCGTTCTCTACGGCCTTGCCGTTCTTGCTGCCTGCTGTGCTCTCTACTTGCTCCGCCTGCTGTTCTCTCTACTTGCCAACTGCGATCTGCGTTTCACTTGCGTCTCTCCGGGGGTGGCGCCGGGGTCGTCTCTCCGGGGCGGCGCCGGGGTCGTCCATCGTCCATCGTCGCCGGCTCCGTAGCTGTCCGACCGACCCGGCCGCCGTCTGCAGCTCCGCGGCGCCGACGCCTGGGCGCAATCCCGGACTGTACTTGACGACTGCCGCTCGCTTGGCCGAACTCTCTCCGACCTTCAGGCTCGCGCCGCCCTGCCGTGCTGAGGGCCACACGCTGCCGGTGCGAGAGTCTCGCACCAGCGAACTTCCCAACGCGGCCGTCAGGCCGCGCGTTGACGCGTCGCGCGTCGCGCGGTCGACGCTAGTTCGCCAGCGGGTGGGGCCGAATCTGGAACTTCACCAGATTGCCCGGCTCCACCGGCCCTCCTTCGACGTGCCACGCGGCGTCGGCGCCGTAGGTGGCGTAGACGCCGCGTCCCTTCCAGCCGCCGTCGGGGTCGTCGATGCGGCCGTCGAGCCCGCGGCTGTGGAAGCCCTGGGGGTAGGGCACCCGCAGGGTCACCCACTCCCCGGTCTCGGGCATCAGCGCGAGCAGCGAGTCCGAGCTCGAGCCGTTGGCGATGGGGACGTTCTCGCCCAGCCCCAGCGTGTCGAACTGGTCGACCCAGTTGTAGTAGTGGAAGTCGGTGCCGATGTCGGTGCCCTCGAAGTTGGGGCCGGGAACCTTGTAGAAGCTCCACCCCTCGTCACAGTGGCGGCCGTCGCGCACCTCGGGGCCGCTGAAGACGGTGCACTTCGAGCGGTCGAAGCTGGCGAAGTGGCTGCTCCCCGCCAACGCCGCCCAGAGCACGCCGTTCCGGTCGACGTCGAGGCCGCGGGTGCGGTAGCCGTGCTCGGCCGGCACCACGTAGAGCTCGGCCACGCACGTCTCGGGCGGGTTGTCGCCGCGGTCGAGGCGGACGAGGTCGCCGGGATAGCGGTCGGAGACTATCCACACCGCGTCGTCGACGGGGTTGGTGATGACCCCGTACGCGCCGGCGATGATGCGGGTGTCGAGGGCGGAGTCGTGCTCGGCCTCCGTCCCGCCTCGGGCCGGCTCGTTCCACGGCTTGGTGACGACCCCGTCGCCGTTGGTGTCGAGCACCGTCGGGCACCAGCCCTGCGATGCCTGTTCGTCGCCGGTCTCGTCGTACATCTTCGTGTCGAGCCAGCCGATGACCTGCCCGCCCCCGCTGAAGTAGAGCGTGTCGTTGTCGTCCTCGGCGAACTGCAGGTGGTGGGTGCCGAAGCAGGTGTGGATGAGCTCGAACTCCTCCGTCTCGGGGTCGTAGTAGCCGGTGTGCCGCCCGGCGCGGTCGACCGGGAAGTACTGCGCGAAGCGGTTGTCGGAGCCCTCGCGGCACCACGCGGGGTTGTCGATGGACTGCACCCGGGTGGTCAGCCACACGCGCCCCTCGGCGTCCAGCATCGGGTTGTGCGGGTTGGCGGGGTCGTTCCACACCGCCCGCTCGCCGAAGTCGCGCCACGCCTTGAACCCCTCGGTCCGGAACATCGACGGCACCGTCGACGGGTCCACCCGCAACGGGATCTTGAGCATGCGCGAGGCGTGCCGGTTGGGGTCGGTGATGAGGAGGAAGTCGTTGCCGATGTCGACGCCGTAGATGGGGCCGTTGGCGTTGACCGTCGGGTTGCGCTTGTCGGTGGCGATCTCGTCGTGCACGAAGGCGACGTTGTCGCCCCAGTTCCACTGCGTCAGCACGACGTTGCGCTCGATGCCGGACGGCCGCGGCGGGGCCGGGGGCACCGCGCCGGCGGCGATGCGGTCGCTCCAGTCGGCGACCATCTCGAGGCCGCGGCTCCGGCCGAACTGGGTGATGAAGCTGGCCATCAGCGACCCGCGCTGGCCGCGCTGCGTCCGGTCGTCCCACGCCTCGATGCTCGAGTCGAAGTCGGCGAGGTCGGGCACCACCCGGGTGCGCTCGTTGCCGACCTGGTGGCAGCGCTGGCAGCCCTTCAGCACGTTGATCCACTCGTCCTGGCTCTGCAGCCGCTCGTTGATGCCGTTGCCGTCCTCGCCGGTGCCGGGGAACTCGTGGGCGTCGGGCAGGTCGATGAGGGCGAGCCAGTAGTTCGAGGGGTAGACCTGCGCCGCCTCCTGCGGGGTGGCCGCGACCGTCGCCCGCAGGTCGAGATCGGCCCCCGGCGCCGCCTCGACCGGCGTCGAGTCGACGAGGCCGTAGCCCCGCACCCACACGTCGTAGGTGGCGGCGGGCAGCTCGGGCAGCAGGAACCGGCCGTCGTCGCCGGTGACGACGATCTTGCGGAACACCGTCTCGAGGTCGTCGGTCTCGGCGATCACCCACACGCCGGCCTCGGCCCCGTCGCCGCTGGTGACGGTGCCGGTGATGACGCCGTCGTTGGCCTGGGCCGAGAGGGTGTCGTCGTGCAGGGCGCTCGCCGCGATGGCGGCGAGGGCGGCGGCGGCCGCGAGTGCGCAGATCCTTCGCATCATGTCGTGTCTCCCAATCCGACTACCTGAACGCCGTGGCCGTGCAACCGCCGATGTGCACTGGCCCGGGAATCGCCGTCCGCGGCGCCGCTTCCTGCCCGACCAGCCCCGCGGCCGGCGGCGGCGCTCCTGCTGCACCAACGCCGAGCCCCTCGATCGGCCGCGTGAGCTTCACGGCCGGGACGCCAGTGTCCTGAACGTGGTTCGCGGAACGTTCTTGCGCGTCATTTCCCCTGTCCTTTTGCAGACATTCACCGCGATTCAGAGCTTCCACGAACTTCACGGCCGGGACACTAGTGCTGCGTCATGACTGAATGTTCGGGTTCGTGGGCGGTGATTCGTCAACGATTGCGGGCCCCAAACCCATATCCGTATCCGAAGATTGGGACGTGACGCACCACTAGTTCGATCCGGCGCCGAGCTCCTGGAGCAGGGCCACCGTGTCGGGCCACGCCTTCTCGGTGTTGGCCACGAAGACCCCCCCGGCGATCATCAGCGGGGTCCACCCGATGGCATTCGGCGCGTCGATGTCCGCGCCCCGCTCCAACAGGTATCGCACGATCAGGTTCGACCCCATCATCGCCGCGCCGTGCAGGGCGGTGCTGCCGCCCCAGCGCATGTCGCCGCGGTCCCGCTGCGCGTCGAGCTCCAGGAGGTTGAGCGGGTGCCGCAGCAGCAGGTCGCGGCCCTCGCCGACGAGCGGGGTGTCCCCGAAGTCGGTCGCCGCGTGGATGTCGTTGCCCAGCTCGATGGCGAGGCGGACCGCTTCCAGCCGCACCTCCTCCGGCGTGCCGTTCAGGGGGCCGGGGCTCTCGCCGTCCCAGAAGCCGACCCCCGCCGCCGCCATCAGCGGCGTGATGCGCTGGTCGGTCGGGGTCAGGGGGTCCGCCCCGTGCCGGACGAGCAGCCGCATCAGGTCGACGTCGGCGTGCTTGGCCGCGAGGTAGAACGGGGTCGCCCCCACGAAGCTCAGGAAGTTGCGCCCGACGGAGATGCCCGGCGGGGGCCTGACGATGCCGAGGTCGACCTCGAAGGGAATCTCCCGCCAGTCGATGCGGGCGTTCGGGTTCGCGCCCGCGTCGAGGAGGGCGCGAGCCAGGTCGAGGCTGTCGAGGGTGCCGGTCTGAAGCGGCGGCCGTCCCGACCCCGGGCGCCGTATCCACGCCAGCGCGTGCAGCACCGAGCCCCGGGGGTCGGGGCGATTGGGGTCGGCGCCGAGCTCGAGCAGCCGCCCCGCCAACTCGTAGTGCGCGTTGACGACGGCGAGGGCCAGCGGGGTGGTGCCGTCGCGCGCGGCGCCGTGGATGTCGGCGCCCGCCGCCAGGAGGGCCTCGACCGCGGCGACGTGTCCTCCGCGCACCGCGAACAGCAGCGGCGTGAGCCGCCCGTTCGACCGGGCCTTGACGTCCGCCCCGGCCGCGATCAACGTGAGGACGGCGTCGGCATGGCCCTCTGCCGCCGCCCACATCAGGGCGTCCTGCCCCCGCCACGATTCCGTCGCGTGCACGTCGGCGCCGGCCTCGAGCAGCCGATGCAGGACCTCGGGCCGCCCGGTCCGGGCCGCCATCATCAGCGGCGTGTCGCCGCCGGGGCTCGCGGCCCCCGGGTCCGCGCCGGCGTCGAGCAGCGCCGCCACGAGGGGGGCGCTGCCGTTGGCGGCGGCCAGGGCGAGCGGCGTCACCCCGTAACGGTTCGCGGCGTCGACATCGGCGCCGGCCGCGATGAGGCGGCGGGCGAGGGGACGGTCGTCCCGTCGCACCGCCCAGTGCAGCGCCGTCGTCCCGTCGGGCCCGGCGGCATCGACGTCGGCGCCCGCCACGAGAAGATCCGCCACCGTCTCCGACGTGCCCTGTCGCGCGGCGTCGACGAGCGCCCCGTCGCCCGGCTGGGCGCCCGCCCGGGTCGCCAAGCCCATCGCCAGCAGACCCGCGGCGACGCAGGCGGCCAGCGGCCACGGTCCAGTGCGGTCGCGCATGTTCATCAGCTCATCCTCGAACGGCGAGACCGTTCCACGCCTGACGGCCGGCCGGGCGTGCCGGTCAGGCAGCCTCCCGGAGCCGTCGGCGATGCGGTTTCCATCAGACCGACCCTCAGCGATCGGGCCGCCGCCCGCCCGATGTCATGAAACACGCTCACTTGCGTCCACCGAGGCGTCTGTGTCGCCTCGACGACGCGCGTGTCGTGCGTCGGGGCCAACGTGACTCGATGCTTCTACAGGTCCAATCGACCCGGTGTCTGAGTGAACACTATACCGAATCGGGGGAGGCTGCGGGGCGAAGGCCGATTCCGGCGCCCGGTCCGACGGCCGGGCGGTCAGGCTGCATGTGGTGGCCGGCTTCTCGCGTTCCCCCTTGCGCATGCGTCCGTGAAACGAACACCGCCGACCTGCCCGGGGGTACGCGCGGCACGACGGCCCGGCGCGTCGGGGAAACCTCGATCCGGATTACCGCCTTCGTGCCGGGGCCGGGAGCGGTCGCCCATCGACCTGACCGGCGGCCGGCAGGCCGACCTGACTCCCGAGCGCGCCGGGCCGGCGGGGGCCTCGGGCGCACGTCGAGGAAGCGAGACGCGGTCCGCAAACCCGCATCGCTGAGGCCGGGACGGCGCGTTCCGGAGGGGTTTCGTAGCCGAGAACACCGGGAATCGGGAGCCTGACAGCCCAGGGTGGCAGCCGTCTCACGAATCTGACGTGCACCCCGGGGCCGCCACGGCGTTGACAACCCGGGGGATTGCGCGTATTAAAAGGGGTTCAATGGCCAAGAGATCGACAGGTGCGCTCGCCTTCGCCGCGCTGGCTTGCGGGTGGCTCGCTCAGCCCGCCGCGGCCGGCCAGCCGGCGGGCAGCGCCACTGAGCCCGAGGTTCCGCCGGCGCACGAATCGGTGTTGTCCGCCGGTGACGTGACCGCGGTGCTCGACCGGTACTGCGTGACCTGCCACAACGCGCGCGTCGTCGACGGCGAAGGGGCCGCGCCCTCGCCGCTGGTGTCGCAGCTCCGCGCCGTCGGGCTGTCGCTCGACCGTCTGGACGCGTCGAACGTGGCCGAGCATGGTGCGGCCTGGGAGGCGGTGGTCCGCAAGCTGCGGGGCGGGTCCATGCCGCCCATCGGCCGGCCCCGGCCGGACGAGGCGACGGTCGAAGGGGTCGCGTCGTGGCTCGAGGCGTCGCTCGACCGCGCCGCCGCGGCGGCACCCGACCCCGGCCGCCGGCCGGCCCTGCACCGACTGAGCCGCACCGAGTACGCCAACGCCGTCCGCGATCTCCTCGGGCTCGAGGATCTGCCGAAGGAGCTCGACATCGCGGTGATGCTGCCGGCCGACAACGCCACCAGCGGCTTCGACAACCTCGCCGAGCTGCTGTTCGTGTCGCCGACCCTGATGGAGCGGTACCTCGCCGCCGCGCGCAAGATCAGCCGGCTCGCCATCGGCGACCCGACGATGCTGCCCATCGTCGACACCTACCAGCTCGACCGCGACCTCGTGCAGGACGGGCACCTCGAGGGGCTGCCGCTGGGGACCCGCGGCGGCACCCGGGTGCGGAGCCACCTGCCGCTCGACGGCGAGTACCTGATCACGGTGCAGTTCACCCGCGCCGCCCGCGAGCCGCACGACGTCGAGGTGAGCGTGGACGGCCATCGGGTCGAGCTGTTCACGGTGGGCGAGAACCCGCCCGAGCGGCTGGCGACCGGCGTGTTCGCCTTCGACGCCGACCCCGACGTGCAGGTGCGGGTGCCCCTGCGGGCCGGCCCGCGCGAGGTGGCGGTCGCGTTCCTGCCGAAGAGCGGGGCGGTGCCCGAGGGGCTGGTGCGGTCGTACCGTTCCCGGAGCCGGCAGCCGTCCATCGCCAGCGTCATCGTCAGCGGTCCGTACGGCGCCGACGGGGCCGGCGACACCCCCAGCCGCGAGCGCATCCTCATCTGCCGGCCCCGCACCGGCGGCCCCGAGGCGGAGCAGACCGCGTGCGCGCGTTCCATTCTGTGGACGCTGGCGCGCCGCGCCTACCGGCGTCCGGTGACCGAGGGCGACCTCGACCGGCTGCTGCCGTTCTACGAGCAGGGGCGCGGCGAGGGCGGGTTCGAGCGCGGCATCCAGCGGGCCCTCGAGCGGCTGCTCGTCAGCCCCGAGTTCCTGTTCCGCATCGAGCGCGCCCCGGAGAACGTGGCCGACGGCGAGGCGTACCCGGTCAGCGACCTCGAGCTCGCGTCGCGCCTGTCGTTCTTCCTGTGGAGCAGCATTCCCGACGACGAGCTGCTCGACACCGCCGTCCGCGGCGAGCTGCGCGACCTCGCGGTGCTCGACCGCCAGGTGCGCCGCATGCTCGCCGACCCGCGGTCGGCCGCCCTCGTCGACAACTTCGCCGAGCAGTGGCTCTTCCTCCGAGACGTCGACGCGAAGGAGCCCGACGCGGGGTTCTTCCCCGGCTTCGACGAGAACCTGCGTCTCGCGTTCCGGCGCGAGACCGGGCTGTTCGTCGACAGCGTGCTGCGGGGCGACAACAGCGTCCTCGACCTGCTGACCGCCCGGCACACCTTCGTGAACGAGCGGCTCGCCCGGCACTACGGGATACCCCACGTCTACGGCAGCCACTTCCGGCGGGTCGAGCTCGACGAGCCGGAGCGACAGGGTCTGCTCGGGCAGGGGAGCATCCTCACCCTGACCTCCTACGCCACCCGCACCTCGCCGGTGTTGCGCGGCAAGTGGATTCTCGAGAACCTGCTCGCGTCGCCCCCGCCGCCCCCCCCGCCGGACATCCCGGCGCTGGAGGAGACCACCGAGAGCGGCGAGCCGCGGTCGATGCGCGAGGCGATGGAGCAGCACCGCGCCAACCCCGCGTGCGCGAGCTGCCACGCCCAGATGGACCCCCTCGGCTTCGCCCTCGAGAACTTCGACGCGGTCGGGCGCTGGCGCACCGTGGGCGAGTCGAACGACCCCATCGACGCGAGCGGCGTCCTTCCCGACGGCCGGCGCTTCGAGGGGCCGGCGGGCCTCAGGGCGGCGCTGCTGCACGCGCCCGAGCAGTTCGTGCACACCGTGACCGAGAAGCTCCTGATGTATGCGCTCGGGCGCCCCGTCGAGCACTTCGACGCGCCGACCATCCGCGCCATCGTCCGGGACGCCGAGCACGACGGCTACCGCTTCGCGTCCATCGTCCTCGGCATCGTCAACAGCACGCCTTTCCAACTGAGAAGGTCATGACCATTTCGAAGCTCGCGCTGCCCCGTCGGACGTTCCTCCGCGGCATGGGGACCGCCGTGGCCCTGCCGCTCCTCGACGCCATGGTGCCGGCGGCGACCGCGCTCGCGAACACCGCGGCGCGGCCGGCCACGCGGCTGGGCTTCGTCTACATCCCCAACGGGGTCATCCAGGAGCAGTTCGTCCCCGCCGCCACCGGGGCCGGGTTCGCCCTGTCGCCGACCCTCAGCCCGCTGGCGCCGGTGCACGACCGGCTGCTCGTGCTGAGTGGCCTCGCCCACCGGCAGGCCGACTCGTTCGGCGACGGCAACGGCGACCACCCGCGGGCGACCGCGGCGTGGCTGAGCGGCGTGCACGCGTGGGAGCGGCGGGGACGCATCGGCCCCACCGCCATCAAGCTCGGCACCACCGCCGACCAGCTCGCGGCGCGCGAGCTCGGCCAGGCGACGCCCCTGCCGTCGCTCGAGCTGGTGCTCGAGAAGCCGACCGCCATCTCGTGCGACTCGGGCGACTGCTTCTACTCGAACACCATCTCGTGGCGCGACCCCACGACCCCGCTGGAGATGGAGCCGCACCCCCGCGTGGTCTTCGAGCGGCTCTTCGGCGACGGCGGCAGCGCCGCCGACCGTCGCGCCCAGGCGCGGCAGGCCGGCAGCATCCTCGACTCGGTGACGGAAGAAGCGCTGAGCCTCGAGCGCACCCTCGGGCCGTCCGACCGCAACAAGCTCAGCGAGTACCTCGATTCGGTGCGCGACCTCGAGCAGCGCATCGGCCGGGCCGAGGCCCGCGACGACCAGGCCGAGATCGACCTGCCCGACCGGCCCATCGACATCCCCGAGGACTTCGAGGAGTACGCCACCCTGATGTTCGACCTCACGGCCCTCGCGTGGCAGGCCGACGTCACCCGCGTCACCACCCTGATGATGGCGCGCGAGACCAGCCCCCGCACCTTCCCCCAGATCGGGGTTCCGGACCAGCACCACACCGTGTCGCACCACCGGGACGACCCCGACTACATGGCCCGGAAGGCGAAGATCGACCTCTACCACGTGTCGCTGCTCAGCCGCTTCCTCCAGAAGCTGCGGGCGACGCCCGACGGCGACGGCAACCTCCTCGACCACTCGATGACCGTCTACGGCGGCGGCATCGGCAACGGCAACCTCCACGAGCACACCAACCTGCCGTGCCTCGTCGCCGGCGGCGGAGGCGGCCGGCTGAAGGGCGGCCGTCACCTCGCCTACCCGGAAGACACCCCGATGACCAACCTCCTGCTGACGGTCCTCGACAAGGCGGGGGTGCCGGCCGACAAGCTGGGCGACAGCACGGGGCTGCTGAACACCCGGCCGCTGTCGGGGGTGTAGGGCGGCGCGGGCTGCTGGACATCCGGCCCCTGAACCGGGGGCAGATGTGTGCGCCGCTCAGCGGCGCCGCCTTCCCTGATGGGGAGGGCAGATGTGTGCGCCGCTGAACGGCGCCGCCTCCGCTAGGCCGCAGAACTTCAGAGGACGGCCCAGACTCCTGCCGGGTCGGCTGGGCGTCGGCCGGCCTGCGCGTCACGGTCGACGAGATCGTCGGTCGAGTCGACAACCCCCGTCATTGAAGCCTTGCGGTGAGTGTGGTCGAGGATCACTGGCACTGGCGGCCGCGTACGGGCGTCAGGTCTGACGCGTGGCCTTCCCGGTAGAGGCGGGACCGATGCGGGTGAGGAACTCGGTCGCGGTGTCGCAACGCACGAGCCACTCGCCGATCTCCGCGATCCGGTTCGGATCAGCGATACCGGTCAGGACCGGTGCGAGACGCTCAGCGGCATGATCGCCGAAACGCGTTGCTGCTTGGCGACGCAGCAGCGCGCGTTGTTGCTCGAGTCCTTGTTCGATACCCTCCTGCCGCCACTGCCGGGGCCACTCGCTCACGCGTTCTTCCAGCGTCATCTTCAGGTTCTCCAGGGTGACCACGGTTGGCGCCGTCGCCGCATCCGGCACGAGCCGGCGCGACAACCGCCATACCCACTCGGCGAACACGCGTTCCAACTCGCGCTCGCCGGGTGCCCATGACCGTGCGTGCAGTGCATCCACCGCCCGCTTCAGGTCGTCGGGCGAACGACTCTGCTCGAGCGCGACCACGGCGGCCATCAGGTTCTGGCCGGGTACATCGTCGTCTTGTACATGACGCTCGTCAAGCACGACGTAGCGTTGCGAGGGCTGATACGGCGCCAGCGACGGCCCCACCGGCGCGATCAACTCGCCGACGTCCCGCGCGGAGCGCCACGGCAGGGCGCCGTTGTAGAGCACGACCGGCAGCACCGGCGGGCGCCGCCGTTCCGGTCCCAGGGCGTCGTTGCGCGCCAGCTCCCGGTACAGGAGGGCGGTGTACTCCAGGATGCGCAGGGCCATGTCGGGGTCGTCGGTGGACTGGAACTCCAGGAGCACCAGGACGTGCAGCCACGCGTCGCGGTGGTAGACCCGCCACACGGTGTCGCCGTGGCGGGTGCGGCGTTCGTCGCTGACGTACTCGGCCGAGAGCTTCTGCAGGGTCGAGAAGTCGAGCTCGTCGATCCAGTCGCCGCCGACGAATCCGCGCAACAGGTCCTCGACCATGCGCGGAAAGGCGAAGAGCCGCTTGTAGTGTTCGTCGTGCACGGGGCCAGAGCAAGCAAGGAGCATGCCGCGGGGCCGGGCGCGGTCTCCGCGCTGGGCATCCCTCGAGCATGCCCAGTGATGCGGAGGCGGCCTGGCGGTGGGCGTGTCCGACGAACTGCGCGAGACGGCCACGGTTCACGCCGCGGTCGAGGCGTTGCGGGCGGCGGTCGACCAGTTGGACGCGGAACCGGGTCGGGACGCCGCTGCGGCGGCCTGGCACGCGGCGGCGGTCGTGCGGTTCTTCTGCTCGACCTACGGCGGCACCGTCACCGGGGTGTGCGTGAACGAGGACGGCTTCATCGTGCTCATGGCCGAGGTTCCCGGTGACGACGTGATCGACGTGACGATCGCTGTCGGGCCGGACGGCACGTGCGCGTGCAAGGTGAGCGGCCTCGGCCATCTCGCGTCGGCTGCGCCCGATGTCCGGGCCTTCGAGCAGATCTTGGCGGTCCGGCTGGCGGAAGTCGGGGTGCGCGGCCGGACCGGCGACGACCGGGGCTGACGCCCAAGTCCCTGCGCGAAGCCCGGGTGGTCCGGATGGGACATCTGGCGAGCCGTGATCGGTGGTGATCACCGCCACCTAACGTTGACTTGAGCGGCAGGGTGCGACCCGACCCACGCGTGTGTCGCGAAGCTATTCCTCAGCCGTGTGTCACCGCCGCGATGGCGGTGTCGCAGCACTCCTTAGCCATGTCAATGGGGACAACTTCCGCCAAGCCGGAGTTCTCCTCGAATGTGACCCTCGGCCGCCCGGTCTGCTTGCTAACGGCAACATCAGTATAGGAAATATAGCTGCTCACGATCCCGAGCAACAGTGACCGCCGGATCGACTCCGTGCCCTCCAAGCCCATTGCTTCTGGTTGAAGCAACACCGGACCGCCGCTGTTGCCTGGGAACGCCGTGGAGTCAATCAGGAAGGACCGCGCATCTCCGCGCAGCCAGTCTTGAATGCGGGCGATGACACCATGACGCACAATGGGGTACGTGCGTTGTTCCCCAACGAGGCCCATCGGGAACCCCAGCACGAAAACCCCGTAGCCTTCCGTCGCGCGCTGCCACTCCTCGGTACTTGGAGTGAGGTTGTCTGCGAAGTGCAAGTGGTCGGCCCCACCGCTCCTCGCAAGCGGGCTCTCTGTTGGCAACGGCAGCACAGCGACATCGGAAGTCGGGTGGCGGAACCACTCGAGGCCCGCCCGCGTGGTGTCCTGAACCGCAACCAAGCCCGTGCCGCCGTCGATCCGGTTGAAGCGGACGTGTGTTGCCCCGGCTTCAACCACGTGGTTGTTTGTGACCATGAATGTAATGTGCCGGTCGGGCGGATCGGCGAGGGAGCGCTCGTAGAGAAAGGCAGTTCCCACGCTGCGATCTCCGGCGACCAGTGACACGACGCCGCTCAGTGAACCTGGATTGAGTAGAGCCACAAACCGCCTCCTATTCCGGTTGCACCGGGCGTGGCGTCAACAGAGCGGTCAGACCGGAGCTCCCCACCCGCGCATCTTCAGAAAAATCAGCGCATCGAACGCCTTGAGTTTCGCGGCGTCCTGGGTCGCGTACGTCCTCCGGGAGTACTTCTTCGCGCCCGAAAAGCGGTCCGTGATGCGCGTCGACCAAGTGCCGTTCGACCGCTTGAAGACAACGATATTCGTCCCGTCCGTGTTCACGAAGTCGTTTCCGGAAGCGGAGACTCGCCAGTTGCGAGTCAACCATCGTCGCTTGCGTGCAGCCGCATTCCGCAGGTCTCGTTCCCTTTCCCGAGGCCGGACATAGTCCTGCTCCATGTTCTCTGCGCACACGCATCCGACACCGAGCGCCTCCTCTCCGAAGTCCGGGTGGGTCAGGTAGTGCACGTACCGGATATGCGTTACCTCGCACATTTCGCACACGGTGGTTGGTGCGCCGAGGTCCTCAATGTCCTCGCAGGTCCATCCCCTATGCGGCACGCCGGGCTGACGCCATTTGCCAGTCATCTAGCAGAGCGGGAGCAGCACAACACCGCGGCGGGCGTGCGGTCCAGACGCCGGTCAGCAACAGAATCAGTGCACGGCCCCCGTGGGCCATTCGTACGTACCAAGTCTACACCCTCACTGGGGCGCCCGGCCGCTCCCGGCCGCAGCTCATCGTCGGGGCCCTCAACCGCGCAACCGACGGTGGCGCAGATGTCCTCAAGGGACTCAGCAACGTGCAGCCGCTCAAGGATCGACGTCGTTCATCCACCGGAAGTGCCAACGGTCCTCTGAAGTCCGCCGTTAGACGAGGGAAGTAACAGGGGGGAGGCGCGAGGCGGAATCCATAACACGCGTCGTATCAATAAGTTACGGCTCGTGTTGGTCAGAGGATGTGACGGCTCCGCGGGGAGGTCTGAAGCGCACGGACGCCTCAAGCAGGCGGGTCTGTATGGGCTGCCCGGCGGCGCTCTCAGCCTGTGCACACCGCTCTTCGCCACGAGGTCGCCCGTGCACCCGTCCATGGTACCTCGGCATCGGCGATATCTGATATCGCCGCCGTCGACGACCGGTCGGGCGGACGAGAACGCCTCGACGACGTCGGTTCTGCGGTCAGGCGCGGCGGCGCTGCTGTTCGAAGGCGCGGTCCACGAGTTGGCGGGTCGTCGCGTAGCAGCGGCGGCAGAAGTCGGAGAACGGCGCGAGCTCGGACGGAGCGGGACAGACCCCGGTTTCGGGGGTGATGCGGCCGATGCGACGCTGGTAGCAGGCCAGCGTGTCGATGTAGGCTCGGTGCTCCTCCTTCGGAATTACGAGCGGCGGCAGCCCGGCGTTGAGCAGGGGGACGTTGGCGACGAGGCGGGCGAGTCGGCCGTTGCCATCCCAGAAGGGGTGGATGGACACGAAGCCGGCGTGGATGCGGGCGTAGGCGGGGGCGGCCTCTGCCGCTCCCGCGTCGTCGGGCCGGAGCCGGGTGGCGTTGACGCAGTCGAGGACCTCGGCCGTCAGGGCGGGCACGTCTTTCGGCGCGGCGTACTCGACGAAGACCTGGGCGCCGTTCTCGTCGACCGCATAGGTGCCGTTGCGCTCGACCTTCCAGCCGCCCGCCGGCTTGTGGATGTCGACCACTCGCTCGGCCTGGACGCTGCGGTGGAGGGCGAACAGGTCGTCGTCGGTGACGTCCCGGCCAAGCATGTCGTAGATCTGCGTGATGGCGGCGGCGTGGCCGATGACCTCCTCGTGGTCCTTGATGGGCTTGCCGGCGACGGTCAGCCCTTCCTCGATGACGAACTTGGTGTCGCCGAGGCTGAGGGAGTTGCCCTCGAGGGCGGTGGAGTTGTGGGTCCAGGCGTCCCGGATCTGGTTCAGGAGCGATTGCCGGAGGTCGGCGTCGAGCCCGGCCAGGAAGCGGAGGGACGCCGGGCCTCGAGTCACTGGGTGATCCACGGCTGCCGGCGCGGCCACTTCGGTCCCTCCTCGAAGAACCGCACGCCACTGCCGATGCGGTCGTGGTCGCCGAGCTCGGCCCGCGCCCGGTCGGCGAGGGCGGTCAGGCGCTCGACCACGTCGGGGTGGTCGGCCGCCACGTTGCGCGTCTCGCCGATGTCGGTCTCGAGGTTGTAGAGCTCGAGGCTCGTCACCGGCTCGAGCAGCTCGCCGATGAACGCGCCGGTCTTCGACAGAAGCCACTCGGAGTCGTCGCGCCCCGGCCGGGGGAACACCAGCTTCCAGGGGCCGCTGCGCACCGCGTCGAGGTGGGTCTCGCGGTAGTAGTAGAACGCCTCGTGGGGGCTCGCGGCGCCCGGCTCGCCGAGCATCAGGGCGGAGATGTCGCGGCCGTCGAGGGTGCGGTCGGCCGGCAGCTCGGCTCCTGCCATGGCGATGAAGGTGGGCAGGAGGTCCATCGTGGTGGCGATTTCGGCCGTCTCGGTCCCGGCGGGGATGCGGCCGGGACCCCACATCACGGTGGGGACGCGCATGCCGCCCTCCCAGGTGGTCGCCTTGGCCCCGCGCAGGGGACCGGCCGAGCCGGCGTGGGCGGTGATGTTCTCGCGGTAGCGGGGCAACGCGTGGTTGCTCCACGGGCCGTTGTCGGACGTGTAGACGACGATGGTGTCGTCCGCGAGGTCGAGCTCGTCGAGCAGGTGGAGAATCTCGCCGGTGCTCGCGTCGAGCTCCTCGATGACGTCGCCGTAGAGGCCGCGGCGCGAGCCGCCCTTGAACGGCTCGCTCGCGTCGAGGACGACGTGGGGCATGGTGTGGGCGACGTAGAGGAAGAACGGCTCGTCCCGGTGGCGCCGGATGAACGCGAGCGCCTCGTCGGTGTAGCGCCGGGTCAGGTCGTGCAGCGGCGCCGACTCCTCGATGCGCTCCTCGTTGCGGTACACCCAGTGGACCTCGCCGCTGTCGTTGGCGCCGACGACGCCGAACCAGTAGTCGAAGCCGCGCCGCACCGGGTTCAGCTCGGGGCGGAACCCGCGCCGCCGCTGGGTGATGTCGGTCTTGCCGATCATCCCGGTGGCGTAGCCGGCGGCCTGGAGGACCGACGGCAGCAGGATCTCCCGCTCGTGGACGTAGGGGAAGTTGTTCTTCTGGTTGCCGTACTCGGCGACCCGGATGGGGTAGCTGCCGGTGAGGAGCGCGGTGCGGGACGGGCCGCACACCGGCTGCGCGTAGAAGCTCGTGAACCGGATGCCCTCGTGCGCCATGCGGTCGATGCGCGGCGTCTCGAAGTCGGTGGCCCCGAACACCCCGAGGTCACCGTAGCCCTGGTCGTCGGCGAACACGAGGACGAAGTTCGGGCGCACTTCCGCCGGCGCCGGCGCGGCCGCCTGCGCCCGGGCGGACGCCGCCGCGGCGCACGCGCACAGGACGGCGCCGAGGAGCAGCGGAATGCGGGGCAGCCGGTGCGGACGACGATGGTGCATTTCGAGCCTCCTGGCGCTTGGGACGGTGACGGAGATTACCTTGCCACGTGCCAAGCGCAGGAGACCGCAGAAAACGGCCGCTCTGGGCGCAGTTGGCAACTCCATATCTATATCGATCGCCGTCGGGTCGCTGTGCTCCGGCCGTTCGAGACGCAGGCGAGCGTCGCGGGCGCTCGCGGAATCGCGGCCGCCGCCGGTCGCGTGAGTGCGTCCATCGCGTCGGGTTCGGACGTTCGAGACGCCGCCGTCGCTACTCGCGCGAGCGCATGAACCGGCGCTTCAGGACCGCGAGCGTGACGAAGAGCCAGAACAGCAGGGCGCCCGTCAGCACCCCGGGGGGGAGCAGCATCTCCCCGTCGCGGGTGGTGACGATGGCGCCCGCCTGATGCAGCAGGAGGGCGCCGATCGTCAGCCAGAGCAGCCACCGGCGCAACGTGCCGCCGCGGCCCAGAGCTCCTACTCCTTCCGGATGCTGTAGAGCTTCGACTGCGTGCGGATGAGCAGCCGGTCGCCCGCGATGGCCGGCGACGCCAGCGCGAGCTCGCCGAGGCTGTTCACCCCCATGACCTCGAACTCGCGCCCGGCTCGGATCACGTAGGTGTCGCCCTGCTCGCTCAGCGCGAAGATCTTGCCGTTGTAGGCCCAGGGCGACGACGTGAAGCTGGCCGCCACCCGAATCCGCTGCCGGCCGTAGACCGGCTGGCCGGTCCGCGCGTCGTAGGCCTCGAAGAGGCCGCGGTCGAGCAGGCTGTAGTAGATGTCGCCGTAGATCAGCGGCGACGTGTTGTAGTTCCCGGCCCGCGGCTGGTACCAGGCCACGTACTCGTTCGAGCGCTCGCCTTCCGCGAGGGTGATGTCGCCGCTCGCCCCGGGGCGGATCGCGTAGGCGGGCCGGTGCTCGTCGCGGAAGTAGCCGGAGTTCACGTACACCAGGCCGTGGCTCGAGAACGGGGTGGCGATGGCCGCCCACGACATCCGGCCGTCCATCTCCCACAGCAGGTTGCCGTCGAGGTCGTACGAGCGGATGCGGTTCACCGCCGACGTCACGATCTCGGTCCGGCCCTCGTGCTCCCACACGTAGGGACTCGCCCAGCTCGACACCTCGTCGCGCTCCGTGCGCCACAGCTCGGCCCCGGTGCGCTTGTCGAGGGCCGCGATCCACGACTCCTCCTCGTTGTCGTACACGATGATCAGCATGTCCCCGTGCACCACCGGCGACGAGGCCGACCCCCAGTCCGACCGCGTCTGCCGGTCGGGTATCTCGAGCCGCCACACCTCGTTGCCGTCCATGTCGAACGTGTAGAGGCCGAGCTCGCCGAACCGCACGTAGACGCGCTCGCCGTCGGTGGCGGGGGTCTCCGAGGCGTACGAGTTCTTCATGTGCCGCGGGAAGTCGGGGCGTCCCGTCTCGACCGAGCGGCGCCACAGCACCTCGCCGGTCTGGAGGCTCAGGCAGTAGACCAGCCAGTCGTGCTCGAGGGGCACCGGGTCGGGCCGCCCCCGCGGGGCATAGAGCCCGGGCTTGGGCAGCTCGAAGTCGCCGTCGGCGGTCACCGTGGTCAGGAAGACCCGGTCGCCCCACACCACCGGGCTCGACCACCCCAGGCCGGGGATGTCGGCGACCCACTCGACGTTCTCGGTCTCGCTCCACCGCTCGGGCAGGTCGGGGTTGTCGGCGACCGCCGCGTTCATCGTCGGCCCGCGGAACTGCGGCCAGTTGTCGTTCCCGGCCGCCGCGGTGGCGGCCGCGAGGGTGAGGCAGAGGGCGAGTGCGCATCCCGTCGTCGTGAGTCTCATCGTCGTGTCCACCTGATGGGCCCGCCCGCGGGCGCCGCCGGGCGCCGCGGACGGGCGGGTTTGGTTCGGGCCGCCGCCGTTCGGCTATTGGCCGGGGAGCATGATGTGGGCGGCGGACATGCCCGCCTCCATGATCCACGTGCCGGCCTGCGTGTAGCTGCCCGCGTCCGGCAGGCCCAGCGACCCGGCGGTCGCGAACGGCACCGCGATGGTCGTGTGCAGGTTGGCCGACTCGGCGTCGGCGCCGTTCAGCGAGTAGTAGACCGAGCCGAACTCCGAGACCTCGCGCGAGCCGTCGGCCTCGGCCGTGTCCCGCGTCTCCCGGAGCTCGTCGGCGCTCATGCCCTACATGGCCCAGGCCCGGTTCTGCTTGACGCGGGCGAGGTTGCCCTCGCTGGTGCACTGCACCGCGAACTCGCGGCTCGGCTCGTCCGACCGGTCCCAGCAGATGAGGCCGTTCGAGCCCTCGCGCAGCACCGTCTCGGCGCCGTCGGGGGCGAGCCGGAGCACGGTGGCGTTGGCCCGCAGGGCCGGCGGCGCGGCCATGGTGGCCTTGGCGATCTCTTCCTCGGCGGTCTGGGCGGGCACGGTTGCCGGCGCGGCGAGGAGGGCCGCCCCGGCCAAGGCGACTGCACTGATATGGGTCTTGCGCATGAGTGTGGCTCCCTTCGATTTCCACGGATTCGGGCGGCTGCAGGGTGCTGCACCGGTCCCCGACATCGCGCCCACGGTCGCAGGCGTTCCGCCCAGATTCTAGCAGTCCACATGGCTCTGTGGGCACCGGGGCCGCGCCGTGCCCGTACTCGGCGACCGCGTGGCGGCTGCCGGGGCTGCAGTGCCTCCGTCGGGGCAAGGACAGTGAACGGGGAAGGCTGAGTTGCGGGGCAGTCGTCGGGGCCGGTGCCCGGCGCCGGTAGCCGTTCAGGCGACGCGGTCGCGCGCGAGGCTCGGCGCTGCCGGGGCAGACCGCGGGGAGCGGCCCGCCCGGCACCTGCCAGCCCTGCTCAGTAGCCGTCGGCCGCGACGAGGGTGGAAACGAGGGCGGCCCACAGTCCGGCGGATACGCCGTAGCCGATCCACGCGGCCTTGACGCGCTTGCCCTTGGCCACGCGGACGTAGCTGGTCGTGTAGCAGCTCATGTCGTTTCGGGAGATGCCGGACAGGGCATCGGCCGGCGGCGTGGGGTCGCTGGTATGGGCCACGATGGGCATGATGGGGACGAAGAACGGCGTGAGCAGAAGCCCGCCGGCGAACCAGCCCCCGGAGCCCTGGCGAGCGCGGCCGTCCTGCTCGCCCTGCCGGGCGGCGACCTGGCAATCGGTCTGCTGTGCGCGCGAGAGCGTCATGCTGGCGGCACGTCGGGCGGCCGACTGCAGGATCGGTCCCCGCTCGGTGGCGTGAAGCGGGCCGGTGAGGCAGCCGATGATCGCGAGGGTGGTGAGGAGTCTCTTCATCAATGGATCCTTCCTTGTCTGGACCGAGGTCGAGAGCGGGCGCGGGAGAATCGGCCGCCGGAACCTGCAGGCGTACCCCTCATCCCGCTGCCGCCAGTCACTCTCGACAAGGTAGGCGGCGCGCGTGTCAGAACCTGTCAGCGGTCGGTGAGCGGTGCTCCTTGCGGGTGCTTGCGGACTCTCGCCGCCGGACGAGCCGCGGCAGGGGAGGCGGCGCACGACGGCCGCGCCCGCGGAGCGCACGTTCGGCCGTGCGGTCGGCGGTCGGAGGAGAGCAGGCTCCCACAACCTGTGGAAACGGGCCGAAGGCGTCTACGCCGCCTCTTCAGCGTTGGCAGACCCGGGGACCCGACAGGATGCCCCGACGCGGCCAGGCAGGAGCCGGGCGGCTATTCGTTCGGCGTGCTACCCGTCGGCCGGAGGCGAGAGATCGATCGCCCAGTTCCTGAGCCGCGCGATGTCGAGGTCCGCTCGATCGAGCAGGGCCACCAGCTCCTCCTGACGGGGTTGTCCGAAGACCACCCGGTAGGCGGCGAGCTGGCGCTTCAGGCGCTTGAACGCCTCGATCTCCGTCGTGTACGGCAGTTGGGGAACGTGGCGCTGTACCCGGTGCTCGCCGGGCGCGATCCAGTGAGGTTCCAGGTCGTTGGCGCCGGCGGCGCGCGCAGCCTCGTCGGCCCGCTCGAAGATCAGACTCCAGATGTCCTTGCCCGCGCGCCATGACGCAAGAGCGTCGCGAGCGTGGGCCGCGGCGACGTTGCGGCGGATGGCGTGGCCCTTGTAGCGGTGAATGCGGCCTTCGCGCTGCTCGAGGTCGACCGGGTTGCCCGGGAGGTTCCAGTGGATGAGGCGGTGGCACCACGGGTGGAAGTCGAGCCCCTCCTGCCCGATCGACGTGCTGGTGAGCACGAAGGGCCGGAACGGGCTGTTGAAGGCCGCCCTGACGGCGTCCTGGCTGATGTGCTGGTCTTCGTCGGTGTGGATGTGGCCGAAGCGCAACGCGAACACGGTGCGAATCCGGATTTCGTCGAGCTCGACGGCCGCCCCGGTCACGCGGCGTCGAGCCTTGAAGAAACGCGCATGGACGCGCGCGCGCGTCGGATGCACGACCTGTACGAGCTTGCGCGCGCCCCTGGCGGCGGTCTCCTCCGCGCCGGCGTCCTCCGACCACGACTCCTGGTCCCACAGCAGGTGCCACTGCTCGTCCAGCACCGCCTGCAGGTTGCCCTGCCGGCAGTACTTCAGCACCAGGCGCCAGTAGGGGAGCTCGTCGCGCGCGGGCTCGTTCCCGGCGCCGAGCTGGCGAACCCGCGCGACGAAGCGGCGGGTCCATCCCTCGCGCGGCGCCGAGGGTGCGCGCCCGGCGCCGAGCTGGCGAATCAGCGAGATGACCGCGGGCTGATTGAACAGGCTCCAGAAGGCGTCGGCAATCGTCACCGCCAGCCGGCGGCGCGTGTCGTCACCGATGTCCGTGCGCGCGAGGGAGCGCGCCGCGAGGACCGCCGGCGAGCCGAGGGCGAGGTCCGTCAGCAACTCGGCGAGGTCCGGAGGGCGCCGACCGAGTGACTTCGGGTCGACCGCGAGCATGTCGTCGACGTACGCGCCGAAGAGCTCGGGATTGGGCTGCGGCAGCTCGCCGTCGGACCAACCTCGAAGCCGGCCATCGCGCCAGTCGCGCAGGAACGCGGCCAGCTCTGCATCCAACAGTAGCGGGGCCACCCATTCCCAGCGATCGTCGACGGGGCCGTTCCGGGGATCCGGGAGCTCCCGGTCCGGCAAGAGCTCTTCCACTCGAGCGCGCACCCAGTGCCGGCGGTCCTGTCCGGCCGGCGCCTCGAGCGGATGCGCGCGGTCGGCGAGGGGCAGGCAGGGCAGGAGCAGCAGGAGGAGACGATGGCGAGACCGCTCGCCGGCCGCCGGCTGCGTCAGCCTGAGCAGCGGTCTCTGCTGCCGGGCCGGATTCTCGTAGTCGTCGAGTCGCCCCCCGATCATCCGTCGCTCCGCCTCGTAGCTCAGGATCGCGCTGACGGCGTCGGGCACCACGTTCCAGGCCGAGAACAAGAGCCTCTTCGTGGTCAGCTCCTTCCCCTCGAACGGACCCTCCAGCGGCCAGTAGGGCAGCGTCGGCGGGAGCCAGAGCAGGCGCCACAGCCCCTCGTCGAGGAGCTCGCCCACCAGCTCGCGGAGCTTGGCGTGTCCGGGGTCGAGGCGGGACCAGGACCCGAGGTCGGCCGCCTTCAGGAACGCCGGGTCGTGTCGCCGCAGCGCCTCCAACAGCTTCTCCGGGTTACGAAGCGCCTCGTCGAGGCGCTCATTGAACTTATAGTTGTGCATGAAGTGGGCGAGGTACGGCGCCGACTTCCAGAAGGGCATGGGATCGCGGTCGCCGACGGCGCGGAACAGCGCGTCGGCGGCCAGGTACTGGCGGACGTCGCTCACCGTGACGGTCGCCGTGCGCCGGTCCTCAGCGACCATGGCGTCCCGGTCCTCGGTGGCGGACACGCGCTCGGTGCGGGCCATCACGTCCCGTAGCGAGGCCTCGACGGCTCGCTTCGCATCCTCGACCTGCTCGGCCTGCTCAGGCTCGCCGCCGGCCGCGCGTCTCAGCGCCGCTCCGAAGCGCGAGAGCTGCCGCTGGATCTCGGCGACGCGGGCGTCGTCGTCGCCGAGCAGGAAACGCGTGGTGGCCAGGAAGTCCTGGTAGTGCTCCTCGTGCTCGATCTCGGCGTCCGCGGTGTAGAGCTTGTACGGCGTTGCGGAAAGCAGAAGCGTGCGTACTCGTTTGCCGTCATGGGCATCGGTCTGGAACAGCTCCCGAGCCAACTCCGCGCCGGCGTTCCACTCTGCGCTCTGCGCATCGAGCAGCGACTTGAACCGCTGGAACTCGTCCAGAATGACCAGATCGGGTTCGAGAGCGCCGACGCATGCTCCGGCGAGCACGCGGCGCAGCTCCGCGATCAACCGGTCTCGCTGCCGCCCAGCTTCCGCAGGCCAGTGTTCCCGGTAGCGATGGAACCAAGTGTCAAGGAGCTCGCCCAGCCTGGTCCGGAGATCCGGTTGCCTTTCGAACGCTGCTTCGAAGCGCTGCCTTATCGCTGCATCGATGGGCCGGGGGGTCTTTTGCAGTCGCCAGCGCCAGTTGTCCCTCCTGGTGATCCGTCCCTGCAAGAGGTTCATGAGGGGCGTACGCCGGCCCATCAGCGGATCGAGCAATCGGAAGAGCACCGCCCGCTCGCGGCCCTGGCCGGCGAAGTGCCCCAGGTTGAACGACGTGCCGGGCGTGAAGCTGACGAAGTTCAGCTTGCTGCCGGCGAGGCCGGGCTCGCCTTCCCGGGGGGCCAGCTCCGTGGCCAGCATCGTCAGGCGCGTGGCCAGCGCGAACGACCGTTCCTCCGCGGCGCCGACGCGGAGCTTGGGCAGGTTGGCGCGCGCGATGCTGCCGTTGCTGCAGATGTAGACGACGTCGATGCGCTCGACCTCGTTCCAGAGGTGATCGATGGCGCGGGCGATGATGCCGCGGGCGACGAGCGTCTTGCCGAGGCCGACCTCGTCGGCCACGAGGAAGCGCCCGGTGCCGTCCTCTGCCGTGAAGAGGCGGTGGAAGGCGTGCTCCACCGTGCGGCGCTGGAAGGGCTTCAGCGGCTTCAGGCTCGACTCGACGGACGGTCGCTTCATGGACGGGGCTCCCGCGCGAGGGCTTCCTCGACCGCGGTCCACACGCCGAACAGATCGTCCGGCACGATGCGCCGCCCTTCTTCCGTCTTCCGCAGGTCGCGGATGAGCCGGCGGACCGGCTTCAGGCGATCGGGGTCTCTGGACGCAGCACGGAGAAGGTCTTCGAGCAGGGTCTCGCCGCCGGAGCCGTCTCCCCAGAACGCGGTGCCGCCGCCTTCCCGGCCTTCCTGCGCCCAGTCAGGCAGGGTGTCGAGGCCGCCCAGCAGCGCCCGCAGGAACCGGAGGAACTTCTCGGGGCTGTCCAGCAGGGCGCGGAGCACGTGGTGCATCCGGTCTGCCGGCATGCCCTCGGCGGGAAGCCGAAGGGTCAGGCGGACGTCGTCCACTCCCCGTACCGGGACGCTCAGCCGAAACGCGATGAACGCGGTCAGGCGGGCGACCGGCAACCGCCAGCTCGACCGGTCCGCCAACGGCCGGGCCTGATCCTCGGCGATGGAGACCGGCCAGGCTGCGACCTCGACGTCGCCGGCCGACACCGCGGCGTCGCCCTCGACCGTCAACGTCCAGAGATCCCCGGCGGAAACGCAGGTCACGCGCAGGCCGCCATCCACGAGGGCGTCGCGCGCCGCCTCGAGGCGCGCCCGCGCGCAGGTCACGCGCGGATCCTCCGGTGGCCGTTCCGTCCTGTGGTACGGCACGCACAGACTCCGGAAGCCGCCATCGAGGAAACGGTCGATGCCTTGGCCGGTGACGCCTCCCTTGCGCCCCTTGCGGCCCGTCACGGACGCCATCACCTCGACGTTGCCGCCCGCAAATGCCGCCGCGGTGAGGTTCGCGGAGCCGACGGTCCACGTGACGTCGTGCCAGTGCTCCACTGCGATCATCTTGGCGTGAAGCCCGGACGGGCGAGCGCCGGTGCTCGGCCCTGGTCCATCGCCGTCGGCCCCGCCGTCCTCGGGTTCTCCCTGGGCGTCGTCCGACAGGACCAGCACGTCTTCCCATTCGGCGAGGGCGTCTTCCGGGAGCTTGTCGAGCTCCTCCTGCCCGCTCACCAGCGTCCGGCCTCCGGCGCTCAGCCGGGCGACCGCGTCGAGCCCCGTGCGGTTGACGAACGGGGCTACGGCGAGCGTGCGGTTCCCGCTCGACGGCGGGCGCCACGTCCGACGGCCCCCCGACAGGCCGAGCGCGTGGAACTCGACCCTGGAGTCGAAGCCGTCGGGAGAGGGAAACTCGCATCGCGCCGCCTGATCGGCGAGCGCCTGCACACGCCGCGCGACGTCGGGAGCAACCGGACTCGCCGCCAGGCCCGGCAGCGCCGAGAGGAAGTCGCCCAGCGGCCGGCTCGCGCCCACGCGCCGCCGGGCGCGCGGCGACGCCTCGCTCGCCAGGGCCACGTCCCAGGAACGGTCGAAGGTCAGGTTCCGCGACAGGACCGCGACCCGCATCAGGTCCTGCGCCTTCTCGTCCGCGGCATTGAATCGGGCCACCCACACCTTGGGGTGGAAGGCGCCGCCGCTCGGGGCGCGCACCGCGTGCACGCTCGACTCGAGCATCGCGTAGAGCGACCGCGCGCCGCGGGGAACCGCAATCCCCTTCTCGTCGACGAAGGCGTGCACGCGGTCGCCGGCCTCGCGGATGGCTTGGTGCAGCCGCAACGGGTCGGTCAGCAGCTCCTCGAGGCCGCCGTCCAGATGCGCGACCACCGAGAGCGGCAGCACGAGCAGCGCTTCCAGATCGAGGGTGTATGCGGTCAGCACCGCGAAGTCGAGCCGGTAGCCGCTCGGCGCGCGGAGCAGGTCGAAGGCGATGGTGCGCGAGTCGGGTGCCAGCATCAGGCGGCCAGTCCCCGGTGCAGGTCGGTCAGGAGCTGGCGAACGCGGACCCAGCGGAAGTCCATGCGGCCGACGCCGACCCCCGGGCTCCAGTCCATCAGGCGGTTGCGATTCGCCAGCCGCGCGCGGGGCCCCTTGAGGCGCAGCTCGCGGTCGGCAATCAACGTCCGCAACCGGGTGTCGTCGGCCACGTCGTCCGCGGCCAGCTCGGCGATGCGTCCAGACCAGGTCTCGATGAACGTGCGTTGCGGCAAGGGGAGGCGCCGCCCGCGCCGGGCGACGAGCTCCCAGAGCGCGTCGGGCTCGAAGCGGTAGTCCTCGGCCGCCTCTCGGGCCGCCCACTCGGCGAGCCCTGCCCGAAAGCGCTCGATCGACGCCTCGTCCTCTTCCTCGTCCAGGATCTCGCGCCGGTGTTCCGCCACGATCAGGTTGTAGAGGAGGGGCATGCCCTCGACATGGAGAGAGAATCGCCTCGCCAGCTCCAGGTCATCGCGCATGGCGGCCGGGGCGCTCAAGGCCGCGGGGTCGCCCCAGATCTGCTCCGCCGGGGCGTCGGATCCCTTGCGGGCCAACCACGCGAGGAGGGTGCCCGCGCACCGTTCCTCGAGGCGGCCGCGCAGGAAGTCCGCCTCCTCCTTAGTCAACGCGAACGAGGCCTCCCAGGGAAACCCGCCCGGCGGCTCGGGCAGCCGCGGATGCCAATGCGGCTCGCGGGACCAGACGACCCCCGGATCGTCGGCGCGGCCGGTAGCGCCCCGGCCGTCCACGAGGGTGTCGAAGTGCGCGTGGTACCAGCCCTGACTCTGCTCTCCGATGAAGATGCCCCATCGCGTGAGCGCGCTCCAGTAGACGGAGCTCGGCAGGCGAGCGAGGGCACCGCGGGCTCGCACGCCGATGATCCCCTCCGGGTCCGGGCTCTCTTCGAGCGGCCCGATCAGGTCGATCTCTGCCCGGCGCGCGGCCCTCGCCACGTCGGCGGCCTTGGTCCTCCGATGCTCCAGCCGCTGGTAGATCCACGGGATGAACAGCACGTAGCGCAGGCGGGTATGGATGTACGACGTGCCCGGAAACAAGGTGTCGGAAAGTGCGTCGCGCAGGCTCCCGAGTCCCATCTCGTCGAGCGTGCCCTGCTCGTTGAAGAGGTCCAGGACACGGCGCATCCTGTCCCGGTCGCCGGCCGTTAGGTCGATCCATGTCAACGTCGCCTGCACTTCGTCACCACGCCAGCTTCGGGCGGCCTGCCATCAGGCCGGGCCCGCTACGGTCATCTGGTCCTCACCGGACTGGAGTTCACCGCTCCAGTTCCGGGCAGCCCCGCCATCAGGTCGATCACCCTGCGCGCTCCGGATGGGGATCGGTCAGCTTGGCCGCCGGGAGTCGAGGCGGAGCATTATCCATCGCGCGGCGCAAGCCACCCGGTGCAAGTGTCATTGACGTTCGTGTCAGAAACTGTCAGGGCCGTCGAGCACGCTCCTGACGAGGGGGCGTCGGACAGCCGACAGGTCCTTCAGGTTGGGAACGACGGCTG
Organism: Vicinamibacteria bacterium; assembly: GCA_022821235.1. Classification (GTDB taxonomy): domain Bacteria; phylum Acidobacteriota; class Vicinamibacteria; order Vicinamibacterales; family UBA8438; genus JAJEEA01. Next base: position 45,967 of record JAJEEA010000060.1, read on the forward strand.
CCGCCGTGGCGGGACCTTCAGCTCGCGGGTCAGCTCAGCGGGGCTGGCGGGGGGTAGCGCCGCCCTTGCCGAGTGCGTTGCCTATGATCTGTCAGCCCTCAGGTCGGCAACGACGGCTGGGTCGCGGCAGATACGCGGGTACCTTCAGCCCGCGGTCAGATCAGCGAGCGCTGGCGGGGCGAGGCGCCGCCCTCCGGGTCCACGTGCGGGAGGTCGCGCTG
>JAJEEA010000422.1 GCA_022821235.1 Vicinamibacteria bacterium
GCGATGATGAGCGGCGGGGACGGCCAGCCCGAAACGCTGGCCGGTGTGACGGTCACGCTCGATGGCGAGCACGCCATGGGCGAGACCATGGAGACCGGCGAGAACGGCAGCTTCCTCTTCACCGGGCTCCGGGCCGGCACCTACACGGTCACGATCTCGGACTTCCCGGAGGACGTCTCCTTCGAGACGGTGAGCGTCGAGGTCGAGGTCGAGGTGGGCGGGGTCGGCAACGCCGACTTCACGGGCCACTTCATCCGCACCTCCGCGGTCGAAGGCGAGGTGATCATCGACGGCCGGGGCCTTGCCGGCGTTACGGTGACTCTGATCGGCGGTCCCGCCGACGAGAACTTCACCACGATGACCGATTCCGACGGCATGTACCGCTTCGAGGACCTGCGCCCCGGCGACTACACGGTCTCGATCTCCGACTTCGACACCCGCGACTACAATTTCGCGGTCGCATCGCAGGACGTGAGCGTGGATCTCGGCGAGACGGCAACGGTGCCGTTCACCGGCCAACTGCTCCGCACCTCCGCCATCAACGGCCGGGTGAGCGTCGAGGGCATGGGCCTCAGCGGCATCGAGGTCACGCTGTCGGGCGGCGACACGACCCGCACCGAGACGACCGACGCGGGCGGCCAGTACGGCTTCGCGGGTCTGGCGGCGGGCGACTACACGGTCTCGATCGCGGTTGACGATCCGGCCTACGTATTCGACGAGATGAGCAAGACCGTAACGGTCGGCGACAACCAATCGGCGATCGTGCCCTTCGATGGCGCGCACGCGCGCACCGCGAGCGTTTCGGGTCGGTTCTTCATCGACGAACTGGACAAGAACGACATGATGGACGCGGGCGAGCTCGCGGTGCCGGCACCTGATGTTCGGGTGGATCTGGTGGGCCCGGGAGTCGGTCAAACGACGTCGACCGAGACCGGCCCGGACGGCTCGTTCATGTTCTCGGGTCTGCGCGAGGGCACTTACCAACTGATCGTCCCGATCGACGCCACGGCTGCAGCCGCGCTCGCGGCCAACGACGTCGCCTACGGCGGAGAGGCAGCGGGCTACAGGATCACTCTCGGTGTCGGCGAAGCCGCGTCGCAGGACATTCCGCTCGACATCACGCACACGACGGTCAACTTCACCGTGTCGCTGAGGAGCGGCGAGGAGATGGGTGACGCGCTTCCCGGCACCTCCGTCCAGCTCTACGGGGCGAACAGCGCCATGGTCGGCAGCGGCATGACCGGCGACGACGGCTCCGTGGCGATCAAGGTCGCGCGCGCCATGACCAGCGGGAACATGGTCAACGCGGGCGTCTCCGCCGAAGGCTACCACGTGGCGGACGGCATGACCGAGGTCTCCTGGGATCCGCAGATGTTTGCGACCGAGGGGTCGAACTCCAACGACATCGTCAACCTGAACGTCGACGTGAACATCAGCGGCGCGACGGTCTCGACCGACTACGGTGGCGGCGAAGCGCTCGCCGGTTGGGCGATCGACGTCATGATGGGCGATGCCGCGGTCGCGGGCGCGCCGACGGCGCTGGGCGACGACGGCAGCGCGGCGTTCACGACCACCGTCGAATCGGTCCCGGCAAGCTTCACGTTCGAGGTCGCCGACGACCAGGTCGACGAGCTTGACGGCGGCGAGATGTACCAGGCGTCCGGCGGCACCTACACGCACACCGGCCTCTCGGTGGCGGGCACCATGGATGCCGACCCGATCGTGGTGACCTATACGACGCAGACGCTGAAGGTCTACGTGCACCGCGAGCTCGATCAGGTCTACGGCTACACGGGCAACGTCGGGTACGGCGACGAGCGGAAGGCGGACTTGGTCGATCTCGAGATCCGGCAGGCGATCGGGAACGACGGCAGGCGCACCAGTCAGATCTCGAACGACGATTGGGACGCCAGGGCGAATTCGCGCGACAACAGGGGCACATACACCTTCTCGCACCTGCCCGCGGACATGAACATCGTCGTTCATGCGACCGCCAGGGACGGCTACCAACTGCTGGACCTCCACGGGCTCGACACCTACCGCAACCTGGAAGAGAACGGCGTGATGGGCGGTGCGTTCGGCGATATGGGCGGCTGGGGGCACACGGTGACGCTCTGTCCGCTGACGGAGACCGAGCCCACCGGCCAGGACTTCGGCAAGTGCGGTTCGTTCGCCGTCGTCAGCCTGTACGATGTGAGCGCGAACGTGTCGAAGAACGGAGTCAGAGAGTCGGGCGTCGGGTTCAGTACGACCAACGCCGCGGACAAGCGTGCACCGGGGATCACGGTCAGCCTGACACCGGTCGAGGGCAAGAATCTCGCGGGTGTCGGACGGGAGTTCACCACCGCGAAGAGCAACGATCCGACGACAGAAATCGACGAGCGCACGGACCACAACTTCGGCACCATGGCGGCCGGCGCCTACAAGCTCGGTCTGCCGGACGGATGGAGGGGGACGGTGACAGTGGGCGACGCCGACCCAGTAGGGGCGGCCGGTAAGCTCGACCCCCTTGCAAGCAACGTCGCACTCGACATCACGCCATCGACCGCGACCCTCTACGGTTTCGTTCGGAACGCGGACAACGCCGGCCTCGATCGCGTGACCGTGACCGTCAACGGCCAGACGGCCACGACCGACGGGCTGGGCCGCTACATCGTGTCCGGCATCTCCCGCGTGAGACCTGGGGACAACCAGCTCTTCGTGAACACCGCGAGGGCGGATTATCCAGAGACCAAGCCGGATTCCACCAACAACCCCGACACGGAAGTCCCCGAGTTCATGGCTAACTCGGTCAAGCGATGGGACTTCGAACTCAGTGGCGCGAACAACACCGTCACGATCACCGGCACGGTCGCGGAAAGCGGCACCGGCGCGCCGATCCCGGGCGTGCGGATCATGGTGGACGGCAAGAATCCGCTCAACGGCGAGCCAAGCGGTTCCAAGAAGGGCCAACTCCTGACGGAAGAAAACGGTACCTACACGGCGGTTGTCGCAACGCAGCCATTCGATGACCCACTCGTCCACGTGACTGTGAGCAAGAGCGGCTGGCACTTCGTGCTCCCGCCGGACGGATATCCTGTCCCCGCCACCGCTGGGTCGAACCCGACCGCCGACTTCCAAGGCACCAAGGTCGTGGAGATTACCGGCAGGGTGGCTGCTCCGGGCGGCAACGTGTCCATGAGCGATGTTACGGTCACGGCGTACGGCGACGCGGGCATGACAGATTCGCTACATGCGGTGACGACCACGGAGACCGGGACGTTCAGCGTCAAGGTGCCCCCCATTCAAGGCGTCGTCTACCTCAAGGCCGAGCCTCGGGAACTCAAACAGTCCGACTACTCCGATTCGAACTACCAGAATCTGGTGGACGCGCAGAACTATGTCTGGTTCGATCCGCCGACAACCAGACCCGGCGGTGCGATCGCCGTCCTCCAAGGTCAGGTCATGCAGTTCGGCACGTTCAAGGGGTATAGCGTGCAGCCGAGGATCACGAGCGTGACTCGCGGCAAGGTGAAGGGCGCCTCTGTAGCAACCCCACCCCTCGTCAACGGAGAAGACTCGACCACAATCGTGGTGAAGTGGGAGTACGACACCAGAAGTGACGGCCTCGCCGCTGACGGCTCCACCGTCTTGCCGTACAACGTCGCACCCGATGCTGCGATCACCGTGGGCGGGACCGCTGGGAGCCCCGCCCTCGCGACCTTGCCGCCCGTGGACGGTGCCACTGTTACGCCCAACGTCCAGGGACGGAACGCCGAGCGGACGAACGTGCCCGACGGCACCGCTGTAACGCACAAGCGGACGACCACGGTCACCATCGACGGTGCTACTGCTGCTCAGCTCGCCAACTACGGCAAGAGAAACCTTACTGTCGGAGTCGTAGCGGTCGGTGCCGACGTGGCAGAGGCAGCCGCCGAAGCAACCAGCGCCGAGGAGGAGCTTGACGCTGTGGCCCATGGCGCCTCGGGCGTCACGGTGACCCGCGACGGAAATGCAACCGCAGCGGCAGACGCGATCGCAGCATCCTGGTCTGGACCGGGTAGCCCGGGGTTGGAGCACCGAGTCGCCTTGCGTGTCAAGGTTGGCACACAAAACGATCTGGAATGGGTCGTCGTCCCCGACGGCGTCATAACCGCCGCCACCCTTACGAGGAACCTCACCCCAGGGGGCACCGACTTTGGCAAGTGGGAGTTGGGTGACATTGTGTTCGCCACCGATGACATTGCGATCACCGCGATCACCGTCACGGCGGCCGAATGGCTGGACGATGACAACGGCAATTCCTACGCCAACCTCGACTTGGGCGTCCTGAGGGTCGCGGACCAGCTTCGCGTCGACACCAGGGTGACCGGGACTGGCGATTGGAAGAAGGGCACCCCGGTAGCCATTCCACCCAGCGGCTAATCAACCCTCCAACTCCATCGGCCTGGACCGATGGCAGCAGCAACCCCCCGTCCGGTTCGCCGGGCGGGGGGTTGCTCCCTATTCAGCAATGACAAACGACTGCACACGCATTCACGTCCTGTTGTTGGCGATCTGCGCGGTCGGGGCGTGGACGTCGTCGGGGTGCGGCGACGATGCCACGCGCCCTCCGTCCGAGGCGCTTCGCGTGGCCAGTGTGACGGTCACGCCCGCGGCCGCTTCGCTCACGGCGCCGGACGCGACTGTGCAACTGAACGCAAGTGTGCGCGACGGCAACGGGCGGGCGATGCCGGAGGTGCCGGTGATCTGGACGAGCGTGCGCCTCGAGGTCGCGACGGTCGGTGCGTCGGGGCTGGTGACGGCGGCCGGCAACGGGACGACCACGATCGCGGCGACGGTCGGCGCGGTCGCGGGCACGGCCGCGGTGACGGTGGCGGTGGAGCATGGGGACCGGGCGGCGCTGGCCGCGCTCCACGCGGCGACGGACGGTCCGAACTGGGCCAACGACGAGAACTGGCTGGGCGACGGGCCACTGGGGGAGTGGCGCGGGGTGGAGACGGATGCCTTCGGCCGGGTCGCCCGCCTGGACCTGGGCGGCCGCCGGGACGGGGAGACCGGGGAGTGGGTTTCGCACGGCCTGCGGGGCTCGATCCCGCCGGAACTGGGGAGTCTCTCGGGCCTGACGTTGCTGAACCTGCGCGCCAACGCCCTGGCGGGTCCGATTCCGCCGGAACTGGGGAATCTCGCCGATCTGGAGGAGCTATGGCTCGACGGCAACGCGCTCGAGGGTCCGGTTCCTCCGGAACTGGGGAGCCTCGCGCGCTTGAGAGACCTGCGCCTGCGCGGCAATGCGCTGTCGGGTCCGGTCCCGGCGGAGCTGGGCGCTCTCCCATACCTGGAATACCTGTACCTCGACGGGAACGCGCTGACGGGCGCGCTCCCGCGGAGTCTCGTGCGGATCGGCGGGCTGGTGCGGCTCCGTTTCGAGCGGAACGAGGGTCTCTGCGCGCCGGGGACCGCCGAGTTCATCGCTTGGCTGGACGGAATCGGGCAGACCGGCGAAGGCTCGTTCTGCAACGAGACGGACCGGGCTGCGCTGGCCGCGCTGCACGCGGCGGCGGGCGGCGAGGATTGGACCGACTCGGAGGGCTGGCTGGGCGGCGCGGCGCTCGCGGGGTGGGACGGAGTCGAGACCGACTCCCTGGGCCGCGTCGCGACCCTCGACCTGGCCGGCAACGGACTCGTGGGGCGGCTCCCGGCGGGTCTCGGCGACTTGGCGGCGCTGACGGTGCTGCGCGTCGGCGACAACGCGCTCTCCGGGCGGCTGCCGCGCACCTTGCTCGACCTGCCGCTGGGCGAGCTGGACTACGCCGGCACGGAGCTGTGCGCGCCGACGGACGACGTGTTCCGGGCATGGCTGGACGCCATTGCCGTGCTGCGGGGCACTGGAACCGAGTGCACCCTGGCCACGGACCGGGAGATCCTCGAGATGCTCCACGACGCGACCGGCGGGCGCGACTGGATCGACGCGAGGAACTGGCTCACCGACGCGCCGCTCGAGGAGTGGCGCGGGGTCGAGGTGGACCACCAGGGACGGGTTGTCGAACTGCGGCTCTGGGACAACGGGCTGGCGGGCCGGCTGCCGCCCGAACTCGGCGACTTGGCGCACCTGGAGTACCTGCGCCTCAGCGACAACGCGCTCACGGGCGCCATCCCGCCGGAGTTCGCCGGCCTGTCCGCACTCACGCACCTGGCGCTCGACGGCAACGGCCTCTCTGGTCGGTTGTCGCCCGAACTCGGTGGCCTCCAGCCGCTGGAGGAGCTGCGGGTCGAGAACAACGACCTGTCGGGCCCGCTGCCACCCGAACTCGGCGGGCTCGCGAGCCTGCGCGGGCTGGGGCTCACGGGCAACCCCCGGATGTCGGGCCCACTGCCCGCCGAGCTCACGTCGCTCGGGCGGCTCGAGCGGCTGCTGGCCGGGGGCACGGGGCTGTGCGCGCCCGCGGACTCCGCCTTCGCGACCTGGCTCGACGGGGTCCCCGCGCGCCGCGTCGCGCCCTGCGCCGAGGAGGAGGCGCCGGCGGCGTACATGGTGCAGGCGGTGCAGTCGCGCGCGTTCCCGGTCCCGCTGGTTGCGGGCCAGCGGGCGCTGCTGCGCGTATTCCCGACGGCGACGCGGGCCGCGGACGCCGGCGTTCCGGCGGTTCGGGCGCGGTTCTTCGTCGCCGGCCGGGAGACGCATGTGGAGGACGTTCCGGGCAAGTCCGAAGCGATCCCGGAACGGGTCGACGAGGGCTCCCTCGCCACGTCGGTCAGCGCCGAGATTCCGGGGAGCGTGCTGCGGCCCGGCCTCGAGATGGTCGTCGAGGTCGACCCGGACGGGATGCTCGATCCCGCGCTGGGCATCGCGCGGAGGATTCCCGCGACCGGACGGCTGGCGATCGACGTGCAATCCCTGCCGCCGCTCGAGTTGACGGTCGTTCCGTTCCTGTGGGCGCCGGCGCCGGACTCCTCGGTCCTGGACGCGGTCCGGGGGATGGCGGCGGACCCGGAGGGCCACGCGCTGCTCGCGGACGTGCGCGCGCTGCTTCCTGTGGGGGCGCTCGGAGTGACGGCGCACGAGCCCGTGCTGAGCTCGAGCAACGACGCCCGCCGCCTGATGGAGGAAACGGAGGCGATCCGTGTGCTGGAGGGCGGGAGCGGCCACTACCTGGGCACCATGGCGGGCCCGTTGAAGGGGCCCTCCGGGGCGGCGTTCCTGCCCGGCCGCGCGGGCTTCTCTGTCCCCCAGTCGGGCACCATCGCGCACGAGCTCGGCCACAACCTGGGTCTCCATCATGCGCCCTGCGGCGGCGCGGGCGACCCGGATCCGTCGTTCCCGCACCCGGACGGATCGGCGGGAGCCTGGGGCTACGACTTCGCGCGCGGCCAACTGGTGCGTCCCACGACCCCGGACCTGATGTCGTACTGCGGTCCCCCGGACGGGATCAGCGACTACCACTTCGCCAACGCGCTGCGCTACCGGCTGTTCGAGGCGCGCGCGGCCGCAGTTCCGGCCGCCGTCTCTGCGACATCGCTCCTGCTGTGGGGCGGCGCCGGTGCCGACGGCGCTCCGTTCCTGAACCCGGCCTTCGTGGTCGAGGCGCCGCCGGCGCTCCCGGATTCGGCTGGCGCATACACGCTGACGGGCCGTACCGCGGGCGGGGCCGAACTCTTCTCGTTCCGCTTCGCGATGCCCCGCGCTGCCGATGGCGACGGCGGCTCCGGCTTCGCGTTCGTCCTGCCGGCGGAGCCCGATTGGGCGGGCGAGCTCGCCGGCATCACGCTCGCCGGTCCCGGCGGGTCGTTCGCTCTGAACGACGACAGCGACGTCCCGACGGCCATCCTGCGCGACCCGCGCACCGGCCGGGTGCGGGGCATCCTGCGCGAGGTGCCGCCACCGGCCCGGGCCGCGATGGACGCGGCGGGACGGTCCGCGGCGGTGCCGGAGCTCGAGATGCTGTTCAGCCGCGGGCTGCCGGACGCGGAGGCGTGGCGGCGATGACGGGGCCACGGGGGACCGGGGTGAAGGCTTTCCAACCCATTGAGACGGACTCACACACAGACGCGCGTGGGTCTCTCCCACCGCACAAGGAGGCGGCAGGATGACTCGGAACAAGCTTGGTTTACCAGCCCGCTCGCTCATGGTTGCCGTCGCGGTGGTCTGCTGGCTTCCATGCGTGTCCGCGGCAGCCGCGGTCGCGCTTCCGGTTCAAAACACTGCCCCTACCTCACCGCAGAATCTGACGGCGGTTGCCGGCGGGCCCACCAACATCCACCTCGTCTGGAGCCCGCCGATCTCGACCGGCGGGAAGACGATCAGCCATTACCGGGTGGAGTCCGCGACTACCGGCGCGACGTTCATGTCGCGGGCAACCCCGACCGTGACCCGGTACGAGCATACGGGTCTCACGGCAGGCACCACCCACAACTACCGGGTCAGGGCGGAGTACACCGACGCCTCCTTCGGGACCTGGGCGTTCGCGAACGCCACCACGACGCGGACCGGGGCGACAACGGGTACTGCACCCAGTCTGACGGCGGTCGCCGGGCCCACCAGCATCACCCTCGTCTGGAGCCGACCATCCTCGACCGGCGGGGAAACGATCACCAGTTACCAGGTGGAGGTGTCGGAGAATGGCGGCATCACGTACGCGCCGCTGACGACCACGATCCCGACCATGACCGTGTATGAGCATCCGGGTGTCCCGGTGGGCGCCACCCGCCACTACCGGGTCAGGGCGCTGTACGCCAACAGCTTTGGGCCTTGGGCGTTCGCGAACGCCACCACGGCGGGGACCGGGATACCGGGTGCACCCCTCAACCTGACGGCGACGGCCGACGGCCCATCGGTCATCGACCTCGACTGGGATGAGCCGGCCTCGACCGGCGCGAGCGCGATCATCGACTACCGGGTCGAAGTGTCGGCGGATCGCGGCATCACCTGGACGCTGCTGACGACCACGGCCCAGACCTCGTACCAGCACAGGGGTCTCACCGCGGGCGTGACCCGCTACTACCGGGTCAGGGCGAGGAACGCCATCGGCGTTGGGCCCTCGACGTCCGTGGTGAACGCGACCACGTCAGCGGGAACGCCGCCGGGATCGCCCCGCGCCCTGATGGCGACCGCCGTCAGTTCCTCGGCCATCGAGCTGAACTGGAGCGCCCCGCTGAGTTCCGGCAGCAGCCCGATCATCGGGTATCGGATCGAGTGGTCGAGCACGCGAACAGGTGTATGGAGGGATCTCGAGGACGACACGGGCAACACGCGCACTACCTACGAGGACAACACGGGCCTCTCACCGAACACGACCCGCTACTACCGGGTCTCGGCGATCAACTCCTTCGGCACAGGAGCCCCCTCGAACATCGATGGCGACATTACCCCGCTGGCCGTGCCCAATGCGCCCGGGCGATTGACGGCCCAGGCCCGGGGGGTATCGGTCATCGAATTGCGCTGGACGCGGCCATCGTCCAGCGGAGCGTCCCCGGTGACCGGCTACCAGATCCAGTGGTCGAGCACGGGAACCGGCAGATGGAGGGATCTCGAGGACGACACGGGCAACACGCGCACCACCTACGAGGACACGGGCCTCGCGCCGAACACGACCCGCCACTACCGGGTCAGGGCGATCAGCCGAGCGGGTCCGGGCGCCTGGTCGAACGTGGCCGACGCGACGACCGACGAGCTAACGGTTCCCGGCGCGCCGACGAGCCTCACGGCGACGGCTCCGATCGGTGAAAGCGGGAGCGAACAGATCCGCCTCACCTGGAGCGCTCCGGCCTCGAATGGAGGAAGTCCCATCACGGGCTACCGCATCCAGACGGCCCCAAGCGCCAGCGGGCCATGGGGGATCCTCGTGCCCGGCCCCACGGGCACGGCCACCACCTACACGCACACCGGTCTCGCTCCCAACACGACCCGGTACTATCGCGTACGCGCGCTCAACGCCCAGGGGCAAGGGGACCCCTCGAGTGCGGTCCGGGGCACCACCCGCGCAGCACCGCCCACGCAGCCGCAGAACCTGCGGGCCCGGGCGACGGGATCCACCAGCATCGCCCTCGAGTGGGGGGCGCCGGTCAGCGACGGCGGGGCGCGGATCACCGGCTACACCATTCAAGCGGCGCGCGGCGCCAGCGGAGCCTGGACCACGATCCCCCGCACCACGAGTTCGACGGCGACCACCTTCGAGCACACGGGCCTCGAGCCGGCCACCGTCTACCGGTACCGGGTGAGGGCGATCAACAGCGTGGGCGCCGGCGAGTGGTCGTTCGAGACGAGCGAGCCCACGTACGCCCAGGCCCCCGGGGCGCCGGTCGGGCTGACGGCCCGGGCGGTGGGCACCTCGCGCATCGACCTGTCGTGGAGTGCGCCCCGCAACACCGGCGGCGCCGAGATCCGCGGCTACCGGATCGAAGCTTCCGACGACCAGCGCAGGACCTGGCGGATCATCCGCCGCAACACGAACTCGAAGGGGACGACGTTCTCCGAC
>JAJEEA010000018.1 GCA_022821235.1 Vicinamibacteria bacterium
CGGGAGCCTGCGCCGCAGGACGGCGGGGGCCGCCGGCTAGGTTGGGCGGGCGCCAGGCGGAGCCGCGGGCGACGATTGGCGGGCCGGCTCGCGGTGACGATGGACAGGTGCCGGCCGCCGCGGCCGACCGCCGGGGCGGCGGCGTTCGAGGACGAGACCCGCGCCGGCCGCCGGTCGCCGGCGTGGCGCGGTGACGAAGGAGGAAGACCATGAGCGGCAGGAGCTTCGAGACGTTCAAGGGCACCGTCGAGCGCGAGCTGATGCGCCATCCGGTGGTGACGGGCAACGCCTACACCGCGTGGTTCGCCGAGGGTCGCGTCCCCCTCGATCACCTGCGGCACTTCACCGTCCAGTTCTCGGTGTTCTCCAACCAGTTCCTGCTCGCCGCCCTCAATCGCGTCATCAACGCGGACACGCTCGAGGCGGCGCGCGAGAGCAAGGAGGTCCTGCTGAACGAGCTCGGCGTCATCTATGCCGACGAGGCGCGCCCCCGCCCCGGTCCCGGCGCCGGCCGCGAGAACGCCGACCGCGAGGACGACCCCTATGCCGACGGCGGACGCGCGCACGCCGGCGCCGGGCCGGTCGACGCCGATCGCGAGGGCGACCCCGCGCTGGTGTCGACCACCGGCACCGTCGACGGCGGCACGTTCCGCTTCCGCGCCGCCCACTTCGAGTGGCTGCTGCGGTTCGGCGCCGCCCTCGGCCTCGGGTTCGCCGACATGGGCCAGCGCCGCCACGGCGACCGCACCACCCTGTTCTTCTGCGACGAGCTGTTCCGCCTCTACGGCAGCGCCGACTACAACGAGGCGATGGGGGCGTCGTTCGCGGTCGAGAACTGGGCCGCCGCGGGCTTCTGGAAGGAGCTGGTCCGGGGGCTCGAGCGCGTCAAGGCCGACCAGGTCCCGGCCCTGCCCCTCGCGTTCTTCACCTGGCACGACCGGCTCGAGGAGAACCACCGCGAGCACGTCTGGCACGAGCTGCGGGCGTGCCACGACTCGCCCGCGTTCGAGGGCGACGCGTTCATCGCGGCCGGGGTGACCATGCTCGATGCGGTGGGGGCGTTCTGGGACGGCCTCTACGACGCGCGGCCGCGGGGCACGGGGGCGCGGTTGCGGGCGACCGCGTAGGGCACCGGCACGGGACGCGCTGCCCCGTGTCCTTGGCGGCGCGGCCGGACGGGGAGTGTAGCTCGAGGACGGTCACCAGCGAGCGCGCGAAAGGCCGGGGACGGGACGGCCGCGGCGCGGGACGTGGGGCACGTTTCCCTGGCGACCACGTAAAGGCTGGGGGCGGGACGGCCGAAACCGGACTGAACGTCCCTTCACCCGGCCATCCTGCCCACCGGGCGCGAGCCGCGCCCGGCCGGCGCGGCGTCCAGTCACCAGGCGAGCGCGTGAAAGGCCGGGGACGGGACGGCCGCGGCGCGGCGCGTGGGGGCGAGTTCCCGGGGGACCCGTAAAGGCCGGGGCCGGGACGGCCGAAACCAGACTGAGACGGTTTCCATGTCCCTTCACCCGACCATCCTGGCCAACGGGCGCGAGCCGCGCCCGGCCGGCGGGGCGTCCATCGGCGAGCTCAACGAGCGGTCGCTGCACCGGGCGCTGAAGGCGCGCTACGCCGTCGGGGGCGGCGCGACCGAGCAGGCCGTCGACGGCTTCGTCGCCGACGTGGTCGCCGGCGGCTGCATCGTCGAGGTCCACACCGGGAGTTTCCGGCCCCTCAGGCGCAAGCTGCCCCCGCTGCTCGAGCGGCACCCGGTCACCCTGGTGCATCCCGTCGCCCGCGACCGCTACATCGTCAAGGTGCCGGCCGACCCGGACGCGCCCCCGACCCGGCGCCGGTCGCCGAGGCACGGCTCGGTCTTCGACGTCTTCCCGGCCCTCGCCAGCATCCCGACCCTGCTCGCGCATCCCAACCTGAGGCTGGAAGTCGTGATGACCGTCGAGGAGGAGGTGCGCGCTTTGACCGGGCGCGGCAGTTGGCGCCGCCGCGGCTGGGCCATCCTGGACCGCCGGCTCGTCGACGTCGTCGAGACCTGCACCATCGCGTCGATGGGCGATCTGTTCGCCCCGCTCGACGCCGGCCTGCCGGAGCGGTTCACGACGCATGACGTCGCGGCGGCGATGGGGTCGTCGCGACGCCTCGGCCAGCTCGCCGCGTTCTGCTTCCGGAAGGGCGGCGTCAGCGAGGTCTGCGGAAAGAAGGGCAACGCCCTGGTGTACCGGCGCGTCGGCTGAACCGGCCCCGGCGGGAATCGCCCCGTCGCGAAGGCCGCGAAAGCGTCTGCGGCAAGGGAAGGCGACGCCCCGGTGTACCGGCGCGTCGGCTGAACCGGCCCCGGGGGAATCGCCTCGTGGCGAGCGCCGCCAAGACGGGCTGCGCTCCAGTGCAAGCGGGCCAGCTCGCGGTCCCGGACCGGATCCCGCATCGACGCGCGGCCCCCCTTCGCGCCGCCCGCCCTTCGCGTGACCCGACGGCCGGTCAGCCGTGGCGATCGAGGTAGGCCCGCAGCCGCGCCGCCTCGTCGGTCGCCGCGCGATCGCCTTCCACCTGGTGGAGCCGGGTCCGGACCACGAAGACATCCATGTCTTTCTCGCTCGGTGCGTCGCGTTCGACGATCTCCCGCACCTTCCGCGCGAAGAAGGTGCCCCAGTCGGGCCGGCGGCCGTCCACGTCGGTGAAGCCGTACTCCTTCGCCAGCCCCCAGCTCGAGAACAGGCCGCCGCTCCTGGCCCCGACGTCCGGGTCGGCGGCCAGCGCCGCCACCGCCCGCCCGACGTAGCACGGTGTCTCGGACTCGGCGAAGTAGGGGTCGGCGGCGATGGCGTCCCGCCAGTTGGCCTCGGCGACCCCGAAGTGGTCGAGCACCGCCTCGGACCGCAGCATGCCCGGCGTGAGGGCCAGGGCCGTCACCCCGTGCGCGTGCAGGTCGGCCGCCATCGCGTAGGCGAGCCGGATGACCGCGTTCTTCGCGAGGTCGTAGAAGAGGTTGCCGCGGTAGCCGAGGGTGTCGCCGTCGGTGACCTCGACGACGAGCCCGGCGTTCCGCTCGACCATCAGCGGCACGCCGTGCCGGCTCGTGACGAGGTGGCTGTGGACCGCACGCTCCAGAAGCCGCAGCCCCTGAGGGGTGGAGAGCTCCCAGAACGGCTTGCCCCACTCCGTCAGGGCATCGCCGCCCCAGACGTCGTTGACGAGCACGTCGAGCCGGCCCTCGTCGGCGCGGACGCGGGCGAACAGCCGTTCGACCTCGGCCTCGACGGTGTGGTCGGTCCGGACGGCGATGCCGCGGCCCCCCGCGGCGGTCACCAGCTCCGCCGTCTCGTCGATGGTTTCGGGCCGGCCGGCGGTGGCGGGCCGCCCCCGCACGCTGCGCCCGGTGCAGTAGACGGTGGCCCCGGCCGCGCCCAGCATGCGGGCGATGCCCCGCCCGGCGCCGCGGGTGGCGCCGGCGACGACGGCAACCTGGTTCACGAGGGGTTGGTCGGGCATGCGGGGTCCTTCGCGTTCGGGCCTGTAGTTCAGTCCACCCCCCGGCCGTGCCCGCCGCGGGGACGCGCCCGGCCCCCGGGCTCGCCCCGCGGGGCCGGGCACACCCGCCCGTTCCAGCAGCCAGCCCTCGCCGCGAGGGGGCTCCCCCGCGGGGCCGGGCACATCCCCCGTTGCCGCTGAGCGCCGAGGGTCTCGACGAGGACTCCCGCCGTACGTCCCCGGATCCTGGCCGGTCGGTCTGACGCTGCGGCGCGAGGGTCTCTGCGGCGCCTCATGCCTCGAGCCTCTCCGTCAGAGCCTCAGCAACGGGCGGTCGGGCGACTCCGTCAGAGCCTCAGCAGGGGGCGGTCGGGCGACTCGGGGCGCGGGCCGAGCGTCCGGGTCACGCAGTCGGCCACCAGGTCGAGCTGCTCCATGACGACCTGACCGACCAGGGCGTCGGTGCCCGCCGGAACGACGACGCAGTTGACAGGCATCCAGCGGTCGCCGATGCTGACGGTCACGGGGCCGGCGACCGGCCGCTCGCCCCGTCGCCCGTCGGCATAGGCGCACGCGACGCTGCCCACGACCTCCACGCCGAGCCGCTCCACCACATCCTCGGGCAGCGCGAGCATCACCGCGCCGGTGTCCGCGACCGCCTTCACGGTGGCGCGCCGGATGTCGGCCTCTTGCAGATGCCCCGCCTTGGCCAACGCGCGGTCCCGGTCGTTCTCCAGCCCGACGTCGACGACGATTTCACCCATCGCAGATCTCCTTCACCACTTTATCGCATCGACTCGATGACGGCGCGGCTGCCACAGGCCCATCCGCCGGCGGGTGAAGGCGCGCTCTCCGTCGACGCCTATCGGCAGCGTCCCGCCTTCGTTGCACAGCACTCCGCGTGACAGCATGAACTCGGTGATTCCGTCGAGATGCTCGAGCGCCATGCTCCGGAACGCCGGCTTCTCGTCCGGCCACTCGCGCCACGAGGCGGGTCCGGCGGTTTCTCTCAGCAAGACCAAGCTGCAAAACCAAGGCCAGGAGTTGCTGCGCGAGTATGTGGAACGGTTCCGGTGGCGGGACGACGGATTCTGCGTACCCGTCGAGCCAGAGGTGCAGCCGGTCGGACGCTCTCCGGAATCCGTCGTCCGACGTGGCCAGGAAGAGACAGTTGCGAGCCGCTCCGGGTCGAACGCGGATTCGCGACTCACCGCTCGCGGCTCAGGGTGGCGGAACGGCCCTCACGAATCCTTGAGCGCCGACGGCTCATGAGCGGAGGCGGCGAAGGGTGCGGCCTCGCTGATCGAGGGCGGCTCGGAACGGGTCGCGGCGCGATCGACCGGGGCGTCGGCGGTATCCTCGAAATCACTCCGCCGGAAGATCGGGATGAAGTGCTCGACTTCGCGGCGGATGTTGGCGGTGCCGTCCTGCTCCCCGCGGTCGACGAGGGCCATCGCTCCGACGACCCTGCAGCCGGCCTCGCGCGCGGCCTTCACGGCCTGGAGCAGCGACCCCCCGGAGGTGACGACATCGTCGACGATGACGACCTTGGCTCCCTGTGCAGGCGGATTCTCGATGAGGCGCTTCGTGCCGTGGCTCTTCGGCTGCTGTCGGACGTAGAAGCCCTGGATCGGGCAGTCTCGCACGTGCGAGAGCACGATCATCGCGCTCACGATCGGATCCGCCCCGAGCGTCCGTCCCCCAACGGCATCCGGACGCTCGGGAAGCCGGTCGAGCGCATCGAGGAAGGCCTGCCCCGCGAGGTACGCCCCTTCGGCGTCCAGCGTTACCAGCTTGCAGTCGAAGTAGAAGTTCGACTTCGCGCCGGTGCTGAGCGTGACCTCCCCGGTCCGCCGGGCTCGGGTCGCCAGCAGGTCCCGGAGTCGGCGCGTTCCCGCCTGGGTGTCGATCATGTCTCTCCCCTGGCCCGCCAATCGTCGCCTTCGGCTCTGCTCGGCGCCCAACCAACCCTGCCAGGAGTCTGCACCGTTCTACGGCGCAGACTCCTGGTGAACGGTGATGACATCGATGCGCGGATTATACGTCCCAACGCTCCTGACCCGTGGGGAAGCGCGGCGGCTTCGCTTCGCCGAGTGCGCCGCTGGACGCTGCTGTCTCCGCGCCGTTCGGGGATGTCGATGAGGTCGCGGATCGGCGTCATGAGGATTCGCCGGGCGAGGCTCGGCCGGGGTCGGGCAACAGGAATCTGCACCTGGGACCGGGTGCTCGGCTCAGGCGGGCATCGAGCGTGGCCAATGGTACGGCCAGCGCCTCTGCGCAGCCGACGTACCAGGCGTCGTAGGGCGTCAGGTTGGAACGCAGCTCCCAGATTCGTTCGGCGTACGGTCCGAAGGGCAGCAGATCGATCGGAAAGCTGACGATTCTCCGGTAGCCGCCTGTCGCCTGCAGGCTGGAGATCTCGTTCGCCATCTCGGCGCGCCGCAGTACGTGAGCGGCCTCGATCGGAGCCAACTGGCGCGATCAGGTGTTTGCTCGCAATGATGCCACGAGCCCAGCGGTCATTGGGTCCGACGTTGAGTACCGCCGCAACCAGCAGGGAGGCGTCGATGACGACCGATTCCATCGCCGATCAGTCACGGCCACGGACAGCGTCGAGGTGACGGAGAATGTCCTCCGTCGCCATGTGTGTCCCGGACTCCCCGGCTCGTTCGCGCGCCGGCTCGAGCCATTGGTCGATGCGCGGCCGCGAAGCCAGGCGTTCCAGCTCGTCCCGCAAATAGGCCTGCATCGACTTGTTGGCCCGGGCCGCGCGGGCGACCAACTCGTCACGCACCACTTCCGGGACGTCCCGCACCGTGATGTGTACGGCCATGAGTGAAATTATGCTGCGGTTCCGAGCGAGTCGCAACCCCGGCCGGACGGGTGATCGTCGGCGTCATTCGACGCCTTGCGGCGGCCTCGACGCTGGCCGCGCAGGTCGTCACCCGGGCCGCCGAGTTGAGTCGCGGGCCTCCAGCGTGCCGGAATTCCAGGCGATTCCAGCTCGGTGCCTTCGCGTGCATTAGTTGGCACGGCTAGTGCGAGCCGACTTGTCGTCTCGCGGTGCCTCCTTCGCAATCATCACCTCGGTCGCCTTGATCAGCGCCGTCGCCTCGTCCCCGCGTCTCAGGCCCAGCTCGTCGAGGGCGTCGCGGGTGATGACCGCGGTCAGCCACTGGTCGCCGATGCGGAGGCGGACCTGGGCGACGAGGCCCTCGCGCCGCACCTCGTCGACGATGCCCTGGAGGCGGTTGCGGCCGCTGATGCGGACGAGGACGCCGCCGCCGGTGGCGCGGCTCCTGGCGCGGGCGGGCGTCGCGTCGGTGCGGGCGAGCAGGCGCTCGACCTCGGCCTCGGCGATGCGGTGGTGTCCGCCGGCGGTGCGGGTGGTGCGGACGCTGCCGCGGTAGATCCAGTGCTTGAGCGTCGAGTAGCCGATGCCGAGACGCTCGGCCGCCTGTCGGACCGTCAGCGTGGCCATTCCCCTGCCGCTCTCCCGTGCCCCGGTCGCACGCTGTTTCGACTTCGGTCTGGTTGAAGTCAGGCTGAATCGTTTGGCAAATCGGATTGAATCATACTATATTGTGCGAATGACTGGCTGGCGGACGGCCACGCGGGGTGCAGGCGACGCGCGTTGTCGGCATGGCGCAGCGGAACGGGAGGCCGTTGCGAGCTGGAACGGAAGCGGACTCTCGCCGGACCTGCCGATTCGGCAAGGGATGGAAGCACGACAGGCCGCCGCGAGGCTGGACGGCGGGGGGAGTGCGCCGCGACGGTGGCCGCGGCATGGGGCGGAAGAACGGGAAGCCGCCACGAGGCACGGCCAGCGCCGACGGGTGGCCGCCAGGGCGGCGGCCGTCCTGGGTCTTCTCGGGGCCGCGGTCTTGACGGCCTGCACGGGTCCGGGAGCGTCGCCGGCCGACCGGGTCCGGGTGTCGGCGGCAGTCAGCCTGACCGAGCCCCTGGAGCGGGTGGCGGACGACTTCGAACGCGAAAGCGGCATCGCGGTCGAGCTGAACCTGGCCGGCTCGAGCACCCTGGCCGCGCAGATCCTGGCCGGGGCGCCCGTCGATCTGTTCATCAGCGCCGACGAGCGGCAGATGGAGCGGGTGGCGGCGGAATCGCTGGTCGACGCGGAGACGCGGGTGGTGCTGCTGTCGAACCGCCTCGCGGTGGTGACGCCGGCGGGCGAAGGCGCGGCCCCGGGCAACGCGGCCGGGCTGCAGGCCGAGGCGTTCCGGCGCATCGCCATCGGCGACCCGGCCGGCGTGCCCGCCGGGGTCTATGCCCGCCGCTACCTGGCGTCGCTCGCCCTGTGGGACGCGCTGGCCTCCCGCACGGTGCCGACCCGCAGCGTCCGGGCGGCGCTGGCGGTGGTGGAGGCGGGCGACGCCGACGCCGGCATCGTCTACCGCACCGACGCGCGGTCGTCCGACGAGGTCGCGGTCGCGTTCGAGGTGCCGGAGGACGAGGGGCCGGCCATCGCCTATCCGGCCGCGGTTCTCGCCGACGCCCCGAACCGGGCGGGGGCGGCGCGGCTCCTCGACTACCTGCAGGGCGAGACCCCCCGCGACGTGTTCAGGCAGGCCGGCTTCATCGTGCCGGACCGCCGGCCAGCTTCCCGGGCCGCCGCGCCATGAACATTCCCTTCCCGGCCCTAGACCGCGGGAGGGGCGTCATCGACAGTCGAGGCGACCGGCCCATGAACGATGTCCCTTCCGCCGCCCCGTTCACGGCGGGCATGGCGGCCGTGGCCACCGCCGTCATGCCGCTCCCCGGCCTCGTCGAGGCGTTTGCCCCATGAACGACGTCCTCTCCGTCGCCCTGTTCACGGCGGGCATGGCGGCCGTGGCCACCGCCGTCATGCCGCTCCCCGGCCTCGTCGAGGCGTTCGCCCCATGAACGACGTCCTCTCCGTCGCTCTGTTCACCGCTGGCATGGCCGCCGTGGCCACCGCCGTCATGCTGCCGCCCGGACTCGCGGTCGCGTGGCTGCTCGCCCGGCGTCGCTTCCCGGGACACGCGGTGCTCGAGACCCTGGTGTCGCTGCCCCTGGTGTTGCCGCCGGTGGCGACGGGGCTCATCCTCATCACCGTCCTGGGACGGCGGGGGCTGCTCGGGGGGGTGCTCGAACGGATGGGCATCGAGGTGATGTTCACGTGGCGGGCGGTGGTGGTGGCGATGGCGGTGATGGGGCTGCCCCTGCTGGTGCGCTCGGCGCGGGCGGGTTTCGAGCAGGTGGACCGGCGCTACGAGCAGATCGCCGCGACCCTCGGGGCGGGACCGGCGCGGGTCTTCTTCACGGTGAGCCTGCCCCTGGCCCGGCGGGGGGTGCTCGCGGGGTCGCTGCTGGGGTTCTCGCGGGCGCTGGGCGAGTTCGGCGCCACGATCATGGTGGCCGGCGCCCTGCCCGGCACCCGGACCATCGCCGTGGCCATCTACACCTACACCGAGACCGGTCAGGACGCCGCCGCCGCGGCGATGCTGGCGGTGTCGGCGGCCATCGCCTTCGGCGCCCTGCTGGCCTCGAACCGGCTGGTCGCGCATCGAGCCGCCTGACGCCTGTACCGCGATGACCGGAACGCCTGACGACATCGCTCCTCGAGCCGCCTGACGCCTGTACGACCATGACCGGAACCCCTGTGTACGACCATGACCGGAACGCCTGACGACATCGCTCATCGAGCCGCCTGACGCCTGTACCACCATGACCGGAACGCCTGACGACAATGCAGTCGCGCGCCG
>JAJEEA010000540.1 GCA_022821235.1 Vicinamibacteria bacterium
CGACGCGCCGCGCGACGGCAGCGTTGGTCAAGCCCTCGGCGCTGGCGAGGATCATGCGGGCCCGCTGGACCAGAGCGTGGGGCATGGTGGTTGAGTGAGCGATCCCGTTGAGCTGATCCCGCTGCTCGTCGGTGAGTGTGAACGGCGCGAGTTTGGGTCCGCGTGCCATGGCAGCCTCCTTTGCATGAAGCCTGCCAAGTATGCCATGAATTTAAGGGACGAAACACTAGGACACCGTCAATGCCCATCTACACGATCATTGCTCCCGATGACAGCACCCTGACAGACCAGGATGTCGCGTCCCTGTTCCCCGAAAAAACCATCCCGATCAGGTCCAACGCCGCGTGGATGGTTCAGACGGGGACCCCGACCTGTGCAGATGTTCGAGACAAGATCCGAGACACCCCCGCTCCAACCACCTGCGTCGTCGTGAAGGCGACGGAGTACAACGGCTACAGCAAGCGTGCGATGTGGGAAAAGCTCGAAGCCTGGGAGCGTGAGTGATGATGGCGGCCGTGCAGCAAGGGCCTGGCACTCCGAATCCGGGCGAACCGTACGGCGAGCGACGCGGGGGCCCAAAGAACGGAAACGGCAACGGGGACCGCTACGACCGCCTCTTGGAGCGCATTCACGGGGTCGAAAACGCCATCACGAGAATCGAAACACGTCTCGACAACACAGCCACGAAAGCCGATCTCCAGGAACTTCAATCGAACATGCTGAAGTACTTCATCGCGACCCTGATTGCAGCCATAGCGACGGTCGCGACCGTCGTCGGCATATTCTCGATCGCAGGCTGACGCGCGGCAGCACCAGATCAACTAACTAAAGCACCACCCACCGGTCCGCCACGTGTGGGGCCGCCGGCCGGACGTGTAACATCGGACTGCCATGAAGACGGCGGCCCGGCCCCCGCGATCGAACGATTCCCGGCATCGCGCCCGGCTGGCCGGGCTCGTCTTCCTGTCCGGCGCGGCCAGCCTCGTCTACGAGGTGCTCTGGCTCAAGGAGTTGAGCCTGCTGTTCGGGAGCACCGCGTACGCGGCCTCCACGACCCTCGCCGTCTTCTTCCTCGGCCTCGCCGTCGGCAGCGTGGTGTTCGGGCGCCGGTCGCCGCGACTGCGCTCGCCCCTGCGGGCCTATGCCTGGATCGAGCTGGGCATCGCGGTGTCCGCGGCGCTGTACTTCGTGCTGCTCGAGGTCTACTTCCAGCTCTACGGCCCGATCTACGACGCGCTCGCCGACCGGCCCGCCGCCTTCAACGCATTCCGGGTCGCCCTGGCGACGCTGGTGCTCCTGCCGCCGGCCGCCCTGATGGGCGGCACGCTGCCGATCCTGGGCCAGCACCTGGTACGACGGCCGGACGATCTCGGCCGGTACGGCGCACTGTTGTACGCGGTCAACACGATCGGCGCGGCTGCCGGCGCCTTCCTCGCGGGGTTCGTGCTGCCGCTCGCGCTCGGCTTCGACCGGGCATATCTGCTGGCCATGGCCGTCAACGTGGCCGTCGCCGGCCTCGCGTGGCGGCTGTCGCTGGTCGACGGGCACCGAGCCGCGAGCGCGCCGGACGCCCGAGCCGACCGACAAGGACACCTGTCGCAGGTCGACGCGCACGGAGCCGCGAGCGCGTCGGACGCCCGGACCGACCGGCAAGGACATCGGGACCGGCGCCCCGGAATCCCGCGCCGCCGGCCGCCGGCCGTGGCCCCGGCCGCCGCGACCGTCTCCGCTTGGCTCCTCGCCGCCGTCGCCGGCCTCTCCGGCGTGTTCGCGCTCGGGCTCGAGGTGCTCTGGACGCGCATGTTCGCCCAGGTCCTGCAGAACTCGGTCTACACGTTCTCGACCGTCCTCGTCGTGTTCCTGGCCGCGCTGGCGACCGGCTCGGCCATCGCCAACCGCCTCTGCCGCGCACGGGCGGCGCCGGCGCGAGTGCTGTGGATGCTCCTCACGTTGTCCGGGCTCGGCGTCGCGGCCACGCCGTTCGCCTTTCACCACCTGACGGCGGGACTCAGCACCCTCGCCACCGGCGACGCCTGGCTCCCCTACGTCGCCTCGATCTTCGCCAACACGGCGCTGCTGCTGTTCGTGCCCACGGCCCTGCTCGGCGCCGTCTTCCCCTACCTGCTGCGCGCCTCGGAAGGGTCGCCGGCCGCGCCGGGCGCCGTCATCGGACGCCTCGGCGCCCTCAACACGGCGGGCGGCGTCGTCGGCGCCCTCTCGGCCGGATTCGTGCTGCTCGGGACGATCGGGCTCTGGAACAGCATGCGGCTCATTGCCGCCGGCTACCTCGTCCTCGCCCTGGCATCCGCCTGGCGCGGGTGGACGACGCCTCGCGCGCGACTCGCGCCGGCCGTGGCCACCCTCGGCGCCCTCGCCCTGCTCGGCACCGTGCTCGACGCCTCGCGACTGAGCGTCGTCGACGTCGACCCGGCGCGCGGCGAAGCGCTGCTCGCCACGTGGGAGGGCCCCGACGGCGTCGTCGCCGTCATCGAGCGTGCCGGGAGCCGGCGCATCGAGATGAACAACTTCTACACGCTGGGGGGGACGGGCTCGATGGAGCAGGAGCAGAACCAGGCCCTGCTGCCCCTGATGACGCACCCGGACCCGCGCTCGGTCTTTCTCCTCGGCCTCGGGACCGGCATCACCGCGGGGACCGCGCTGAGGCACCCGGTCGAGCGGCTCGTGGTCTGCGAGATCGCGCCCGACGTGATCGCGGCCGCCGCGACGTACTTCGACGCGGCGAGCGGCGGGCTCTTCACCGACCCCCGGGCGTCGGTGCGGGCCTGCGACGCCCGCAACCACCTGCTGGGCACGGCGGAGCGCTACGACGTGATCATCGCCGACCTGTTCGTCCCCTGGCGGGCCGGCGTCGGCAGCCTCTACAGCCGCGAGCACTTCGAGGCGGCACGCGACCGGCTCACGGCCGGGGGGCTCTTCGTCCAGTGGCTGCCGCTCTTCCAGGTGTCGCGCCGCGAGTTCGACCTGGTGGCGCGCACCATGCTGGCCGTCTTCGAGCAGGTTACGCTGTGGCGCGGCACCTTCAGCCCGGCGACCCCGTTCGCGGCGTTCGTCGGCGCGGCGGAGCCGACCCGGCTCGACCCCGCCGTGATCGAGCGCAACGGGCGGCACCTGAGCGGCGGCGCGCCGCTGCCCGACGCCGCCGCCCTCGCGGTCACCCTTCCGTTCTACGCGGGGAACCTGTCGGCGGCCGACGGGCTGATTCCGCCCGGACCCGTCAACACCGACGACCGGCCGCTCGTCGAGTACCTGGCGCCGGTGACCCAGCGCGAGGAGCGCGCGGGGACGACCGGGTGGTTCGACTCCGCCGAGCTCGCGACCTTTCTCCAGCGCCTGGCCGCGTCGGCGCCGCCGTCGCGCGACCCGCACCTGGCCCTGCTGAGCCCCGGGCAGCGGGACTTCGTGACGGCCGGCCTCAGCTACTACCAGGGAGCGGTAGCCAGCCGGCTCGGGCGCAACGCCGAGGCCGACCGGCACTACCGCGACTTCGCGCGGCGCATCCCCATCGAGTTCCGCCCACCGATCCATACGGGAGACACCGACGCCGATGTCGTCCCGTAACCCGCGTCGAGTACAATGAAGTCTTGTATCCTTACTCCCTGGAATCCAGGATGCTCGCGAAGCTGACCTCCAAGAACCAACTGACCCTTCCCAAGACGGTGATCTCCGACTTTCCGGACACCCGTTACTTCGACGTCACGCAAGAGGACGGCCGGATCGTGCTCACGCCCGTGCGCATCGGTCGGGCCGACGCCGTGCGCAGGAAGATCGTCGAGCTGGGTCTGTCGGAAGCCGACGTGGCGGCGGCGGTGACCTGGGCTCGGCGGAGTGAATGACTCCGCCGCGCGTGGTGCTCGACACCAACGTGCTGGTGTCGGCCCTGCTCTTCCCGCGGAGCTCGCTCTCGTGGCTGCGAACCACCTGGCAGTCCCGCGCCATCGTACCGCTGGCCGGCGGCGAGACGACGAGGGAGTTGCTGCGGGTGCTCTGCTACCCGAAGTTCCGCCTGACCGAAGTGGAGCGCGAGGATGCGCTCGCGGACTACCTGCCCTGGTGCGAGACGATGACCGTCGGCGCGGACGTCGCGACCCCGGACTGCCGTGACCCCTTCGACCGTCCGTTCCTCGCGTTGGCCCTGTCGGGTCGGGCCGATGCGCTGGTGACCGGCGACGGCGACCTGCTCGCCCTCGCCCCGGTGTTCCCTGTGTCCATCCTGACGCCTGCCGCATTGAAGCGCCTCTTGCACGGGGTGTGAGCGCAGCAGCCAACGCAGCCGAGATCGAGGTGCGCGGGGGCGCGCCCGCGGGCGGGGCAGCCGCCGGCGGGTTCGCGTCACTCGACCGCGTCGAGGAGGGCGGCGGTGTCGTCGGCGTCGTTGTAGAGGTGGGGCGCGACTCGGATGGCGTCGCCGCGGAACGACACCGCGACCTGCCGCTCGTGGAGGCGCTCGGCGAGCCGCTCGCGGTCGACGGACTCGCGCACCCGCACCCCGAACAGATGGCCGCCGCGCCACCGCGGCTCCTCGACCCGATGCCCGCGCTCGCGCAGGGTGCGGGCGAGGGGCCCCGTCAGCCCGCGGCAATAGGCCTCGATGGCGGGGACCGTCCACTCGAGGACGAGCTCGAGGGCGGCGACGAGCATGGGCAGGAGCACGAAGTTCGAACGCTCGCCGACGTCGTAGCGCAGGGCCGCGGGCTGGTACTCGTCGCGGTAGCGGACGAGCCCGGCGAACGCCTCGCTGCCGCGGCGGGTGATCCAGTTCTCCTCGATCGGCGTACCCTGGTCGAAGGCGGGCCCGTAGTAGGCGAGCCCCGTCGAGTAGGGGCCGAGCAGCCACTTGTAGCCCGCGCAGACGAGGGCATCGGGGCGGACGCTCTGGACGTCGAACGGCATCGCCCCCACCGACTGCGTCCCGTCGACGGCCAGCAGGGCGCCGCAGTCGCGGGCGCGCTCGCCGACCCGCTCGAGGTCGAACAGGGTGCCGTCGGCCCAGTGCACGTGGGGCACCGAGACGAGGGCGGTGCGCCGGTCGATGCTCGACAGCAGCCGGATGTTCCACTCGAGGCCCCGGCCGCGGGCGTCGGGCGGCGGCGCCTCGACGGTGCGAAGCTCGAGGCCGCGCTCGGCGCACAGCCGGCGCCAGGCGTAGACGTTGCTGGGAAACTGCTCCTCGAGGACGACGACGTTGTCGCCGCGCGAGGCCGGGACGTTGCGGGCGACGGCGGCCAGCCCGTACGACACCGACGGGACGATGGCCACCCGGTTCGGATCGGGGACGTTGACCACCCGCGAGAACAGGCAGCGCAGGTGGTCGCTCTCGTCGAAGAAGTCCTCGGGCCGGATGAGATGCGGGGCCGTGCGCCGGTCGATGCCCCGGATGCCGGCGGCGCGGACGGCGGCGGCGAGCGGGGCCATGTACGCACAGTTCAGGTAGTGCACGCCATCGGGCAACGTGAATGCGGAGCGCTGGCAGGAGAGCATGGCGTAGCCCGGAGAACGTCGCCCGTCGGCTCTGCTCTCCACCCAACCCGGCCTGCCGGCGCCCGCACTGTTTTGGCGGCGCACACGCCTGCCCGGTCGGCGAAAGGCGAGGACAGCCGTGGATGTCGACTCGCCGACTTCGGCGAGCGGCAGTCCGTGGCGCCCCTTGCTGGAACGCCGGGGACACCGCGGGGCAGGGTCGACAGAGCCCTGATCCGAGTATAGACAGGGCCGGCGGACCCCCACAAGGGCGGTGCCGGCCGCCGCCCGTGGCAGAATTCCAAATGTACCGAGAGCGGCGGGGCGCGCGCGGGCCGCGAGGCGTCCGCGGGCAAGGCGCGCCTGTGCCTGACGAGGCGCGACGAAGGAGAATGGTGGGGATGTTCGACCGAGGAGCCACACCGTCAGGCGGGATGAATCGCCGCCCGAAGAGAGCAGCGGCGGTCTTCTCCACCGGCGGCCAGACAGAGGAGGCGTCGATGACCACGCTCGCGGAACGGTTCATTCGCGGAGGGTGCGGCCGCGCGGTGCTGGCAGGGCTGGTGCTGCTCGGCGTCGCGCCTGCGGCCACCCCGCCGGCCGCGGAAGCCCAGGAGACCGAGGAGGCGCTCGTCGCCCGGGCGCGCGCGATTCACGAGCGGGTGCTGACCATCGACACCCACGACGACATTCCCCTCGACTTCGCCACCGCGGACGTCGACCCGGGGGTGCGCGGAGCACGCCAGGTCGACCTGCCGAAGATGGAGGAGGGCGGGCTCGACGCGGCGTTCTTCGTCGTCTACGTGGGGCAGACCGAGCGGACGCCGGAGAACGAGGCGCAGGCCAAGGCCGATGCGATGACGAAGTTCGAGGCCATCCACCGCATGGCCGAGGAGATGTACCCCGACCGCATCGCCATCGCCTACACCGCCGACGACTTCGAGCGCATCGCCGCCGACGGCCGGTCCATCGCGGCCATCGGCATCGAGAACGGCTACGTCATCGGGCGCGACCTGTCGCTCATGCAGACCTACCACGACCTCGGCGCCCGCTACTTCGGCCTCGTCCACAACGGGCACAACGACATCGCCGACTCTGCCAACCCGCGGCCGAACCTCGGCGACGCCCCGGCCGAGCACGGCGGCCTCAGCGCCTTCGGGGCCGAGGTCGTGGCCGAGGCGAACCGGCTGGGCATGATGCTCGACGTCTCGCACGCCTCGAGAGCGGCGATGCTCGACACGCTGCGGCTGTCGCGGGCGCCGGTCATCGCCTCGCACTCCAGCGTGCGGGCCCTCGCCGACAACCCGCGCAACCTCGACGACGAGCAGCTCCTGGCCCTGCGCGACAACGGCGGGGTGATGCAGACGGTGGCCCTGGGGGCCTTCGTCAGCAACGCCGCGGCGGCCCGCGACGACGCCGTCCGCACCCTGCGGGCGGACGTCGGGCTGCCGCGGTTCGGCCCGGCGGACCCGGCCGGCCTCGACGAGGCGGCTCGCGCCGAGTACGACCGCCGGATGGCGGAGATCGACGAGCGGTGGCCCGCCGCCGACGTCGCCACGTTCGTCGACCACATCGACTACGCGGTCGACCTCATCGGCCTCGACCACGTCGGCATCAGTTCCGACTTCGACGGCGGCGGCGGCGTCGAGGGGTGGAACCACGCCGGCGAGACCTTCAACGTCACCCTCGAGCTGGTGCGGCGCGGCTACACCGAGGCCCGGATCGCCCAGCTCTGGGGCGGGAACCTGCTGCGGGTGCTGCGCGAGGTCGAACGGGTGGCGGCGGCCAGCCGATGAGCGCGCCGAGGGAACCGGGAACCGCGGACGACATTGCGCGATGGCGGAGACGCGTGACGCACACCCGGCAGCCGGAGCGGCTCGGGCTGAACGCGACGACGGATGCGATCGCGCGACCGGGCGCGGGACCTTCGACCCGCGTACCGCGTCGCTGCAGGCCGGAGACCGTCGGCTGCTCGCCCTCGTCGACGCCGCGCTGGAGCCGGCGCGGGCGGCGGCCGGGACCCACCTGGTCTGTCAGTCCGGCTGCACGCCGTGCTGCTTCGGCCCGTTCGCCATCACCCAGCTCGACGCCTGGCGGCTGCGCCAAGGGTTGCGCGCACTGGCCGGGACCGAGCCCCGGCGGGCGGCCGCCGTCCGCAATCGGGCCGCGGCGGCGGTGTCGCGGCAGGCGCCCGCGTTCGCTGCCGGCCAGGCGGGTATTTTCGCCACGGAAGCGGAAGAAGAGCGCTTCTACGAGACCTTCGCGTCCGACCCCTGCCCCGCCCTCGATCCCGACTCGGGCGCCTGCACCGTCTACGCCTGGCGCCCCGTCGCCTGCCGCACCTACGGCCCCCCTGTGCGGATCGCCGGCGACGACCTTCCGCCCTGCCCGCTCTGCTTCAAGGGAGCCGCGAGCACGGAGGTCGAAGCAGCGCGCCAGACCATCGAGGTCGCCCACGTGGAGGACCCGTTGACCGACAGGGTGGAGAATGAGACCGGCCGTCGGGGGATGACCACCATCGCCTTCGCGATCGCCGATGCTCGACTTCGCCCGAGGGAGTAACCGAGCTCGCCTTCGGACAGGGTTGCCCTGCGACCGGATCGCCCGGCCCGGCGGCGGCGGGTCGATGGACGTGATTGGGTCAGGCGTTCTCCGCCCGGGCGGAGAACGGGTCGAGCGTCCGCACGCGGAACGGCTGGAAGTCGCGGGCGTTCCGGGTCACCACCGTCATCCGCCGGACAAGGGCGACGGCCGCGATCATCGCGTCCTGCATCTGCGTATCCGACCGCCGGTGCATCAGGGTCGCCCACGTCCTGAATGCGGCAGCGTCCATCGGCAGGACGCTGTAGTTCGCGAGCACCTCGTCGAGCCACGCCTCCAGCTCGGCCGCCTTGGCGGCGTCGCCCTCGCGGGTGATCTCCATCCCAGCCTGGATCTCGCCGATGGTGACCGCGGACACATGAAGACGCTCGGCAGGAGTGTCCCGAATCCACGCCAGGACACCGCCGTGCGGACGGCGACGGCGCAGCTCCGAGACCACGTTCGTGTCGAGCAGGTACACGGGTCTACTCGAGGCGGGGCGCCGGCCGGCGACGAAGGATGGGACGCGGCGGCGTCAGGGCGTCGGTGCGCGCCTCGGGGGCAAGCAACAGCTCCTTGATGTCCCGTCTCGCCGTGCGTTCGAGCCGCCGCCACTGCTCGATGGGCACCAGAACCGCCATCTCGACGCCTCGCCGGGTCACGATCTGCGGCCCGTCGGAGAGGCTCGTTTCGAGAAGCTCGCTGAACCGCGCCTTCGCGTCCTGCACCTGCCAACGGTTGGGCATGAACTTGCTCCTGACCAGACAGAAGACCAGTCATACAAGGTATCCGCAGTCAAGGCTCTCTGCCCAGGGCGCAGTCCTGCGATTCCTGCTACAACAGACCCGCCAGCCGGCCGGTGCTGTCGCCGATGCGCTCGCGGTGCACGTCGACCGCGTCGAGTATCGACAGCAGGAGGTTGGCCATGGGCGTGCCGTCGGGGTACCGCAGGTGACGGCCGCCCTCGAGCCGGCCGGCGGCGCCGCCGGCCCCGATCGCGGGCAGGCGGGTGTGCGTGTGGAGGTTGCCGTCGCCGATGCAGCCGCCGTAGAGCAGCAGGGCGTGGTCGAGCAGGGTGCCGTCGCCGTCGGGGGTCGCGCGCAGGGTGTCGAGGAAGCGCGCGAACAGGCTGACGTGATAGGCGTTGATCTTCGCGTGCTTCGCCACCTTGTCGGGCGCGTTCCCGTGGTGCGAGATGGCGTGGTGCGGATCGGGCACGCCGATGTGGTTGTAGGTGCGGGTGGAGGCCTCGCGGGCGAGCATGAACGTGCCGACCCGGGTGACGTCGGCCCGGAACGCCAGCGCCTGCAGGTCGTACATCAGCTTCACGTGGTCGTCGTAGAGCTCGGGCACCCCGACCGGCATGGCCGGCAGCTCGATGTGCTCGCCGACGCGCGCCTCCATCTTCCGCACCCGCTGCTCGACCTCGCGGACGTTGTCGAGGTACTCGTCGACGCGCGAGCGGTCGGCCGCGCCGAGCCGCTTCTGCAGCCGGCCGACCTCGCCGACGATGGCGTCGAGGATGCTGCGGTCCTCTGCGAGCTGGCGCCGGCGCGCGTCGGCGCCGAGGCCCTCGCCGAAGAGCCGCTCGAAGACGACCCGGGGGTCGGTCTGCATGGGCAGAGGGGTGGTCGCGGTGCGCCACGACAGGGTGTTCACGTAGCTGCACGAGTAGCCGATGTCGCAGCCGCCGACGGCCGTGAAGTCCTCGGCCGCGAGCTCGAGCGAGCGGAGCTGGGTGTCGCGGCCGAGCGCGTCGGCCGCCACCTGGTCGATGGTCTTGCCGCCGCGCACGTCGGCGCCCTCGGTGCGCTTGGGGTGCACGCCGGTCAGCCACACCGCGCTCGCCCGCGCGTGGTCGCCCGAGCCCTCGCCCTCGGCCGCCTCCGCCGGCCGCGAGTCGAGGCCGGACAGCACCACGAGGCGGTCGCGATGCCGCTCGAGGGGGGCGAGGATCGGGGGCAGGTCGAACGCCTTCCCCGCCGCCGCCGGCGTCCACTGCTCCATGATGGCGCCGTTCGGGATGTAGGTGAAGGCGAGCCGGCGCACCGGGGCGGCCGCGGTCCGGGACATCGCCGAGAGGGCCGGCGCCATCGCGTCGAGCAGCGGCAGCGCCACCGCCGCGCCGGCGCCGCGCAGGAACGTCCGCCGGGGCAACGCCATCTTCGTGATGATCATCGGTGTCTCCTTGCGGAACGTCCGCTCCGGCCCGCGCACTCGCTCGCCGGCCCTCGCCTGGAAGCCGGCGCCCGCGGCTCCGCTGCCGCCCTCTCGCCGCGCCCCGACCACCTTCGGGGCGTCCTCGCCGGTCGCCGGGGCGCGACCCGGAAACCGTCGCCCGACGACTCCGCCGCCCTGCGGCCACGCCGCCCCAATCGACGTAGCGCGACGTGGGGGGCCGCTCCTGCCGCGCGAGACTACGGCGCCGCGTCCGCCGCGTCGGCCGGGCCGAGCACGGCCGGCCGCTTCATCTTCATGCGGAACGGGTCGCTCGTCACGATGCCGGTGACGAGGGCCGATAGCCGGTAGCCGTCCGGCGCCGCCTCGCGGACGATGCTGCGCACCACCGGCGCGTCATGGTACGTCAGACCGCGGCCGACCGCATAGGTCAGCAGCTTGCGGGTCAAGGTCCGCACGAACGTCTCGGGCCGCCGCAGCATCGCCTCGCGCAGCTCGACGGGGCCGGTGAACGCGGCCCCGTCGGGCAGGGTGTCCGACGCGTCGACGGCGGCGCCGTCGGCCCCGAAGGCGCGCCAGCGCCCGATGGCGTCGAAGTTCTCGAGCCCGAAGCCGTAGGGGTCCATCCGCGCGTGGCAGCTCGCGCAGGCGGGGTTCGCCCGATGCCGCTCGAGCCGCTCGCGGATCGACAGCCCCTCAGCGCTCCCGGCATCCTCGAGGTCGGGCACGTCCGGCGGCGGGGGCGGGGGCGGGGCGCCGAGCAGGTTCTCGAGAATCCACTTTCCGCGCAGCACCGGCGACGTCCGCGTGGCGTACGAGGTCACCGTCAGCACGCTGCCGTGCCCGAGGACACCCCGGCGCGCGGGGTCGGCCACCGGCACCCGGCGAAAGCGGTCACCGTAGATGCCGGGCAGGCCGTAGTGCCGCGCGAGCCGCTCGTTCACGAAGGTGTAGTCGGCCGTCAGCAGCTCGAGGGCGCTCCGGTCCTCGCGCAGCACGCTCTCGACGAAGAGCTCCGTCTCGCGGCGGAGCGCCCGCCGCAGGTTGTCGTCGAAGTCGGGGAAGGTCGGCGGGTCGGGCGTCGTCTGGTCGAGGTTGCGCAGGTAGAGCCACTGGCCCGCGAAGTTCTCGACGAGGGCCGCCGCGCGGGGGTCGGCGAGCATCCGGCGCACCTGCCGGACGAGCCCGTCGCGGTCGTCGAGCCGGCCCTCTTCCGCCGCCGCGAGCAGCGCCTGGTCGGGGATGCTGCTCCAGAGGAAGAACGACAGCCGCGACGCGAGGTCGAAGCCCGTGAGGGGATAGGCGGTCCCCGACGCCACCTCGGCCGGCTCGGGCTCGATCCGGAAGATGAACTGCGGACTGGCGAGGAGGTATCGGAGGGCCAGCTCGATGCCCGCCTCGAAGCCGCCGGCGCCGCGCCCGGCCCCGTAGAAGTCGAGCAGCCGATCCAGCTCGGGCGGCTCCAGCGGCCGGCGGAACGCGAGCCGGCCCAGGCGCGCGAGGATGTCCCCCGCGCACGCCGGCTCGCCGGCCGCGTCGGCGGGGCGGCACGTGAAGATGCGGGCCCGGCTCGGGGTATCGGCGGGACGGGCGGGGTCGAACGGGCCCGCGATGACCAGGCGGTCGACGTCGGGAAGCCCCCGCCGGCTGTTGGCCGAGACGTAGCTCCGCAGGAACGGCCGGGTGGTCTGCTCGGACAGCGCGGCCGGCCGGCCGACGAACGCGGCGACGAGGGTGTGGTCCCCGGCCGAGATCGGCATTCGCACCCGCATCGGCTCGTCCGCGGTGAACGCCGGGCTCACCCCCAGGCCCGCGTTCCCGCCGCCGTCCGGGCGCCGGTAGGCGTCGGGGCCGCCGACGGGAAAGCGCCCGATGCGCTCGCCGTCGAGGCTCAGCTCGACGACGTGCTCCTCGCCGATGCCGCGGATCGAGCCGCCGGCGCCGCGGCGCAGCCGGACCCGGATCTCGTACTCCGCGTCGACCGGGAAGTACCGGTCGACGCGAATCCCGCCCCGGGTCACCAGCGGCAGCCCCCGCAGGTGGTAGTCCTGGGTCAGGTCGATGGGCGTCTTCCAGGTCTCGGTCGACGGGGCGAGGGCGGGGCTGCCGACGGCGAGCCGGGCGACCTTCCGCGCCGTCGTGACGTAGCTCTCCAGCAGCAGGGGCGAGGTGCCCAGCGCGTCGGCGATGTTGTCGAAGCCGTAGGTGGCGTCGTCGGCGGGGAGGGCGCTGACGTCGGGGTCGACGGCCAGCAGGTCACGCACCGCGTTCCGGTACTCGGTGCGGTTCATCCGGTGCAGCAGGGGCCGGCCCGGGTCGGGCCGCGCCGCCGCCGCCCGGTCGAGCGCCGTCTCCAGCCACCGCGCCGCCGCCTCGTAGGCCGCCTCGTCGGGCCGCGGCCGGGGCACGGGCGGCATCGTCCGGGTGCGCAGCCGGCCCACGACCTTCTCCCACACCTCGGGCCGCGCCTCGGGGTGGGCGACGTCGAGCTCGTCGAGGGCGAGCCCCGCCGTGCGCAGCCGGCGGTTGTGGCAGGCGAGGCAGTAGCGCTCGACCACCGCCGCCGCATCCGCCGCGACGGCGGGCGCCGGGTCCGACGCCTGGGCCGCCACGGCCGGCGACGCGACTCCCATGGCGGCCAGCGCCGTCAGCCACCACCCGCCAAGCCGCCGACGTCGTCGGGTTCTCACGCCATACCTCCCGGGCGAACGGTCATGGTCGGGACGAGGCAGCCAGCCTCCCGGGCGAACGGTCATGGCCAAGACGAGGCAGCCAGCGGCGAGCGCCCTGGCGTGTCTCGAGGCCAGGAGCTCACGGGCTGAACCTCGCAGTCGATACCGGTCGGCGTCCCTTCGGCCGGACGACGCCATCGTGTCCGACCGGCTGAATCTGCCACCGAGCGATCGCAGCAGCGCCACAGCGCGATCGCGGCGGATTCAAGGCTGGCAACCTGGCCGAGACCGTGGACCGCCGGCAGCCACCTCCTCCAACGCCGCCGAAGACGTCGCCCGATCTCACGCCACGTCTCCGGGCCGAGACGCTACCGGCGCGCTACGGGCCGTCCGCCGCCGCGTCCGGCCGGCTCGACTCGGCCCCGAGCGAGCGCAGGAGCGCCGCCGAGCGGTCGCGGCGGATCAGGCTCGCGACCTGGTTGAAGCCCTGCTCGGCGAGATCGAGGGCGGTCCGGTCGAGCTCGTCCGCGAAGTCCATGCGGGCGCCGGCGTCGACGAGGTGGCGGATGATGGTGTCCGCCGCCCGGTACACCGCGCCGTGCAGCGCGGTCTGCCCGTTGGCGTTGCCGGCGTTGACGTCCACCCCCGCGTCGAGGGCCAGCCTGACCGCCGCGAGGGCCTCCGACTCGGGCCGGAAGCGCCGCGACCCCTCGACGTGCCCCACCCCGGCCGCCAGCATCACCGCGGTGTTGTTGGCGTAGGTCGCGAGCCGCGGGTCGGCGCCGCGCTCGGCGAGCCGGCGCATCGCCGCGACGTCGGCGGCCTGCGCCGCGAGCAGGTAGGGGGTCGCCCCGCCCAAGTTGACCCGGTTGTCCATGAACGGGCGGCCGGCGCTGAAGATCCCTTCGTCGGTCCACCGCTCGTGGCGGATGGGCACGGGCTCGGTCCGCGCGTCGGGGTCGGCGCCCGCCGCGAGCAGCCGGTCCATCAGCTCGAGGCTCGCGAGCTGGGACGGGTCCTCGCGGTTGAACGCCACGAACTGGTTCCCGAGGTGGCGCGCGGGCGAGCGCGACGTCACGAGCTCGTGCAGCGCGGTGTTGCCCCGCCGGTCGCGCACCGTGGGGTCGGCCCCCGCCGCCAGCAGCAGCCCGGCGACGGTGTAGTGGCGGTTGGCGATGGCCACCCGTAGCGCGGTCTGGCCGTTCGGGGCCGCGACGCCGGGGTCCGCCCCCGCCGAGAGGAGCAGGCGCACCGCCTCCCGCGCGTCCTGCCGCACCGCGAACAGCAGGGCCGTGAACCCGCCGGTGGACGCGGTGTCGACGGGGGCGCCGGCCTCCAGCAGCTCGCCCAGGACAACGGTGTGGTTCTCGGCCGCCGCCCACATGAGCGCGGTCTGCCCGCGCCACGTGTCCGCGGCATCGACCTCGGCCCCGTGGGCGAGCAGCGCCCGCACCGCCCCGGCGTCGCCGGTCCGCGCGCAGGTCAGCAATGGCGGCTCTCCGACGGGGGCGAGTGCCGGATCGGCGCCGGCCCGCAGCAGGCGCGCGACGAGGTCCGGGCGCCCGCCCCGGCCGGAGCCGGCGCTGACGCATGCCATCCCCAGGGGGGTCGCGCCGTTCCGGTTGGCGGCGTTCGGGTCGGCGCCCGCGGCCAGCAGCAGCGCCGCGAGACCGGCATCGCCGCGATAGGCGGCCCAGTGGAG
>JAJEEA010000459.1 GCA_022821235.1 Vicinamibacteria bacterium
TGACTTCCTCATCTGTGCCCGTGGCCTCCCTGCCCACGGGCCGACATCCTCGCATCCCTTCATCTGCTGACTCCTCCCTCGGACTGGGGGGGTCAGTTTTCACTGTCGCTGGGGGGTCAGTTTTCACTGTCGCCTGACACGCCGGCAGGGGCGGAAGCCAACCGCTGCCCGTCGCGCGCGACTACCGGGGACTGGCGGTCTTCGAGAACCTGCGCAACGCTTACAGCGGCGACGACGGAGTCGACGCTCTGCAGCACTGTGTCCGGCAGTTCGCCCAGATCTACGTGAACCACGTGCGGCCTCTGCGCCTCGCGCTGATCAACCCACCTAACGCGAGCCGCACGCTCGTGACGCTGCTCAACCGGGGTCGCGGGCTGCCAGCTTCGCGGGCGGCGCTGTCCGTCGACATCTATGCCACGCCCGACCACGAAGCCCGTCTCCTCGGCGCTCGCCGGTTCTCGACCAAGGATCGCGATCAGCTCGAGGAACACATCGCGGCGGGCCGGCTGGAATTGCGCGTCAACGACGACACCCTGCCGCTCGCGGACCGGCTGGACACGCTACGGGACAATCCCGTTCACATCGTCGCGGTGTTCGACGAGGCGACCACCGCGATGCGGCACCAGCCCGGGGGGGTCAACCTGCTGCCGATGAGCCCCTTCGCGATCCGTCGACGCATCGGGTTTCAGGGCATCCACCGCAAGGTGGAGCTCTGCCCGTCCCTTGACGAATCGGTGTTCCGCTCGTTCTACGACATGGTGGGGAAGCTCCACGGCGCACACGCCAGCCAGACGCCCCAGGCCTCCGCCGACGCGGAGCGGATGGCCGGCCACATCGACGGCGCCTTGGCCCACGATCCGCCGGCCGCGTTCTGGTTCTTCTTCGCCGACCGGGCGCTGCCCACGCCCGGCCGCGTCGGGGCCGCACGGGTGTTGGAGCGCCAACACGGGAGGCGGCGGTCCGTCTGCTACGACATCACTTACGAACGTTTGGCGCTCCTGCTGAGGTCTCCGCTCGACCACTTCAACCTCCGCTTTTCTGTGGCCGAGCTCCAGGAGCTGCTCGAAGAGGGCGTCGCTCTTGTCGGCGATGGCCTGATCAGTCTCTTCAAGGCCGACGCGCAACCCGATACCGCGGGCGTCCGGGGCTTCGCGGGCATGCTCCTCGCCGCCCGAGACTATCGGGATCGCCACCCCGGTGCGCTCGTGGTCTCGGTCGACACGAAGCTCGCGCGCCTTTGGCTCCGTCTCGCCGATACCGACACCGCCGAACGCTGCGATCTCCTCGCGCTGCGTCGAGACGACGGTGTGCTGACGGTGGACGCCATCGAGGTCAAGACCGCCAGCGGCGACGTGGGCGTGCAGCAGCCGGAAATCGAGAAGGCGACCAATCAACTCATGGCCACGTTGGCCGCGATCCAATCGGGCGTGGACGAGGGGAGAGCACAGCCTGGAGAGCAGCCGTCACCCCTCGCGGCACCCCGGCAGGAGATGCTCAAGGAGGTGTTCGTTTCCGGCTGCCAGTCGCTGACCGCCTCGCGGGACGACCGCACGCGCTGGGCGCACTGGCTCCAGATCCTGTTTCGCCAGGAGGAGGGCACGGACGAGATTCGATTGCGCGGCACGGTCTATGCCGTCGAGCTCGGCAACAACAAGCCGTCCCAGGACGACGACCTCCGGGGCGAGCTGTACGAGATCGCGGTATTCCGACTCCGGGAGTCACGCATCCAGGCCTTGATCTCTCCCGCGTCGGCGTCGCCGCCCGAGGGCGACGGTGGCGAAGGCCCCGACGGACCGGCCCCGCGCGCGGCGTCTCCGGCGCCTCCGTCCCCGCCGCCGCTGCCGCCCGGGGAAGACGGAGGCGGGAACGCCGTCGCAGCTCCGGAATCCGAACCGCCGACGCTGCCTTCCGGCCTGGAGGCGGAGACGGTCCGCGGGGATCTGGGTATTCGGTTCACCGTCGGCTATAGCGTCAGCGCTGGCGAACGGAAGCCGTACCTGCTGCACCCCAGCAACACCAGGTTGAATCAGCTCAACATCGGCGTCGTCGGCGACCTCGGGACCGGCAAGACGCAGTTGACCAAGGCGTTGATCCACCAGTTCACTCGCCACGCGGCGCAGAACCGCGGCCACGCGCCCAAGTTCCTGATCTTCGACTACAAGCGCGACTACACCAAACCGGACTTCGTCGAGGCGGTCGGCGCCCGCGTCGTGGCCCCGCACCGTATTCCCCTCAACGTGTTCGAGCTGCCCGCCGCCCGCGGACACTTGCCGGCGGCGCGTCTCGGGCGCGTGAAGTTCCTGAACGACGTCCTGCAGAAGATCTACGGCGGCATCGGTCCTCGACAGCGGAACCACATGAAGACAGCCGTCATGCGGGCCTACGAGACCGACGCCGGCGGAGCGCCCACGCTGAAGGACGTGCTGCGCGAGTACGCCGATGTCGTCGGCGACCGGCTGGACGCTCCCTACAGCATTCTCGACGATCTGGTCGACTTGGAGGTCTTCGTCGAGCGGTCAAGCGAGGCCGAGCGCTTCGGCGAGTTCTTCGCTGGCGTGACCGTCGTGGATCTCGCGGCTCTCGGCATCGGCGAAAAGGAACGGAACATGCTTCTCGTGCTGTTCCTGAACCTGTACTACGAATACATGATCAACCTTGTCAAGCAACCGTATGTCGGCCGCGATCCCCAGCTCCGCTTTATCGACTCCATGCTTCTCGTCGACGAGGCTGACAATATCATGAAGTACAACTTCGATGTCCTGCGCCAAGTGCTGCTCCAAGGGCGCGAGTTCGGCGTCGGTGTCGTGCTCGCTTCGCAGTTCCTCTCCCACTTCAGGACACGGGAAACCGACTATGCCGAGCCGCTGTTGACTTGGTTCATCCACAAGGTTCCGAACGTCACCCCGAGGGATCTGCAGGGCATTGGACTGAACCGCGTGTCTTCCTCGACCGTGGATGCCGTCAAGTCGCTGGACGTCCACCATTGTCTTTACAAGACTCTGGACGTTCCCGGTCGCTTCATGCAGGCGTTGCCGTTCTACGAAATCGTGGACGGTTCCACGACATGAGTGCGGCGGAGGGTCCACGCGTCCGGCCGCGGGAGCCAAGCAGTATCGGCCGCGCTTGACGCCCAGATCATCGCGGACCTTGTGGGCCTGCTCGCGCACGTCATGATCGCAACCACACGAACAGGTCGATCAGCGACAGCACACGTCATGACGGAGCCCAACCCGGCTCGCGCCCGCCGTGCGATGGATGCCACGCATAGCTTTTGAGATGCTGCGCCGTTCTCGCCCATATTTCTTCGCGACGTCTCTTCTTCTCCGCCTGCGACTTCAGCTCCGGGAACTGTGGGTTGCTCTGCCGGTATAATGGATGGAACATCCAAAGAACATCGGGTTCTCCCCGCCGGGTCCTCACAAGTTCCTTCTTCGCGTCGTATATGCTCATCCAGGGAGCCCCAAAACCAGCCCACTCATCTTCCAGCGTCGGAAATACGCGATTGAAGATGAGACGGCGATAACTGTCGACATTCTGCGTGCCCATGAGCACTGCGAGGTCTGGTTTGTGCCGTGAGATCCACGTCCGATGGAACTCACCACACCCCTCCAAGTAGTTCCGGTACCGCTTGCGTTTGTAGATGCGGTCGTTCCCGGTCATGTCGTCACCCTTGGCCAGCGCTAGCACGGCGTTCGTCAGGTAGCAGGAGCAGGGATCGACGCCGGCCTCCTCGATGAGGCAACGAAGGTTGCAGAGCGTTTTCTGGGTTCGTTTCTCGCCGCGTCCTTCCGTGACTTCTGTTTCCCAATAGCTCTCGGTGCCGAAGTCGGTGCCGAAGAACACGATGCGTCTGGAAGCCCCGGGGGAACAGCCATGGAAATATCCGCCTGCCCCAGGGAAGAACCCAGGCCCACGCCTGGGCTGGAAGAGTGTTCTGAAATCCTCGGTCTTGCACTGAGGCAGGTCCATTCGACGTTCTCCTGGGAGATATTCTTGAGGTCTGCAGGAACTCGATCGACGTTCCGCCGGAGCGGCGCATTGCCTTATGCGGTGGCGCTTGCGTACGTACTGGCCCCTTGGGTAGGCGGCACGTCGCGACGGGGGTCGGCTCGCGGAAGGCGTTGGGAGGCAGCCGGGGCAAACATTCGGGCGGATCGTCGGTCACTCCGGCGTCTCGCTAGACGGCGGCCGGCCCGCGAGACGCGCGACGAACGCTTGGTGGGCCTTTTCCCGCAGGCCGCGTTGCAGCTCGCGCAGCACGGTGGCGAGATCACCGCGGAGCATCGCGCCGAGCGCCAGGCGCAGTCCGGGGAAGACGCGGCTGTGGATGACGCCGTCGGCGTCGGGCTGAAGCGGCCGGTAGGCGCCGTCGACCAGCTCGAACCAGTCGATGCGGTGCTCCAGGGTCCGCCAGACCACGTACTCGCGCACGCCGTTGCGCCGGTACGCGTGGAGCTTGTCGTGGAGATCGTACGAGGCGCTACTGGATGCGACCTCGGCGATGAGCTCGGGCGCACCCTCGATGTAGTCGTCGTCACTCAGCCGCGCCTGTCCGCCGGCGCCGGGGTCGATGAGGAGCGCCGCGTCCGGTTGTGGCTCGTTGTCGAGATCGAGACGCACCGTTGAGTTGTCGTTGACCTGCACGCCGGGTGTGGACGCCGCGTAGCTTCCCAGCCAGGTGATCGTGGCCGCGTGCGGCCGGCCATGGCTGGCGGAGCGCGTCGGCGACGGCATGTGGACGACTCCTTCGATCAGCTCGGCCTTCCTGATGTCGGGGCGCGCCTCGTATCGGCGCTCGAACTCGGCGCGCGTCAGCCGGTCGCCGTTCTCGAGCGTGTTCGCGGAAGACGGGGCGGGCGCGGCCCTGCCGGCGGGGGATGGCGGAATCGGAACGTTCAGGGTCGCCATGGCGGAGGCTCCATCCGTCCGGCATCGTACCACGGGCGGACCGAGGACCCTGTCGCGAGTCATACGTCGATGGACCGCGGAGGCCGCCGATCCCGACCCCTTGGTGCGAGCGCCCGCGCCGGGCCGCGCGATCCCGCCGCCCGAGGGGAGCGGGTCGCGCGGTCGCGGCCGGGGGGGACTGCTGATGTCATGCAGCCTGTCACCCCTCGACGGGGTTCCCGTCCGCGTCGAGGAAGCGGATGGGGCCGAGGTCCAGCTCGCGGATGCTCTCCTCGATGCGTGCGCGGTCGCCCACCACGACCCAGATCAGCCGGTCGGGCTGGAGCACGCGGTCGGCCTCGGCGCGGATCTCGTCGAGGGTCAGGGCGCGCACCGTGGCGGCGTAGGTCTCCCAGTAGTCGTCGGGCAGGCCGAAGCGCACCAGTTGGACGATGTCGGCCATGACCGCGCCGTTGGTCTCCCAGCGGCCGGGCAGGGTCAGTGTGCGCTGGTCCTTGACGCGGGCGAGCTCTTCGGCGGTGGGCGGCCGGTCGCCGCCGGTGCGGATGGCGGCGATCTCCTTGTCGATCTCGGCCATGGAGTCGGCGGTGCGGTCGGTCTGAACGGGCGCGAAGACGAAGTAGGGCCGCTGGCCGGCGGCGGCCAAAAGCAGGCTCTGGGCGCCGTACGACCAGCCCTTGTCCTCGCGCAGGTTCATGTTGATCCGGGCCGTGAAGCCGCCGCCGAGGATGTTGTTCATGGTCTGGATCTGCAGGTCGCGGGGGTCGCCCCGGGGCGGGGCGACGTGGCCGGCGAAGATGATGGACTGCTCGGAGTCGGGACGGTCGATGAGGTAGACGACGGTCTCGGCCTGGTGGTCGACCTCGCCGAGGTTCTTCACGGGCACTTCGCCCGGCTCCCAGTCGGCGAAACGGGCCTCGAGCGCGGGCTCGAGCTCGGCCAGAGTGACGTCGCCCACGACGATCAGGGTGGCGTTGTCGGGGCGGAACCAGGTGTCGTGGAACGCGCGGAGCCCGTCGAGGGTCAGCGCGTTCAGGGTCTCCTCGGTGCCGGAACCGCTCAGGGGCTGGCTGTAGGCGTGGCCCTCGCCGTAGAGGAGGCGGGGGAAGACGCGCATCGCCATCCCGACCGGCTGGACCCGCTCGCGGGCGATGGCCGCGAGCTGTTGGCGGCGCCGGCGGTCGAACTCTTCGGCCGGAAAGGCGGGGTCGAGAACGACGTCCGCGAACAGATCGAGGGAGGCGTCGAGGTTCTCCTTCAGGGTCGACATTCTGACCGTCGACAGGTCCAGGCTGGAGCCGGCCGACAGGGTCGTGCCGAGGTCTTCGAGCGCCTCCGCGATCTCCAGGGCGGTGCGCGACGCGGTGCCCTCGTCGAGCATGTCCATGGCCATGCGGGCGGTGCCGGGCACCGCGAGCTGGTCGGCCGCGTAGCCGGCGTCGAGCAGCAGGTTGAAGTCGACGACGGGGACGGCGTCGCGCCGGGCGAGGATGACGTCGAGCCCGTTCGACAGGCGCGTCGTCTCGCGGGCGGGGAACGAGGCGGCGGGGAAGTCGGTGACCTCGGGCGGCCCCGACGAGCGGTCGACGTCGCTCTCCCCCGCGGCGTAGTCGGGGAAGGGCCGCACCTCGACGGTGAGCGCCCCCCGGCCCACCCACTCGCCGGCGGCGGCCCGGACGTCGGCGGGCGTGGCGTCGATGATCGTCTGCTGGGTCCGCAGGTGGCCGTCGGGGCTGCCGAGGTAGACCTCGCTCCGGGCCAGCACGTCCGACTTGCCGCCGAAGCCGCCGATGCGCTCGACGCCGCGCACGAACGAGGCGCGCCGCCGGGTCTGCGCCCGCGCGAGCTCGGCCGCGGTCGGCCCCGACTCGAGGAAGGCGCGGAGCTCCTCGTCGAGGACCGCCTCGACCGCCGCGAGGTCCTGCCCCGGCTGGGCCGTCGCCTGCAGGATGAACAGGCTGCCGAACTGCCGCGACAGGGCGAACGCCGACACGTCGGTGGCGATCTGGTCCTCGTAGACGAGGCGCCGATAGAGGCGCGAACTGCGGCCGCCGGCGAGGACGTCGCCGGCCAGGCCGAGGTGGTCGAGGGCGGGGTCGCCGAGGGCGGCGACGTTCCACGCCTTGTAGACGCGGGCCTGCGGCACCCGGTCCTGCAGCACGATGCGGCTCTCCTCGGTGCGGCGGGCGAGGTCGACGTCGGGCTTGATGAGGGGCGGCCCCGAGGGGATGTGGCCGAAGTGGCGCACGACCCGGGCCCGGACGTCCTCGGGGTCGACGGCGCCGGCCACCACGAGCACCGCGTTGGCGGCGCCGTACCACGTCTCGAACCACGTGCGGACATCGTCGAGCGAGGCCGCGTTCAAGTCGTCCATCGAGCCGATGGTGGAGTGGTCGTAGGGATGGCCGGTGGGATACGTGTTCTCGAAGATGGTCAGGAACACCTTGCCGTAGGGCTGGTTCTCGCCCTGGCGCTTCTCGTTCTGCACGACGCCGCGCTGCTCGTCGAGCCGGGCCTGGTCGACGGCG
Source organism: Vicinamibacteria bacterium (assembly GCA_022821235.1). Taxonomy (GTDB): domain Bacteria; phylum Acidobacteriota; class Vicinamibacteria; order Vicinamibacterales; family UBA8438; genus JAJEEA01. The sequence continues at coordinate 7,437 of JAJEEA010000459.1, forward strand.
CCGAGCATGTGCCCCATGCGGTCGGACTCCATCCACAGGGCCATGTCGAGGGCGGTCGTCGGCACCACCTGGAAGTAGTTGGTGCGGTCCTGGTTGGTGGTGCCGTTCATGCCGGTCGCCCCCACGCGGTCGAACGGCTTGAAGTAGTCGTCGTCGTAGTGCTCGCTCCCGTTGAACATGAGGTGCTCGAACAGGTGGGCGAAGCCGGTCTTGCCGGGCTCCTCGTCGGCCGCCCCGACGTCGTACCAGACGTTGACGGCGACGATGGGCGCCTTGTGGTCCTCGTGCACGATCAGCCGGAGGCCGTTGTCGAGCACGTACTTCGTGTAGGGAATGTCGACGGGCTCCTGCGCGGCGGCCGGCGCGGCGGCGAGCAGGCAGACGGCGAGGGCGGCGCGGGCGAGTCGATGCATGGATGTCTCCCGGTTGCTTCGGGTTCGTTGATGACGACGTATTGGACGCCGTTTCAGGCCGGCGGGTTCCGATCCGCGGCGGGCAGTCGCACCGGCCACCGCCGTAGCCGGTCGCGTCGGCCCCGCCCGCCGGTGCTCCTTGGTCGAGACGCCGTCCTCCGGCGTCGTCCCTGGAGGCCCCGCCGCCACCCGCGTCCCGCAAGCGGTTGGGCGTCGCCGTCGGCGTCGCGCGCTTCCGGCGCGGCGCCGCAGGCTGCAGTATATTCACTGCACAGAAAATAATTCTGATTTTCGTCCTAATGTCTGCTAGAATGCCGATATTTGCTGTACAGCAGAGAACGGAGTATCCATGCATCCTCAGGCCGCTACGGAGAGAGACCTGCTCAACCAGTTCCTCGGGGCGCTGCAGGGGCTGCCCGACGTGCAAGCGGAACTGGGTTCGCCGCTACCCTCCGGCGGCCCCGGCCGCCGACATGATGCCCGGGTCGAGTTCCGCATGGGCGGACAGGCCGCCACCTTGCTGATAGAGGTGAAGAAGGCCCTCTATCCCCGCGATGCGCGGCAGGCCCTCTGGCAGTTCCAGGAATCCGCGAGAAGGTGGCCCCAATCATCACGAGGACGGCAGACGGCGCTCTTCCTGGTTGCCCAATCGATTTCACCTGGAGCCAAGGACCTGTTGAGGGACGCGCGGGTCGGCTACTACGACAGCGGCGGCAGCCTGTTTCTTCCCGCGCAAAACGCATACGTCTACGTGGACAAGCCGCCCCCGAAGACCTTGTCGAAGGCCATACGATCGCTGTTTTCGGGTCGTCGTGCGCAAGTGCTGCACGCGCTTTTGATGGGGCATGGCGAGTGGTGCCGAGTCAAGGATGTCGCGGAGCAGGCGCGGGTCTCGCCCGCAACCGCTTCGCAGGTGCTGACGGAATTGGAGAGGTTCGACTGGGTGGCGTCGCGTGGGCAGGGGCCAACCAAGGAACGCAATCTGAACGAGCCTGGTGCTCTGCTCGATGAATGGGCCCGGCAACTGGCAGCGACACGGCCCTCTGCAATTCGGCGTTACTTCGTGCCCTCGGTGCGTGCAGAGGGGCTGGTCCGGCAGTTGGCCGACGTCTGTGCCACCCATGAGGTCGAATACGCGCTCACCCACGAGGCGGCGGGGCAACGGTACGCGCCCTTCTTGTCGACCGTCTCCCAGATACGTTGTCGGCTGATGGCCGGTGCGGCCGCTACCGAAGCTCTTGGCACGCTCGATGCCCACACCGTCGACCGAGGCGCCAACCTTGCGGTCATCGAGGTTGAATCGCCCGGCGATCTGTTGTTTCGCAAGCTGGTGGATGGGACCTGGTTGGCGAGTCCCGTGCAGGTCTACCTCGATCTCATATGCGGTGAGGGCCGCGCCAGGGAAATGGCGCAGCACCTGCGCCAGGAACGGATCGGCTTCTGATGCCGAAACCCGCGACTCTGGACGGCTACACCGATCGGCACACGACCGATTGCGAGCGCGTTCTCGTGACGCTGCTGCGCGGGCTCGGCCCCTGGAAGGAATCGGTGTTTCTGATTGGCGGGTTGACGCCGAGATACCTGGTGCCGACCAGGCCACCGGCCGTGCCGGCGCATGCGGTGACGCTCGATGTCGATATCGTCGTACACCTGCAGATCCTGGCTGATACGGAAGCCTACGACACGCTCGAGGAGAACCTGCGGCGGATGAGCTTCGAGCCCTTCAAGAACGACAGGAGGCAGCCGGCTTGGTGGCGGTGGCAGACCCGCACCGAACATGGCGCGCTGATGGTCCTGGAGCTGCTCACCGACGCCCCCGAGATCGCCGGTGGCAGGGTTCGGCCGCTGGATGTGGACGGGGCGGTCTCCGCGCTCAATATCCCGCACTCGTCCATGGTCTTCGACCTGCACCAGGTCAAGGAGATTCAAGCCGAACTCCTGGACGGTGCCGGCATCGCCGTCGAACGCGTCAAACACGCCAATCTCGTGAGTTTCACTTGCCTGAAGGCTTTCGCCTTCGATCAGCGCTTCGAGCGCAAGGACGCGCATGACCTCGTCTATTGCATCGAGCACTGGCCCGAGGGTCTCGACAGCGCCGCGCAGATGTTCCGCACCAGCCTGAAGGGCGACCACGGCATCGTGATCGAGGAGTCCTTGGGGATTCTCCGCCGTCGTTTCGCACGCGACGCTGGGGTCGAGGGCTACCGAAAGGACGGTCCCGTGGCGGTCGCGCGTTTCGAGCTGGGTGAAGATGACGAGTCAAATCAGCGCGAAGCTCGGATACTGCGCCAACGCGAGGTCAGCGACGTGATTGAACGGCTCCTGGGTCGGCTCGGCCCGGCCTCTACCGGTGGCTCGGCTACCAGGTGACAGACCGCATAAGCGAGGAATCGCGAGGCCGTGGAGTCGAGCCGGGCGACCGCCTGCCGGCCGGCGAGGTGGTGGTGTGACGAGTCTCGGGCCGGGCGCCATCACCGCGGGAGGCCCGGTGCGGTGCGGGGTGCCAAGGCCACGGCGGCGAGGAACCAACCTGCCGTGGCGCGGAACTCGTCGGTCCACTCGTGCCCGCCGTCGAACACCAGCGACTCGACGGTCGCGCCGGCGCCGCGAAGGGCGGCCAGGTCCGTCTCCAGCTTCTCGGGCGTGTACCACGCGTCGGTCCGGCCCCGGCCGATGAGGATGGGTGGCCAGGCGATGGCGGCGTCTCCGCGCAGCTCGGGCGGCGCGTCGGCCCCGAGGGCGACGATGCCGTGGCAGGCGTGGCCGCACCGCGCGGCGGCGCGGTAGGCCATCGCGACCCCCTGCGAGAACCCGCAGTAGACGAGAGTGCCGGTGGTCGGATGGGCGGCCCGGACCTCGTCGACCACCGCCCGTACGTAGGCGATGTTGTCGGCGATGGCGAGCTCCCGGTCCTGGCGGGTCATCCAGCTTCCCACCACGTGACGGGCGCCCTCGCTGTAGTGCCGGTGGAGCGCCTGCACCGCCACGCGGGTCCATCGCGCGCTGCCGGGGATCCGGTCGAGCTCGGCCAGGTGCCGCTCGGCATGCTCGCCGTAGCCGTGGAACCCGACCAGCAGCGGTGCCGGTCCCGGCCCGTCGGCCGCGGCGACGAGATACCGGCCGTGCGTGGTGGCCGCGATGGTGTGAACGGTGGGGGCGGCGGGAGCCGGCGCCGGGGTCGGCGTTGCGGATGTCTGGATCGTCATGACGGGCCCGGACTGCCGACGCATGTTAGCAGTCGGCGGTGTCTCCGGTGGCGGGTCGGGCGAAGCTGCCGGGTCCTGCGCCCCACCTTCCCAGCTCGGCCGCGTCGTGGCTGCGGCGCCTCCGGTGGCGGGTCGGGCGAGGCTGCGGGGGGCACGGGCCGGCGCTCGGCGGCCCGGCGGCTGACGACCGCGGAGCGCCCGGGGTGGCTGCGGCACTCGGAGCGCTGGACGGGCTTGGGCGGCTGACGCCCCCGGGGGAGCGTGCGGCAGGGGATGCGTCCGGAGCCTTCCACCCTTCCTCCGGCGGGCGGCGTTATGGCGTCTGACGGAGCGCCGTCGCCGCCGATCGGTTGGGAGCCTTCCGGGACCGCCCGTGCATCGGCGGGGTGGCGTCCGCGGGGGCCCCGCCGGTCGATTCGGGGCTCGGATCCCCGACGCCCGCCGTCTTCCCGGCCGGGTGGCCTGGGATACAGTAGGGAGGAAGCAATGACGACCCTCTCGGTCAACGTCAACAAGATCGCGTGGCTGCGCAACTCGCGGGACGGCGACCGGCCCGACGTCCTCGCGGCGGCGCGGACGGCCATCGCCGCCGGCGCGCACGGGGTCACCGTGCACCCGCGCCCCGACCAGCGGCACATCCGGCCCGGCGACGTCGACGCCCTCGCGGACCTGCTGGCCCGCGAGCATCCGCGGGTGGAGTTCAACATCGAGGGCAACCCCGCCGCGGGGCCTCGCGACAACGGCTATCCGGGGTTCGACCGCCTCATCGAGACCGCGCGCCCCCGCCAGGCGACGCTGGTGCCGGACGCCGACGCGCAGCTCACCTCGGACCACGGCTGGGACCTCTCCGACCCGGACCGCGCGCGGCGCGTGGCCGAGAGCGTCGCGCGCTACCAGGGGTGGGGCGCGCGCGTCAGCCTCTTCATGGATCCGGTCGAGGCGCAGATCGACGGCGCGAAGGCGTGCGGTGCGGACCGCATCGAGCTCTACACGGGGCCCTACGCGGATCTCGTCGAGCGGCGCGGGCCCGACCACCCGGAGACCCGGGCGTGCCTCGACGCCTATGCGCGCGCGGCGCGGCACGCCGCCGCGCTCGGCCTCGGCGTCAACGCCGGGCACGATCTGAACCTCGACAACCTCGCGGCGTTCGTTGCCATCGGCGGCATCGCCGAGGTCTCCATCGGCCACGCCCTCATCGCCGACGCGCTCGAAGTCGGCCTCGCCACGGCGGTACGGAAGTACCTCGTCGCCATCGCCGGCGCGGCGTGATGCGCAGGGTGGCTGGAGCGTCTGCTGTTGCGCATCGTGAGCTCAACGCCTGCCGATGCGTATCGTGAGCCGGAACGGCCGATGCGCATCGTGAGCTGGAACGTCAACGGGCTGCGCGCCTGCGCGCGGAAGGGGTTTCTCGACTTCCTGGAGACCTCGCGCGCCGACGTCGTCGGTATCCAGGAGGTGCGCGCGTTCGAGCACCAGCTCGACGCCGGCGTGCGCGCGCCGGCGGGCTGGCACGCCGCGTTCGCGCCGGCGGAGCGGGCCGGCTACAGCGGTGTCGCCATCTACTCGCGGAAGCGGCCGGCGCGGGTGGAGACGGCCCTCGGCGAGCCGCGCTTCGACGCGGAGGGCCGCCTCGTCATCGCGTGGTTCGCGCGGCTGGCGGTGGCGTCGGTGTACTTCCCCAAGGGCAGCGGCCGCGACCGGGACAACAGTCGGGTGCCTTACAAGCTCGACTTCTACGCCGCCCTCTTCGAGCGTCTCGAGGCGCTTCGGCGCGAGGGGCCGGTCGTGGTGGTCGGCGACTACAACACCGCGCACGAGCCCATCGACCTCGCACGGCCCGCGTCGAACACCCGCACCAGCGGGTTCCTGCCCGAGGAGCGGGCCGAGCTGACGCGCTGGCTCGACGCCGGCTGGGTCGACACGTTCCGTGCCCGCCATCCCGGCGCGCCGGGGCACTACACGTGGTGGCGCCAGTGGGGCGGGGCGCGCGAGCGGAACGTCGGCTGGCGCATCGACTACGTGCTCGCCTCGCCGGACGCGGCGGCCCGGGTCCGCGACGCGTTCATCTGGCCCGAGGTGACGGGCTCCGACCATTGCCCCGTCGGCGTCGACCTGGGGCCGCAACGGCGGAAGCGGCAGCACTGAGCCCGGCCGGCGGCACGACCCGCGTGGGCCTCGGTTGCAGCGAGGGTGGGCGCGATTGGCGAGGTCCGGCCGGACTGGTCCCGGTTTTCCTCGGCTTCGGCTTTCGCGAACCTGCCTCGGGCCCGGCCGAGTCGCTTGGTAGACGCCGCTTGGTGCCGCTGCTCTCGGGCAGGGTGTCAGGCCTCGGGACCACCGCCCCCGGGCTCGCGGGGACCCGATCCGCCACGTCAGGCCCCGGGACCACCGCCCCCGATCTCGTGGGGACCCCGGGGCGTCAGGCCTCGGGCCCGCCGCCCTCGGGCTCGCGGGAACCCGATCCGGGGTGCCATGCCGGGCCCTCGGGCTCGCGGGACCCGACCATGGGCGTCAGGCCTCGGGACCGCCGCCTTCGGGCTCGCGGGGACCCGATCCGGGGCGTCGGCGCCGGCGGCGCCTGCGTCGGCGCCGGCGCGGCTGTTCGGTGTCGTCGGAGGCCGCGCCCTCGGCGTCGGCGCGCCAGCGCTCGACGAGGTCCGGCGTCCGTCCGTGAATGGTCATCCACGTGAGCGCCGACTCGAACGCGGCGCGGTGCATCAGCCCGCGCCGGGCGCGGGGGGAGAGTCGCTCGTCGGCGAGGCGTCGCTGCAGGTCGAGGACCTGGCGAAGCTGCTCGAGGTCGCGCCTGGCTATCGGCAGGGCGCCGAGGGTGACCTCGGGAGGACGTTGGGAGCGGCCGTCGGGGCCGCGCCGGCGGCGCGGCGGCTCGACGGCGGCGAAGGGGGACACGAGGCTCCCGAGCAGCAGGGCGTTGCGCAGCGTGGGCGGGGCGTCGTCGAACTCGCGCCGATAGCGGTCGAGCGCGCCCAGCGAGCGCCACAGGGCGTCGGAGCGCGCCTTGTCGAGCTCGGGCGCGAAGTGCTTCAGGAGGCCGGTCGAGCCGAGGTCCCGGACGATGCGCTCGGAGGCGCCGCTGCGCGCAATCTTGTAGAGCTCTTCGAGCAGCCGCGCCGGCGAGGCGTGGACGATCTCGCCGCGGTGACGCCGGATGGCGGCGGTGACGGCGGGGTCGATGGACAGGTCGAGCCGGGCCGCGAGGACCACCGCCCGTAGCATGCGCACGGGGTCCTCGACGAAGCGCTCGTTCGGATCGCCGATGCTGCGGATGGTACGGCTGCGGATGTCGCGCATGCCGTCGACGTAGTCGAGGATGGTGCGGTTCGACGCGTCGTAGAAGAGCCCGTTGACGGTGAAGTCGCGGCGGAAGGCGTCCTCCTCGGCGGTGCCGAAGGTGTTGTCGCCGCGGATGAGCCGCCGCGGGCGGACGCCCCTCGCCTCGGCCTCCCGGCGGGCGCGCTCGCGCGCCTCCTCCCGCGCCTTCCGCTCGGTGTCGGTCTCCGGCGGCACCTGCTTGCGGAAGGTCGCGACCTCGATGGTCTTGTCGCCGAACCTGACGTGGGCCAGCCGGAAGCGCCGGCCGATGATCCAGCAGTTCCGGAAGAGCGCCTTGATCTGCTGCGGATGCGCCGAGGTGCCGAGGTCGAAGTCCTTGGGGCGCCGCTCGAGCAGCAGGTCGCGCACCCCGCCGCCGACGAGGTAGGTCTCGTGGTCGTGCTGCTGCAGGCGGGAGATGACCTTGAGGGCGTCGCCGTCGATCTGCCGCCGCGAGAGGATGTGTTCCGACCGCGGGATGCTCGTCGGCGCCGCCATCGGGAGGTCATTATAGCGCCGCGCCGGCCCCTACCCCTTGGCGGCCATCCAGTTCTCGCCGATGCCGACGTCGACGGTGAGGGGCACGCGCAGGTCGGCGGCGCCGGCCATGGTGTCGCGCACCAGCGCCGCCGCCGCTTCCGCCTCCCCGTGCGGCGCCTCCAGCACCAGCTCGTCGTGGACGGTGAGGATCATCGCGACGGTGGGCGGCAGCTCGCCCGACAGGGTGATCATCGCGCGCTTGAGGATGTCGGCGGCGGTGCCCTGGATGGGCATGTTGACGGTGGCCCGCTCCGCCGCGGCCCGGACCTGGCCGTTGCGGCTGCGGAGCTCCGGCACCAGCCGCCGGCGCCCGTAGAGGGTGCGGACCTCGCCGCTCTCGCGCGCCTCCTCGATCACGCCGTCGAGGAACCCCTTGACGGCGGGGTAGCCGTCGAAGTACGCGTCGATGAACGCCTGGGCGAGGGTGGGGGTGACCCCGATGTCGCGGGCGAGGGTGAACGCGGTCTTTCCGTAGAGCAGGGCGTAGTTGATGATCTTGGCGCGTCGCCGCAGCTCGTGGGGGTCGAGGCCGCTGTCGGCCCCGAACACCGCGTGGGCGGTCCGGTCGTGGATGTCGTCGCCGCGGACGAACGCCTCGGTCAGGGCCGCGTCCTCCGACAGGTGGGCGAGCACCCGCAGCTCGATCTGCGAGTAGTCGGCCGAGATCAGGGCGCAGCCGTCGCGGGCCGTGAACGCCCGCCGGATCTCGCGGCCGAGGGGGGTGCGGATGGGGATGTTCTGCAGGTTCGGGTCGCTGCTGCTGAGCCGGCCGGTGGCGGCGACGGCCTGGTTGAACGAGGTGTGCACCCGGCCCGTGTCGGGCCGCGCCAACTGGGGCAGGGCCTCGACGTAGGTGCCCTTCAGCTTCTGAATCGTCCGCCACTCCAGCACCAGCCGCGGCAGCTCGTGCTGCAGGGCCAGCTCTTCCAGCACCTCCACCGAGGTCGAGGCGGCCCGGGTCTTCCCGGTCTTCTTGCGGGTCGGCAGGGCCAGCTTCTCGAACAGGATGACGGAGAGCTGCTTCGGCGAGTTGACGTTGAACGCCTCGCCGGCGAGGGCGAAGATGCGCGACTGGAGCTCGTCGAGCCGCGCCTGCATCGTCCGCGACTGCTCGGCGAGGGCGGCCGTGGCCACCCGGACGCCGGCCCGCTCGATGCCGTCGAGCACCGGGATCAGCGGGTGCTCAAGGTCGCGGTACAGCGCCAGGAGCCCCTCGCGCTCCAGCGCCTCGGTCAGCGGCGCGGACGCCTGCAAGGGCAGGTCGGCCCGCTCGCAGGCGTAGGCGAGGACCGTCTCCGGGGGAATGCGGTCGAAGTCGGGGGCCTTCGCGCCCTTGCCCCGCACCGCCTCGGCCGTCACCACCTGGTACCCGGTGTGCTCCAGCGCCACCGTCTCGAGGGTGGGGGCGGCCCGGGCCGAGTCGAGCAGGTAGCTCGCGATCATCGTGTCGAGCTCGAGGCCCCGCAGCCCGACCCCGTGCTCGGCGAGCCACC
>JAJEEA010000049.1 GCA_022821235.1 Vicinamibacteria bacterium
GCCCTGCGCGCCCGTTTCGCGGGAGCGGCCGGCGCCGTCCCGGGCATCGGGGCCGCCGGCCGCGGCGGCGTCGCGGCCGGCGCGGGGGAAACGCGCCTCGTCATCCACGTCTCGAACTTCCGGCCGGTGAAGCGCATCGAGGCGGTGATCGACGTCTTCGACCGCATCCGCCGGCGCGTGCCGTCGAGGCTGCTCCTCGTCGGCGACGGGCCCGACCTCGACCCGGCGGTGCGGCGGGCCCGGGACCTCGGGCTCGCCGACGCCGTCGTCCCCCTCGGCGAGCAGGAGCAGGTGGTGCCGCTGCTCTCGGTCGCCGACCTGTTCCTGCTGCCGTCGGCGCAGGAGAGCTTCGGGCTCGCCGCGCTCGAGGCGATGGCGTGCCAGGTGCCGGTGGTGGCGTCCCGCGTCGGGGGGCTCCCCGAGGTGATCGAGCACGGGGTCACCGGGTTTCTCCACCACCCGGACGATCTCGAGGGCATGGCCGCGAGCGGCATGGCCCTGCTGACGGATGCGCCGCGCCACCGGGCGGTCGCGGCGGCGGGGCTCGCCGCCGTCCAGCAACGGTTCTGCGTCAACGCCATCGTGCCCCGCTACGAGGCCTTCTACACCGACGTGCTGTCGCGCGAGTCGGCTCTAGCGGGGCAGGGGTCTGCGCCGTAGAACGGCGCGGTCTCCTGGCGCGTCGGTCGGGCCGCCCGGCGGAGCCGCAGGCTACGACGGGCGGGCGAGGAGTCTTCGTAGAACGGCGCGGCCCTCCTGGCGGGTTGGTTGGGCGCCCGGCGGAGCAGCAGGCGGCGATTGGCGGGTGAGGACGTGGAAACGGCGCTGAGGGTTGCCGGGGCCGAACGGAGTCGAAGGCGACGACCGGGCCTGCAATTCACCGTCGGGCGGACGTCAGGGGATATACTCGGAGGATCATGACGATGTTGCGCGCACTGACGGCAAGCGGTGCCTTGCTTGTTTTCCTCGCCCTGCCGGGGTCGACCCCGCGGGCCCAGCCCGCGGAGCGGGTCAACGGCCGGACCGAGCTCGGGCTCGTGCTGCGGCAGCTCAACAACGCCGGCACGTTCATGATGGCGGTGGCGCACCCCGACGACGAGATCAACGGGCTGCTCGCGCTGCTGAGCCACGGCGAGGGGGTGCGCACGACCCTGGTCAGCGCCACCCGCGGCGACGGCGGCCAGAACGAGATCGGCCCCGAGCTCTTCGACGCCCTGGCGGTGCTGCGGACGGAGGAGCTGGAGGCCGCGCACCGCCTCGACGGGGCCGAGCAGTTCTTCACCCGCGCCGTCGACTTCGGCTACTCGTTCAGCCGCGAGGAGACGTTCGAGGCGTGGGGGCGCGAGATCATCCTCGGCGACTTCGTCCGCCTCATCCGCACCATCCGGCCCGACGTCATCGTGGGGATGAGCCCCGACGGCGAGGGCGGGGGGCAGCACCACCAGGCCTCGGCGATCCTCGCGCGGGAGGCCTACGCGGCCGCCGCCGATCCCGACCGGTTCCCGGAGCAGCTTGCAGAGGGGCTGCGCCCGTGGCAGCCGAAGAAGTTCTATTTCCTGGACGGATTCCCCGCCTTCCGCTTCGGCGGCGGGTTCGGGCGGACCGGCCCCGGCGGCCCCGGCGGGCCACCCCCGGGCTTCGGCCGCGAGGCCGCGCGAGCGGCGACGGTCTCCATCAATCTGAGCCGGTTCGACCCCTTGCTGGGCCGCACCTACGCCGAGATCGGGAGCCACGCCCGCGGCATGCACAAGTGCCAGGGCATGTCGCCGCTGGTCAGCCTGCCGGGGCCGGCGTCGATCCGTTACAGGCTGGACGACACCGTCATCCCCGGCTACGCGGGGCGGGAGGAGAGTGGGCTCTTCGACGGGGTCGACACCACCCTCGCGGGGCTCGCCCGCCATGCCGGCCCCGAGCCGCCGCCCGCCCTCGTCGAGGGGCTGGCCCTGCTGGCCCGCCACGCCGCCACCGCCCTCCAGGTCTACGAGCGGGGCGCGCCCGAGGCCCAGCGAGTGACCCTGCTGGCGGGGCTCGGCGCCGTCCGCACCCTGCGGGACGACCTCGACACGTTCGGCCTGTCCGACGAGGCGGCCTTCGAGATCGACTTCCGTCTCGCGCGGAAGGAGGCCCAGTTCGAGCGCGCGGTGGTGCTGGCCCACGGCCTCCGGCTCGACGTCTTCGCCGACGACGGCGTGGTGACCCCGGGGCAGGGGGTCACGGTGATGGCGCAGGTGGCGAACCACGGCGGCGCCCGCGCCACCGTCGAGGGTGTCAGCTTCCGCGGCTTCGACGCGGCCGAGTCGACGTGCGGGACCGGGGCCCTCGTGGCCGGCGCGGTGTACCGTTGCGAGACCCCGCTGAACCTGCCGGCGGCGGCGCCGCCCACCGACATCTACTGGGAGCGGCTGCCCGACGCGGCGCGGTACCGGGTCGACGACGACGTGCCGTTCGGGGCGCCGTTCCGGCCCACGCCGTTCCGCGCCGCCTTCGAGCTCGACTTCGGGACCGCCAGGGTCACGGTGGAGCGGCCCGTCACGTTCCGTTACGGCAGCGACATCTTCGCCGGCGAGAAGCGCATGGAGCTGCACGTGGTGCCGCCGTTCGCGGTCGAGATTGCGCCCGAGATCGCCATCGCCCCGGTGGGCGCGGCCGCGCCCCGCGAAGTCCGGGTCACCGTCCGCAACGGGGGCGTCGGCGCCGCCGCCGGCGTCGTCATGCTGGATCTGCCCGACGGTTGGCGGCAGACGCCGGACCGGATTCCGGTGGCCTTCACCCGCGAGGACGAGGCGCGGACGGTCCGCTTCGCGGTCGAGCCCGCCCCGGACGCGCCGGCCGGCGACTACCGCATCGGGGCGCGGTTCGAGTCCGGCGGCGAGCGCTTCGACCGCGGCTACCAGGTGGTGGAGTATCCCCACGTGGCGCGGCGGCACCTCGTCCACGCGGCCGAGGCGGCCATCGAGGTCCTCGACGTCCGGCTCGACCCGGATCTGCTGGTCGGCTACGTGGACGGGGTCGGCGACGAGGTGCCGCCGGCCATCGAGCAGCTCGGGGCGCGGCTCGAGTACGTCGGCGGCGACGAGCTGCGGTTCGGCGACCTCTCCCGCTACGACGTCATCGTCACCGGGGTCCGGGCCTACGAGCGGAACCTGGTGCTGCGCGCGAACAACGACCGGCTGCTCGAGTACGTCGAGGCGGGCGGAACGATGGTCGTGCAGTACAACAAGTTCGAGTTCAACGACGCGCAGTACGGGCCCTATCCGGCCCGCGTCGGCCGCGGCCGCGTGACCGACGAGCACGCGCCGGTGCGGATCATCGCGCCCGACCACCCCGTCTTCGGCTATCCGAACGCGATCTCCGACGCGACCTGGAGCGGCTGGGTGCAGGAGCGCGGGCTGTACTTCCTCGGCGACCGGGACCGCGCCTACACCGACCTCGTCGAGCTTCGCGACCCGTTTCCGTCCAACCCCGGGGCCAAGCGCGGCGCCCTCGTCGAGGCCCGCTACGGCGAGGGGCGCTGGCTCTACGTCGGCCTCGGCCTCTGGCGCCAGCTCCCCGCCGGCACCCCCGGCGCCTACCAGTTGCTGGCGAACCTGCTGAGCCTGGGCGGCGAATCCGCGGCCGAGTGAATCGGGGCAGGCGTCCGCGCCGCTACGGCTCCGACAGCAGGTAGACGTCGCCGGTGGGCTGCGACGCGCCGCCGGCGGGCTCGATGGTCACCGCCATCGCCGCCGGCGTCACGCCCTCCGGGAGCTGCAGGGTCACGGTGGCGTCGCCGCCGGCCTCGGGGAGGAGCAGCGCGGCGGGAATGGGGGCGGCCTCCGGGGTGACGAACCAGAGCTGGTAGGTCTGGCCCTCGGGCGGGGGGGGAAGCCCGGTGGCCAGGAAGGCCATCAGACCCGAATCGGTCCACAGGGCGCGTCCCGCGCCGACGGGGGCGAGGGGCTGCCCGGCCAGGGTCAGGGACCGGACCGTCGGATCGATCGCGATCTCGATCACCTCGTCCCGGCGCGCGGCCTCCAGGCCGGCGACCGTCGCCTCGAGCTCCAGGATGTCGGCCCGGGTGTTGGCGGACTGCGCGTCGGCCTGCAGGTCCGCGATCTCCCGGTGCAGCGCGGCCACGTAGGATCCGCCGCCGCCGGCGACGGCGACGAGCAGGAGCGCCACGAGCCAGAACAGGGGGCCGAACCCCGACTTTCTCGGCGGGCTCGGGGCCGGCGCGGGCCCCGGAGACTCGCCGGGCGCCGGCGTCCAGCCCGCGACCTCCCGCAGCACGCGCTCCCGGAGGGCCGGCGGCGGGTCGACGGGGACCGCCGTCTGCGGCAGGAGGTGGGCCACCGGCAGCAGCGACTTCACCTCCCTGACGCAGTCGAGGGAGGCTTCGAGGTGCCCCTCGAAGCGCCTCCGCTCGGCCTTGCCGAGGGCCCCGAGGGCGTAGAGGGCGGCCTGGTCGTCGAATCCGCCGGGCGTCGGCTCGGTCATGCCGTCAGCGTCTCCCGCAGCTTCATCAGGCCGGCGCGTATGCGGGTCCTGACCGCCTCGGGCGGCTGCTCGATGCGTTCGGCGATCTGGGTCGCGGTCATGCCCTGGAGACCGGCGAGCTCGATGGCGGTGCGCTCGATGACGGGCAGGTCGGCCAGCGCCGCCCGCAGCCGGGTCACCGCGTCGTCCGACAGGGGCGGGCGCTCGTCGGCGATCGCGGGCATCGGCACGTCGATGACCGCGGGATCGTCCGGGGGCGACGCGGACAGGGCCCGAAGCTGCTCGATGGCGCGTCGGCGGGTCGCCGCGAGCATCCGCGACGCCGTCGGCTCGGGGGCGCCGTCGGCCTGCTGCATGCGGGACCAGGCGTCGGCGAAGACCGCCTGCACCACCGTCTCCGCCTCCCCCTGGTCCTGGAGGATGCGCAGCGCCAGCCCGTACATCGCCCGGGCGTGCCGGTCGTATATCGCCTCCAGCGCGTGCGGGTCCGCCTCGGCCATGTGTGGAATATTACTTCACCCGCCTCCGGCACGCGGGCCGGGGGGTCGTTCCCGCCCGCGGCCCCGGACCGTCCGGGGCCGGTGCGGGGCTGCCGGGCGCCGGCGGTTCGGCGTCCGCCTCGAGACCGGGGACCGTGTTCGCTCGCGGTTCCGGGCCGGCCGATACGGGCGCGGTCACGGGCGGCTCGGTCGTCCCTCCGCGGCCGGGATCCGTGTCCGCTCGGGGTCGCGGACCGTCGGTGCGGGCGCGGGCGGCCCGGTTCCCGACTCCCGGCTCGGGTCCGCTTCCGCTCGGGGTCGCGGTCCGTCGGGTGCGGGCGCGGGCGGCCCGGTTCCCGGCTCCCGGCTCGGGTCCGCTTCCGCTCGGGGTCGCGGTCCGTCCGGATCGGGCGGGGGCGCGACCGGCTCCGCCCTCGGCTCCCGGGCGCTCAGCCACTCGTGGACGCGCTCGAGCACGGTCGCGATCGCCGCCCGCTGGCGTTTCAGCCGGGCGCGCGCCCGGAGCGGCGTCTGCCGGGTGGCGAGGAACGCGCGCACGAGCCGGAAGACCGCGGCCTGTCGCTCGACGGCCTTCAGTCCCGTGAACGCGAGGCCGACGAGCCCTGACGCCGTCGCGACCCCGACGAGGCCGCCGAACCACAGCCCGCTCGCGACGGACAGGGCCGCGATCCACGCCCCGTAGACGACGGCGCCGCCCAAGACCTCCCAGGCGGCGCGGCTCTGCGGGTCGGGGGCCTTGCCGCTGAGCGCCCACGTGCCGTAGTACGGGACAGCGAAGCACACCAGGGCGAGGGCGGCGAGGGGCCCCGTCACGAGGGCGCGGCCGCCTTCCCGCAGGGCGAACCGCAGCACCCGGCCCGCGGGCATACGCCGGTCGAGGTCCTGCTCCCGCAGCCCGAGGGCGCGGAGCTGCTCGTCGTGGGCGAGCACGTCGGCGAGGATGGCGTCGTAGCGGTCGGGGTGCTCCTCGCGCAGGCGGTCCATGCCCTGCGCGATCAGCCGCCGCCGGCGCACTCGCTCGGCCGGGTCGCGCGAGACCCCCCGGGCGGCGGCGTAGAGGCGGTCGACGCGGTCGACGAGCGGCAGGTCCGCCCGCGGGTCCGCCTCGATCATCACCCGGCGGAGCCGCGTGGCGATGCGGTCGGTCAGGATGCGGGTGGCGCGGTGCGGGTCCGCGCGGAAGGCGTCCCCGAGGTCGCCGGCGTCGAACGGCCGGCCGTACAGCGCGGTCATCCTCGACCGGAACATCGGCAGGCGGTCGAAGTTCAGGCCGACCGGCACGATGGCGACGCGCCGGCCGGCCGCGGCCGCGGCCAGCGCCATGCGCGCGGCGCCGGTCCTGAGCGGCTCGAGGCGCCCGCTGACGTGGCTGATACCCTCGGGAAAGAGGCAGATGGCGTCGCCCCCGGCGAGGGCCCGCTCGACCGCCGCGAACGTCTCGGCGTTGCGCGCGGTGTCGACGCCGGGGTCGATGCGGCGATAGACGGGTATCGCCCCCGACCGCCGGACGAAGGGGCTCAGCACGTGCCGCTCGAACAGCGTCGACTTGGCGAGGAACCGGACCGGCCGGGTCGCCGTGCCCTGGATGACGGCGGGGTCGAGGACGGTGTTGGGGTGGTTGGCGACGAGGAGGACGGGGCCCTCGGGCAGCGGCGGGCCGACCCTGTCGATGCGGTAGAAGATCGACGTCCCCAGCACCGCGAGCCGCCAGAGCACCGGGCTGCCGGGATACCGGCGGTCGGGCGGCTTCCCGTCGGGCGTGCTCATGACCGGTGCATTCTAGCCGGGAAACCGGCACCGCCCGCGCGGCCCAACCAGCCCGGCCGCCCGCCATCGTCCTGACGCGGGCGACCGCGCGGCAGTGATCTCGACATGAAGTTGCCGGCCACACCCGGATGCAGCCCGCTCCCGGCGGCTTCTGTGCCCGGCGCGTGGCAAGGTGATTCCCGCGCCGTCCTAAGGCCGGACGGCCGCGAACCGCAGGCGGACGTAGTCGACGACCCACGTCCCGTCCGGGCGCTGGATGCGGGGAGCCAGCCGCTCGCGCATCTCGGCGAGCAGCGGCGGCCGTGCGGGCTCGGGCACCGCGGTGATGAACGGCTGGGCGAAGACTTCCAGCCAGTGGACCACGTCGCCGGGGAGCGGAGTGGGGCGTGGGAACCGCTGGATGGAATCGACCCGGAAGCCGCGGCGCTCGAGGCGGGCGCGGTAATCGTCTTCCGTGGGGAAGTACCAGGGATCGGCGGCGGCGCTGTCGACGCCGCGCGCGCCCAGGGCTTCGGCGAAGCACTCGCGGACGGAGGCGACGCAGCCGGCGCCGCCGCACTCGGCCACGAACCGTCCCCCCGGCCGCAGGGCCTTCCAGACCCCGTCGATGGCCGCGTCGGCGTCCCGAACCCAGTGGAGGACGGCGTTGCTGAAGACGGCGTCGAACTCGGCGTCGAACGGAAGCTCGAGGGCGTCGACGATGCGGGCGTCGAGGCCCCGCTGGAGCGCCCCCCACACATGCTCGGGGCTGCTGTCGACGCCGACTACGAGGCAGCCGGCGTTCCGCAGCCGTTCGGTGAGGGCGCCGTCCCCGCACCCGAGGTCGAGGATGCGCTCGCCGGGCTGCGGGGCCAGCAGGTCCACGACCGGCGCGCCGAGGTCGGACACGAACCGGGCGTGCGTGGCGTAGGATTCGGGGTCCCAGTGCTGGGTCATGAGCGTGTCGACCTCGGGGAATTCGGGTGTCTGAACCTCATCCTACCTGCAGGAGACCTTGCGGCGCGGCATTGGCAGGTGACCCTTTTTGAAATCCCGGCACCAAAAACCGGGGTTTTCTGGCACGGGTCTTGCCTTGGGGTGTCGATGCCTGCCGCCGAGCGTCCGAAGGTGCCGTGGTACGATCTCGCCATGACGGAGCGCGACTACGCCGTGATCGGCCGGGCCTGCGTGCGCCACCAGGAGGCCGAGAGGAAGCTCGGCTGCCTGAAGGCGCACGCGGACGAGCAGGCCGACAACCTCTACATGCTCGGTGATCTGCTGCGGGATGCCGCCAAGGGCAAGGCCGGCGACGTCGCCCGAACTGACGACGGGTTCGTGGCCGTGCCGAAGAGCGGGGAGCCGTGCCTCGTGAGGTACCCCGCGGCCGCGGAGCTGGAAGAGCTGTTCAAGGATCTCGCCGCGGGGCGCAAGGCGGCGGCCGAGGCGCGGTCCCGGCGGAACGACCTCGCGGGTCAAGCCGAAACCGCCGAGCCGGTCTGATCGTCACGGGGGCGGCTGATGAATCGCGCGGAGTGGATCACGGCGGGGGAAGCGGGTCTCCGTTGAGCCGCGCGGAGTGGATCGCGGCGGCGGCGCTGCTGGTCGCGGTGGTGGGGCTCCTGTAGACGCTCGGCTTCTGGCGGCGATCTTCGTCAGATGGCGCCGCCGTCGCGAGTACTACCCTGCGTGGGTCAAGGCGCGGCTGGAGCGGCGGGCGCGAGAGGCTGTTCTGCAAGCCGCCGAACAGGCCGCGCCCGGGCTCTTCGCGTGCCTCCGTCGGAGACTGGCGCAGGACCCGCATGGCCGCTTCCTCCGCGTGACATGGGGAGTCGCTGTCAGAATCCACTTCACGAAGGCGGACTTCGAGTACGCCGACGACAGAGGACTCATGAGACCTAGAGGAGCGCCGGATCGACGCGGAGCCCCACCTCGGCCAGCTCCTTCATGAGCATCTGCCCGGCCTCTGCGACGTCGTCGCGGAAGGGGATGTAGATGAGGCCCTGGATGTCGGACGGCCGCTCCATCTCGCACTGGCACTTGATCAGGATCGCGACGCGGCGGCGCCCCAGCCGGGCCAGCAGCATCCCGAGTTCCAGCACGACGTTCTGGCGCGCTCGACCGTTCTTCGCGCCGGGCTCCCCTTTCACATGCCCCTCGTCGTCAGGGGTGGCCAGCACGACACCGAAGGAGGCGTCGCCCTGGTAGTGATCCAGCTTCTCGATGATGGTCTTCCCCCCGGACGGGAGGTGCCGGAGGATCAACGGCTCCAGCTGCCAGCGGCGGAGCATCGCCTCAAGCTGCGTGAGAGCCTGCTCGTCGTGCCCGTAGACGACGAAGACCTTGCGCCCCGGGGGTTTCCCGCCGCCGGCCTCGGCCAGGAGCTTCCCCAGGACTCCGCCGGGATCCTTGCCCTGGACGCTGTACTTCCCGGTGTTGTACACGTTCAGGATCTGGCCGCTCGTCAAGACGAGCTGCGAGCCCAGGCCGCTGGCCAGACTCTCTCGGACTTGATGGCGTAGCCGTGGGCCTGGACGATGTGCCTCGCCTCGTCGATGGTCATTTGGCCGGGATCGTAATCACGGGCGCCAGACGCGCCTGGCGCACATCGGGACGGGAAGCTGGCATGGATTCTCAGGCGGCGCGGGAGATCGACAGCCGAACTACGGAGAGGGCCGAGGTCTCGCGTCGCGCCGCGAGCAGCGAGTGAATCGTCATGTCGAGCAGCGGTTTTTAACTCTCCGGCAAGATGGTTGCAACCATCTGCAGGCCGAACCCAGCACGAGCAGGCCGAGCCCGACACGCCAGCCTCTTCCGCACGATCTGGGCGGCGCGCCAGCGGTCGCGAGAGTCGTCCTCGATTGCGAAGAACGCGGTCGCCTGCGGGTCCGGGAACTTCTCCGGTGCCCACCAGAAGAGCACGACAACGCTGGCGATATCCAGGGCGAGGCCCGTCACGTTCAGCGCCGCGGCTGTCACTCGCCCTCTCCCGCAGGTCGGGGCCGAGGCGATAGCGCCGCGACGAGGTCCGCCTTGGTGCGCTTCTGCGCCAAGAGTAGGTCAGCATGCCTGCGGTCGGGATCCTGTTCGGTCATCTCGCTTGGACATCCTCCTTGGTGATGACGAGCAGCTTTGCGTCGGGCACGACTGCGACCGGATCCCGTTGTCCTCCCTCGGACTCCCGCCAGAATGTCCACGCACGATCGGTGGTGTCGAACTTGAAACCGTCCGCCTCAACACGGATGCTCTGCGGCTCTGAGCTGCCCTTGTCGGAAGCCGCCAGCCTCGCGAACCGGACTCGGTAGGTGTTCATCAACAGAGTCTCCAAGGGTCTCTCGGTCCATTGGGGGCACCGACAGCCTCAGGTCGAGGTCGAATCGCCGCTCGCGGCGTCCTCCTCGTCCAAACGCCCCAGCAGCTCCTCCGTCAGTTCCGGCTCGACCTCGCGGAGCGCATCCGCCGCCTTCGAGACCTCGCCCCGCTCCTCGATGAGCATCTTCAGCTCTCGCGCCCTCGCCTCCTGTATTTCGGGCGGCAGAAGGGAGCCGATAGCGCGCGCATGGGAGAGGACGTCCCCGCCGAGCTCCTTGATCCGCTTCTCGCGTTCGGGCCCCTCCTCGCGCTCTCTAGCGCGAAGGTGCAAGAACGTCTGTAGCCGCTCCACGAACTTCGGATCGATGGGGATCTGCCCCGTCATCGAGCACCTCCCGTCATCACAACAACAAAAAAACCATTGGACCACTCTACCACACCCACGCGCGCGTCGAGGCGCTCTGGTGCCCGAGCGCGAGGCCCAGCAGACTGGATTCAAAATGAGGCACTACTGGGTCTACCCTTAGCCTTGGGACAAGAGGGCATAATCTGCCGGGCGCCGAGAAGTACCTCCGGTGGGGGTGCCTAGCGGCAGGAGGTTGTCCATGTTCGACGATCCGACACCCAAGGACTGGGTGGCGCGACGAGCCCGGTGTACCGCGGCAGAGCTCTTCCGGGAGCTTCGGGGCACGGTCGAGGCTGACGCGGTCAGTGCGCGGGAGGAGGTTGAAGGCTCGATCGTGGATTTCGGCGAGGACTCAGGCGCCTTCGGGGTGAGTCGCAAGCAGCCGAGAGAGCCCAGTCGCGTATGGTCCAGGTCGTTCCACCTGGAGGAGACGAAGATCGTCGTCAAAGATGAGGGCGCGGACACCGTCGCGGAAGCGCGCGTCGAGTTCGACGGCCCCCACTGCTGGCTGAAGGAGGAGGTCACGGGGCTGTCGTTCGGTCTGAAGGGGTTCAGCAGGCTGGCGCTGGAGCCGCTGTTCTTCCCGGCGGCTGACGTCGCCATCACCGGGTCACGTCTCTGATCACTTGGGCGACTCCATTGCTGGCCCACCAGCCGTTGTCGGGGGCAGTGACGAGCAGCTTGTCGTTGGCGTCAACGTAGCGCGCCAGGTGGCTGTACAGCTGCCTGCAGGACGTGTTGTCGCGGTCAACGGCCCATTGAGACGCAAGAATTCGACGCGCCCCGAGGTCTCGCAATGCGTCATACAGTGGCTCGTAGTTCTGACCGGGAGCGTTGAGGTCGTAGCTGATGATGTAGAGCATCGGTGTCCTTTTCGTTGGTGGGCGGCCCGGAGTCGTCTCAGAATACTGTCCGCGAGCCGGGCATGATACACGACGGGCCGCGATCCGGTGGGCCGAGCGCCTCAAGCGGGTGCGGCCGCTGAACGCCGCGTGGCGGACGACGGGGCCGGCTCTTCAGTGGGCCGGCCCTTCGTGCGTACGGGGCGCTGACTAGCCTCGGCGCCGACCGGCCAGGTTGTCGCTCGGGTCGACGAGGTCGTACGTGTTGCCGCGCTTGGTTGTCGGCGGGAGCGGCTCGCCCTTCACCACGGTAACCTCGCGGCCGCCGACGTCACCACCACGCGGGCCGCGCTCTTTGTACTGGCCGGATCTCTTGGCCTTGTTGCCGGGTCGAAGACGTTCTGTCATGAGTCCTCCAAATCGCTGTGTGTCGTAGCGACAACGGCACGAGCCGTTCCGCTGTGTCTCCCGCAAACCTAACACGAAAACCGAGCCCGGTCACTACAACATCTAGTGGTCACCGATCAAGAGCGGACGAGCATCGGGTCGCCGGGAGGTCGAGAGGAAGCTCGGTCGTCTGTAGGCGGATGAGCAGGTGGACCGCCTCTACGTACCCGACGTGGGGCGAGCCGTCAAGGCGATGACGTTTCCGAGCACCCATATCGCTCGGTAGACCCGCAGGCAGGACAGCAGGAACGCGAACACTATCGACCAGAGGAGGGGCACACCCAGTGCCCCGGCGCGGTCGATCACGAGACCCGCAAGGGCAAGCACGGTGGTGGCGGCGAGCGCCTTTGTCGTCGCACTGAAGACCTTCCAGATCGTCTCATAGTGCTCGCTCTGGCGGACTACGCGAAGTCCGGGCGCGTTCGAGTTCGCCGCCCCCAACACGATCGACGACGCAGCAAGGCTAAAACCCAGGAGCGAGCCGCATATCGACGCCAGCGACGCATAGATGAACGGGTGGCTGACCTCGACAAGCGAGTCCACGTAGCAGGCGTAGCGGCTGTGGTGGACCGCGTACATCACCGCGAACGTCGCGACTGCTGCTGCGGCGAACTCGGCCGGCAGGAAGTGTCGGCGCCACCACTCGCAGATCACGGCAACCATGGGCCGCCACCTACTGATGCCGCCACGGAGAGTTCTTCCTTGAGGCTGTCATACGCCTTCATGATGGCCTCATACGCGGATCGTTCATGGAGGCTGCGCCCGCGCCTGGACTGCCGCATGATCAGCTCTTCCGCGACCAGTTGATCGCGGAGAATGTCGACTTCCGCCATCTCGCCCGTATCCGTTCGGGAGCCTCTGACCTTGAATATCGAAGCCGCTTCCTGCAGGTCCGGGTCGCCCGCCAGGCGCAGGGTGTCGCGGAGGAGGCCCCGCAGGCGGCCGCTACGAGAGTACCTCTTCGGCGTGAGGATCAGGTCCACCTCTTCGACGCCCCCTAACTGGCCCGCAGACTCGAATGTGGCAGTAAGGTGCTCGTTCACCCTAGGCATGTACGGTGCGTACGAGGCCCGGATCTTCAGGTGAAACAGGCGTATGCTCTTCAGCCGCCGCAGTGCGGCCTCGACGTTGCTCCGCAGCAGCGGCTCGAACGAGACAGGGCCGCACAGCCCGCGGCACTTGGCGTGCAGATACCGGCTGAGACGGCCGACGCGCGGGCCGTAGAAGTTGAAGTCGGCACCGATGATGTTGTTCTCGAACACGACGACGTGGGTCACCTCCACAAGGCCGGAGTCGATCGGGATCCGCAGATCGGTCAGACGCCCGTGTTCCTCGACGAGTGGCAGCCCCGTACGGCGTATGTGGCCCAGGCGGAACTGCTGCGGGTGATCGGTCCGATGAACCCAGCAACACAGGGTGGTGTCCCCGGTGCCGAGGTAGCGGCCTTCGGCGGAAAAGCCGAGCCGGTCGATGTGGCACAGGGCGTCAGTCGGATCGAATTGCATAGGGCTTCCGTCCTCGCCTCGGTCGGTGACTGCGCGGTAGAAGTAGATTTTTCGCGAGATCCTCTGCGGCGACTTCTTCCTCTTCGGCGACATGCGGATCCTCTCTCGGCCGCGCCGAGCAGGGGACGTAGAACCGGGTGCTCGCCGCCGGCGTGGTACAATGCGCTCACCTGAGTCAGCTTCTCCCGAGCCG
This sequence comes from Vicinamibacteria bacterium, assembly GCA_022821235.1. Lineage (GTDB taxonomy): Bacteria > Acidobacteriota > Vicinamibacteria > Vicinamibacterales > UBA8438 > JAJEEA01. The sequence continues at coordinate 13,425 of JAJEEA010000049.1, forward strand.
GCTGCAGGTTTTCGCGCCGCGCCTTGATCTCCAGCCTGAAGGCGCGCGCTTTTTCTAGCGGCAGCGCTCTCCGGCCTCAGCCGGAGCGCTGCCAGACTGCTGTATAGGGTTCCAAGTCTACAACACTACGCCCCACCCGATGTGAGCGGTCCCGGATCACATCGGCGCGAATCCGCCAGAGCTGGGTCCCCGCGGCGTGGCGCACTCTGTCGCCCTGACCCGGATGGCGGCGGGGTCCACCACTGGTGATAGACTTGTACACACGTTCACAGGTTCACAGGGTCCGCCTCGGTGGAACCCCGAGAGCCCTGCGGCTCAGAGAGGGGCCCAAGACCTGGACCCGATGAAGCCCGGCGCGAGGCGATCTTGGATCGCCGTCCTCGTTGTCCTCTCGACCGGCCCGCTCCACGCCCAAGATGGCGTTGTTGCCCAAGACGCCGTCCAGCCTTGGTGGCTGGGCTGATCATCGCGACTGTGGACATCGTGCTCACTGCAGCCCTGGCCTTCGTCGCGCTACTCTTCACCTGGCAGCAGATGCGAATCCACCGGAGCGTATCGCGTCCGAGCAGCGCGACCGCGAGCTGCGGCGCCAGCGCGAGCTGTTCGGTCGCTGTCGGGAGGTCTACGTCGGCGTGTTGGCATAGGTCGATGTCATGACGGGCGAGATATGCCCGGACCCCATGCTGGAGGCAGTGCTCAAGGTGGTGGCATCTTTGATTCTTCTCTGTCGACGCCAAGGCGCAGGGTTGGCGGCGGCGGCCGGCTCATCGCCAATTTACCTGCGGCGCCCAGAAGCTACGGGACAGGTTGCGCGAGGAGGGGGCCTATGCCTTGGGCCCGAGCAAGTCGACACCCGCTACGGGAGCCCTACCTTCGCGATAACTGCTACTGAGGCAATGAGAAACACGAGCAGCCCGAACACTACTTCCAATACCACCGCAGCTTGACGAAAAGTCTCGATGGTCTCCCACTTGATATTGTAGGCTGTGAGCACCACGACGGCCATGTTGCTTAAGCCAGCTAACGATGTACCTTCTCTGGCGGCGGCTACCTGCATCCAGTCCCAAACGCCCTCCATCAGCGCACCGAGAACTCTACCGTAGCGATCGACGCCACGATGATCATGCCAACGGCGAATACCACTACGGCCTGGGACCAGCGCTCCGTGAAGATGAAGGAGCCTGATCGGAGGCCGTGAAGGTGCGCTCCTATCGCCGCCGCGGCCTGGCCAGACCACAGCAACACGGTCGCAAGTCCTCTCACGAGGTTGTCGGCTCCCGTTGTCAGCGCGTACGACGAGACTAGGAGCCCGACAGTTAACAAGGCGAAGCACGCGGCGAGTCCAGCGCGGAGTGGCAGAGTCGACCAGGACTGCACGGCGCGGCCAGCATCTAACCGCCGGGCAGCCTCCCGAGCGGGGGCATAGACATGGGCGCGGGCAGCAGAAGCGGCCGCCTCAGACTGCAACGATAGGCTTCGCAAGAGCAGACGACCAAGGTCTGTCTCGAAGTCACCCGTCGAGAGTCGGACTTCTCGCGGCTCTTCGGGTAGCGCTCTCAGCAGCGCTGGAGCTACCACTACCTTGACTACGGGATTCATTCCTGTGCCTCCTCTGCGTTGTAGACATCGGCCAAAACTTCGGTGAGCAGATTGGCTGTTTCGGGCGTCACGAGAATGCGCGCGACAGTTGTGACCTTCACATGCCCTGATTCAGCCGAAATAGGTGTTGTCGCGTGGCCCAGCCAGAGGACGACGTCTCCCCGGTCACGCTGCGTGAGTACCATGTTGACTGGCGAGGCCTTCTTATGCCCAGCAGCATCAGTCCAATCGAGCTGAAGTGTGCTGGTGCGCTCGCTCTCGGTCATTGAAAAGAGACCTTCCGATCCTCTTCAGATGTTCCTGAAGCTGTTGTAGCCGCCACCACACAGCTCCAGCGTGCCCAGTTCGACCGCGGCGTGGAGCTGGATCAAGGCCTGCAGCACGCCGGCGTCCTCGTCCTCGTCCACTGTGATGTACCGTACCTCCATGGCCCGGATGCGGTCCACCGCCTCGTCGAACGCTTCCCGGAAGGCCTCGTCGGTGTCGTGCAGGTGCAACGCGTTGCTCGCGGACCTGCCGGACTTCGACGCGGTCCTCCCCGTCTTGACCCGCGCCATCTTGCCCGCTAGGGTCGCGACCCGAGGATGGCCGCTGCGGTGATGCCTCAGCCGCTTGTGGAGGTTGCTGATCCGCCCGACGAAGACCGCGCGGTCGCCCTCGCTGAGCACGTAGACGCCCGGCTCGTCGGGCGCCCTGACGTACTGGAGCTGGTTGCGGTGTTCGGGGCCGACGGAGACCGGCCGCTTGAGGACGTCCTCGCCGAGCCGCCGCGCGATGTCGGTGAGCTGGCCTGTCTGGAGCCGCGGCGACCCGTCGGCCGGCGGCGGAGGGGCGTCGTCGAACAGCCGGTCCCGAAACGCGCGCCGCAGATTCCGCCCACCGTGCCCGTAGCCGCGGCGGTGCAGGAAGTCGACGACCGGCTCGTCGTAGTCGAGGACGCCTTCGAGGTGCAGGAGCATCCTCAGCGCCTCGGAGTCATGCCCCGGGGCGAAGCTCTGACCTGCGGTCGCCAGCCCGCAGCCGCACTCGCACCGCGTGTTCACCGCCCGTCTCCTCAACGGTGTCAGCGGTCATCGAGACCTGACGAATTCTCGA
>JAJEEA010000120.1 GCA_022821235.1 Vicinamibacteria bacterium
AACGCCGGGTGCGGCGTCGCGCTGATGAGGACGGGACCCGGCGCCCGCGCCCGCCGCGGCCCGCCGGTCGCGTCGAATTGGCCACCGCCACGTAGTTGGCCTTGTCTCCGGCGCCCGCGCCTGCCGCGGTCGGCCGGTCGCGGCGGTTTGGCCACCGCCACGTCGATGGCCTTGTCTCCGGCGCCCGCCGCGGCCGGCCGGTCGCGGCGACTCTGGCCGCCGCCGTGTCGATTGGCCTTGTGCCTGGCGCCCGCGCCCGCCCGGTTGCGGGGCTGACGAGGACGGGACCCTGCTGCGACTGCTCAGCCGTCTGTACGACGAAACCGCTTGGCGGCGCCGGCAGTGGTACGCGCGGCGTCCCGAGGCCCGCCGTCGGCTCGCGAGGCCGGTGGTCAGCGTGGGGGCCCTCGCCGCCGGCGGCAGCGGCAAGACCCCGTTCGCCGCCGCGCTGGCCCGTATGCTGGTGGAGATGGGGGAGCGGCCCGCCATCCTCAGCCGCGGCTACCGGCGCGCCGATCCGGTCGAGGGGGCGGCGGTGATACGCGACTTCGAGCGGACCGTGGGCAGCCTCGCCGTCGCCGGCGACGAGCCATGGATGCTTGCCCGGTCTCTCGACGGCGTCGCCGTGGTGGTCGCGGAGGACCGCCATCTCGCGGGCCGCCTCGCCGAGGCCCGACTCGGGGCCACCGTGCACGTGCTCGACGACGGGTTCCAGCACCTGCAACTGGAACGGGGCACCGACCTGGTCCTGCTCTCGGCCGCGGATCTCGACGACCCGCGGGTGCTGCCGGCGGGGCGGCTGCGCGAGCGACTGGAGACGGCGCGCCGGGCCGATGCCGTGCTCCTGGTCGACGTGACGGCGGACGGCCGGGCTCGGGTGGAGGACGAGTTGCATCTGCGCGAGCGGCTGGAGGCGGCGCGCCGGGCCGACGCCCTGCTTCTGGTCGACGTGACGGCGGACGGCCGGGCCCGGGTGGAGACCGAGCTGCCGCCGGCCCGCCTGTTCCACGTGAAGCGCCGGACCGGCCCGGTCCGCGTGCGCCGGCCGGACGGGGAGGGCGAGGGCCTCGCGCCGGGGTCGCGGGTCGCCGCCGTGGCCGGCATCGCCCGCCCCGGGCGGTTCTTCGACGACCTGCGCGCGGCGGGGTTCGACGTCGCTCGCACGATGACCTTTGCCGACCATCACCGGTACGGGCGGCGCGACGCCGACCGAATCGCGGCCGAGGCCCGGCGCGCGGGGGCGGAGGCGATCGTGACGACCGACAAGGACTTCGTGCGCCTCGAACCGTGGCTGCCGTTCGACCCGGTCCTGGCGACGATGCCCCTGACCTGCGTGGTGACGCCGGAAGCACCGTTCCGGGCCTTCATCGCCGGGCGTCTCGCGGCCGAGCGGAGCGCGTCGCGGTGACGGCGGGAACGCCGCGGCGGTCCCGGCCGGTCCGCCATGCCGCCGAGTACCTGGCGGTGCGCGCGGTGCAGTCGGCGGTGCGGGCGGCGCCCCGCGGCTGGGGGGAGGCGCTGGGCGGCGGGCTGGGGTGGCTGTTCCACCGCTGGGACCACCGCCGGCGGAACACGGCGTCGGCCAACGTGCGGGCGGCCCTGCCGGAACGGACCGACGCCGAGCGCCGGGCGGTGGTGGCGAGCGCCTTCGCCAGCGTCGGCCGCCACGTCATCGAGCTGCTGCGGTTCGACGCGATGCGCGTCGAGGACATGATGGCGCGGGTCGAGTTCGAGGGGGCCGAGCACGTGGAGCGGGCGATGGCGGCGGGCCGCGGCGCGATGCTCTTCACGGGGCACTTCGGGTTCTGGGAGCTGCACGTCATGGCCCATGCGGTGCGGTTCGAGCCGATCGTGATGGTGGCGCGCACGTTGGACAATCCGCGGCTCGAGGCGATGATCGAACGGGTGCGGACGCGGGTCGGGACCCGGGTGGTCCCGCGGCAGGGGGCGGTGCGGGGGCTGCTGCGCGGTCTCCGCGAAGGCCGCCCGGTGGGCATGATGGTCGACCAGCACATGCAGGACCGCAGCGCGGTGACGGTGGACTTCCTCGGCCGGCCCGCCGCGACGACGTCGGCCGTCGCGGCGCTGGCCCTGCGCGCGGGGGCGCCGGTGATTCCGGTGTTCACGCTGCCGGTCGAGGGCGGGCGCTACCGCGTGGTCTACGAGCCCCCGGTCGAGGCGCCCGACCCCGGCCGGGCCGACGCCGTCCAGGTGCTGACCCAGCGGTGCACCGACGTGCTCGCGTCCCACGTGCGGCGGCGGCCGGAGCTGTACCTCTGGATGCACCGGCGCTGGCGCCTCGCCGACGCGTCGACGGACGCCGCGCCCCGATCGGGGTCGGGGGATTCGCCGGTTGCCGTGGCGGGAAGACGGGGGGGCCGTTGAACCGGACGCCGTTCTTTGCCCGGTACTCGGGGGTAGAACGCTGGTCAGGTGGAGGGGTGCAGTCCCGGCGTGTTGACGTGCGCGTTGAAGCTGGCTTCCAGAGTCTCGACCTTGCCTTGCAGGCGGTTGAACTTGTTGTTGAGCACGATGACGCCGGTCGCGGCGGCCAGGGCGCCGAGCGCGGTCAGGAGATCGATGGTCAACTGAACGACTTCCATAGTGCGCATGCTATCACAGGGTCAGCGTGTTTGTGCGATAGATCGATCCTGCACGGTTTGCCGAGCCCCCGAGGGCGCCGGCGGCCGGGGAGCTGAGCGCCGATGCGCCTGCTGGTACGGATGCCGAACTGGCTCGGCGACGTCGTGATGGCGTTGCCGGCGCTCGCGGCGATGCGGGCGCACTACCCCGAGGCGGTCCTCGCGGCGGCGTGCCCGCGGCCGCTGGCGCCCCTGCTCTCGGCCGCGCCGGGGGTCGACGAGGTGGTGGGGGTGCCGCGGGGCGGGGCGAGGGGGCGGCACGGCGAGGTGGACGCGTTGCGCCGCGGCGGGTTCGACGCGGCGCTGCTGCTGCCCGGCTCGTTCGGGTCCGCGTGGATCGCC
>JAJEEA010000050.1 GCA_022821235.1 Vicinamibacteria bacterium
AATGGCTCGAAGCGCTCTGAGGACCGATCGGTAATGTGGAGTCCGGCAACCCTCCCGTGCCTGGGGTGAGCGCCTTTCTCCGCCGCAACTCCACATTACTGATCACTCAACATAAGTCGCATAATGTGGAGCTCCACATTATGCGACGAGCTCGGTCAGTTGAAGCTCGAGTTCGGTTCGGTCAAGTGAACCGCCAATTGACCTGGTCCGTCGTGGCCGACGGAGGAACGGACCGCCTGCTCGTGCCTGTCATCCAGTGGGCGATCCACCGGCTCGACACGGCTCGACCCCGATGTGGAGATCCTGGAGCCGGAGTTCCGCAAACGACACGGAAGCGTGGTCGACTTCCTCGGCACCTACGAATCGGGCGTCATGCTGGTCTTCGTGCACCGGGACTCGGAGAACGTCTCGCTGCGGCAGCGCTTGGGGGAGTTCGAGGAGATCGCCCGCCCGAACGTCGTTCCCGTCGTGCCCGTCCAGATGTCGGAAGCCTGGATTCTCTTTGACGGCGCGGCGATCGCCAAGGCGGCCGGCTCACCCGGCTCGCGCGTTCCGGTGCCCGCGATCCGTGACATCGAAGGCATCAGCAATCCCAAGGAGCGACTGGACCGGCTTCTCTTCCGCGCCGCAAGCTCCCCCACCGGCCGCCGCGGCCGGAACTTCAAGCGCTCGATCGTGGATCGGCGGGTCAGCGTCGCGGAGTACATCTCCGATTACGCTCCGCTGCGACATCTGCCCGCGTTTCGGAGGTTTCAGCGGTCCCGCGCCGACCGCTACCCCTACAGCGGTCAGTTGGGACGGTAGAGCTCAGCGAAGGGTCACCGAGGCGTGCGATCAACTGGATCACTGGAGTCAACCCCCCTCCGCTTCCGGTCCGTCGCTCTCGAACACCGTCAGCATGGCCGCGGCGCAGTAGAGGCGGTTCCGCCGGGCGCCGCCGACCGGGGCGACGATGCCGGCGGCCTGGAGCCGGTCGATCGCGCGGCCTGCCGTCGTGTACGCCACGTCGAGCCGTCTGGCGACACGGGTCGTCGTCCAGAAGGGATTCTCGGTGAAGAGCTCCAGAAGCGTCTCGGGCAGCCTCGACTTCTCTCCCCCGAGCAGTCTGCGCCACTCGGCCATCAGGGCGTCGACCTGTCGGATGCGCTTCGTCGCGTCTTCCGCCTCCACCGCGACCCCGCGGAGGAAGTAGGTCAGCCACTCCGTCCACTCGCCGGCCTGGGTCGTCCCGAGCAGACGCGCGTAGTACTCGGATCGCGTCGCCTCGAACCAGGCGCTGAGGTACAGCAGGGGCGCCGGAAGGACGCCACGCTCGATGAGCAGCAGCGTGGTGACGAGCCGTCCGACGCGGCCGTTGCCGTCCAGGAACGGATGGATGGCCTCGAACTGCGCGTGCGCGAGTCCGGCGTGGACCAGCGCCGGCAGGGTCCTGTCGTGGAGGAACCGCTCCCAGTCCTTCAGGCAGTCGGCCAACGCGTCCGCGGGCGGCGGCACGTACGTCGCGGTGGACGGCGTGGACCCCGGCGCTCCGATCCAGTTCTGAGTCCGTCGGAACTCTCCGGGCGCCGCGGCGTCGCCCCGCACGCCGTTCATGAGCAGCTCGTGCGCTTCGCGGACGAGACGGAGCGAGAGCGGGAGCGTCCCGAGCCGCTCGACCGCGTATTCGAGCGCCCTGACGTAGTTGGCGACCTCCTGCAGATCGGCCGCGTTCCGGGGGGCTCGCACGCCGGCCTCGGCCGCCAGCAGATCGTCCAGACCCGACACCGTGCCCTCGATCCGGCTCGACAGCACCGCCTCGCGACGGACGAACGGCCGGATCAGCAGACGCGGGTTCGGCAGCCGCCGCCCCTCGCCCCCGAGGCGGCCAATCGCGAGGTCCGCGGCGGAGAGCGCGGTCACGAGGTCGCCGTCCCACGCGATTGGCGGCGGGAGCGGGGCCGGCACGAACGCTTCATGTCCGCCGGGCTGCCGCACCAGGCGTCCGTGGGGTCGTCCTCCTCGCTCGTTCATCGTCCTTGTTTGCGGGTCCGCAAATTCGGCCCCTCTCTATTATCGAAATACCCAGTCTCCGATAATAGCAGACAGCCAGCGGGCCGCAGGAAACGAGTCGATGTCGCGGTTCGTGGCAGACGCCTCGCAGGTGACGGCGGCCTGAGCGCGGGGGGCTGGATGAGCCGATGGATGGTAGCGCAGACGCCCGATGGATGGTAGCGTAGGCGGCCGTTGGAAGAGATCGCGATCGACCGTCAGACCCCATGCCAACGAAACGCGCCATTCTCTCGAAGCTGACTCGCGACGAGCTCCGCATCAACGCCGACTACTACGATCTCGACGTCTACGACCGGCGCGTGAGGAACCAGCTCATCGACGCCTTGGCCGTAGCGCGGAGAGCTGCGCTCGACGAGATGCTGTGGGAACTCTCCCGGGATCGGCTGAAGGAGCTCTGCCGAGCGTTCGATCTCGACGACTCGGGCCGCAAGAAGGGCGACCTCGTGGAGCGGCTCATCAGCCGGACCGCCGCGTCGAGAAAGGCCCGGACCGCCGCGCCGAGGAAGGCCCGCGCCGCCACGAGGACGGAGCCGTCCGCGCCCGAGGTCGAGACGACCGACCCGTCGGCGGAGACGCTGGGCGTCGAGCAGCTCGAGAGATACCTCTGGTCGGCCGCCGACATCCTGCGCGGGTCGATCGACAGCAGCGACTACAAGACCTACATCTTCGGCCTGCTCTTCCTCAAGAGGCTGTCCGACCGCTTCGAGGAGGAGGCCGAGAAGCTTGTCGCCGACGGCGTGCCCCCGGACGTCGCGTGGACCGACCCCGACGAGCACCAGTTCTTCGTGCCCGACCGGGCGCGGTGGGGCACCATCCAGAAGCGGGCCACCAACATCGGCGAGGCCCTGAACAAGGCGTGCGCCGCCCTCGAGGAGCAGAACGCCGCGCTCGAAGGCGTCCTCGCCGGCATCGACTACAACGACGAGCGGAAGCTCGGCGACGCGAAGAACCGCGACACCGTGCTCGCCCGCCTCGTCCAGCACTTCTCGCAGGTCTCGCTGCGCAACGACCGCATGGCCGAGCCCGATCTGCTCGGCCGCGCCTACGAGTACCTCATCGAGCAGTTCGCCGACGACGCCGGCAAGAAGGGCGGCGAGTTCTACACGCCGCGCATGGTCGTCAAGCTCATCGTCGAGCTGCTGGCCCCGACCGAGCGCATGCGCATCTGCGACCCGACGGCCGGCTCCGGCGGCATGCTCATCGAGTGCGCCCACCACATCGAACGGCAGGGCGGCAACCCGCGCAACCTGACCCTCCACGGCCAGGAGAAGAACCTCAGCACGTGGGCCATCTGCAAGATGAACATGCTGCTCCACGGCCTGCCCGACGCCCGCATCGAGAAGGGCGACACCATCCGCGACCCGAGACTGGTCGACGAGGGCGAGCTGCTGCTCTACGACCGGGTGATCGCCAATCCCCCGTTCAGCCTCGACGAGTGGGGCCGCGAGGTGGCCGAGAGCGACGGCTACCGGAGGTTCCGCTTCGGCGTGCCGCCGAAGACGCGCGGCGACTTCGCGTTCGTGCAGCACATGGTCGCCGTGCTCAATACCCGTGGTCGACTCGGGGTGGTGATGCCGCACGGCGTCCTGTTCCGCGGCGCTGCCGAGGGCAAGATTCGTCAGGGACTGCTGCGAAACGACCTCTTTGAGGCGGTCATCGGCCTCCCGCCGAACCTCTTCTACGGCACCGGCATCCCCGCATCCATCCTCGTGCTCAACCGCGACAAACCACATCCGCGCAAGGGCAAGCTACTGTTCATCGACGCTTCCCGTGAGTTCGTGGAAGCTAGCAACCAGAACTACCTCCGTGACCGGGATATCGCCCGCATCGCCGAGACGTTCCGCAGCTACGCTTCTGTCAAGAACTATGCCTGCGTCGTGGGGCTCGCTGCAATCGAGCAGAACGCATGGAGCCTCAATATCACTCATTACGTCGACACGTCTCCCGAAGAAGAACCTCTCGACATAGCCCAAGCGGTGCGGAAGCTCCGAGAACTTGAACGCGAACGTGCAGCTGCCGAGATGATAATGAACCGCCACTTGGTAGAACTAGGGTATGACGACTGAGAAGCAAAGTGTACGACCGGCTCCTCCGCCAACTTGGCGGACCGAAACCCTCAGGGATGTAGTGGTCACCATACGCAACGGCACCACTGCGCCACAGAACCAAAACGGCATTGGCCTTCCGGTCTCACGAATAGAGACCATATCGGATGGACGCATTGATTACACCAAAGTACGGCATCTCAAGTCCCACCCTGATGGCCTTGACGCGTATCGGCTAGATCCTGGCGATGTTCTGTTGAGTCACATTAACAGCATTAAACACATCGGCAAAGTCGCTCGATACGACGGTGCGCACACACTGATCCATGGCATGAATCTCATGCGCGTCGTCTTCGATCGCCAACGGATAGACCCTCTTTTTGGTTACTATTCGTTGTCAGACCCAAGAGCCAAGCGTTACTTTGAACGCCGGGCGAAGAAGGCAATCAATCAGGCTAGCCTGAACCGAACCGACATCGGTGGGTTGCCGATCCATTTGCCGCCGCGCGCCGAGCAGCGCAAGATCGCCTCTATTCTCTCTTCGATGGACGGCGCCATCGCAAAGACCCGTACGGTCATCGACCACATGCGGGTCGTCAGACGCGGACTGATGCAAGAACTGCTCACGCGCGGTGTGCGAGAGTGGCACGCCACACACACAAGCGACTTGCCCAGCGGTTGGAAACTTAAGAAGATTGGCGACCTCGGAGAGATAATAACCGGAAGTACTCCGCGCACCAACAATTCGATGTTTTGGAACGGGACTATCCCCTTTGTCACCCCGAGCGATCTCGGGCACGCCAGAGAAATCGATAGCGCTATTCGCAACGTAAGCGAAAAGGGACTTGCGCAGGTGAGAGCGATTCCAGCCGGCGCCGTCATGGTCGCCTGCATTGCATCCATAGGAAAACTGGGTATCGCTAAGACAAGATGCTGCACGAACCAGCAGATCAACAGCATTATCCCTGACACGTCAATAGTTTATCCGGAATATCTATACTACGCAATGCTCTTTGCATCTTCCAAACTCATCGAGCTCGCCGGGACGACCGCAGTACCTATCGTCAGCAAGGGCAGGTTCGCCGCCATGAACCTGGCTATTCCGACCATCGCGGAGCAGCGGGAAATCGGGGCGATACTCGCCTCTCTGGATCAAGTCATACATGTCAATGAGACACGGCGGGTAGCTTTAGCTAAGACGAGGTTGGGCCTCATTTCCCGCCTTCTGGCCGGCGAACTCCGCGTCGGGCTGGATTCCGGAACCGACTGACGCCCGAGGGCGGTCTGGATCGACACCCCTTCGTCCATGGCCGCGAGGAGGAAATCGCGCGCGAACTCCGGGTCGCGAAGGTCCTGCGCAAGGCCTTCGTTCCAGTCTCGACTGCGTCGTGCCATGTCACGTTCCCGCCGGAGCAATACATATCACAAATGATAGGATTCAGCGCAGGATCAATCGGCGGCTGTGGTATTCTGACCAGACGAAATGACCAGATTCTCCCGGAGTGGAACGTGCGTGAAGTACCGACAACCGAGGCCAAGTCGCGCTTCGCGGAACTGCTGCGGGTCGTCGAACACGGCGAGTCGCTGGCGATCACCCGCCACGGGAAGACGGTCGCCCACCTGATTCCGGCGGTCGACCATGAGCGTGCCTTGCAGCGGGCAGCCGCGGAGCGCTTTCGAGCCCGTCGCCGGCAGTGGCGACGCATCGACATGACGACCGAGGAGGTCCTCGCCTCGATTCGCGAAGGCCGACGGTAATGAGCCGCTTGGTACTCGATGCGCCCGTGGCGGCGGCATGGCTCCTCGACGACGAAGGCGGGGGACGTGCGAACGCGGCGTTGGCGCGGCTTGAAACCGACGTAGCCCTGGTGCCGCAGCATTGGCATCTCGAGGTGCGGAGCGCGTTGCTCGGCGCAGAACGCCGCCGCGGGATACGCGCGGATGAGGTCGACGAGCGCCTGCGGACGCTGGGGGAACTGTCGGTGCGGACCGACACCGAGCCGCGCGTCGCGGTTGCCTTCGCTCTGGCTCGAAGTCACGGACTGTCCGTCTACGATGCCGTGTACCTTGAGCTGGCCCAACGGTCGGATGCGCCACTCGCAACGCTGGACCACGCACTGTTGCGCGCTGCCGGCGGCGCAAGGCTGGCGCTGATCGAGGCGTGAAGCGACGGCCACTCCCATGACCCGCAAGCCGGCTGGCTGGGACGAGCTTCACCTCGCGGAGAACCCCGCGGTCGAGCTCCTCGAGTCGCTCGGCTACACCTACATCCCGCCCGAAGCCCTCGAGCCCGAGCGCGCGAGCCTCAAGGAGACCGTCCTCACCGGCCGCCTGGCCGCCGCGCTGAAGCGGCTGAACCCCTGGCTGTCCGAGACGAACGTCGCCAAGGCGGTGAAGGCGGTGACCCAGGTCCCCGCGGCCAGCCTCGCCGAGGCGAACGAGAAGGTCTACACGTCGCTCACCTACGGCATCGCCCTCGAGCAGGACCGTGGCGACGGACGTAAGAGCCACACGGTCCGGTTCCTCGACTTCGACCGGCTCGAGCGCAACGAGTGGGTCATCACCCGACAGTACCGGGTGCTCGGGTCGAAGAAGCACGTCATCCCCGACGTCGTCGCCTTCGTCAACGGCCTGCCCCTCGCGGTAATCGAGTGCAAGAGCCCCACCATCGGCGACGCCTGGAAGGCCGAGGCGGTGAAGCAGTTGCGTCGCTACCAGGAGGCCGACTCGCGCTGGAAGGACCAGGGGGCGCCGCGGCTGTTCGAGGCGGCGCAGGTGCTCGTCGGCACCTGCGGCGAGCGCGCGGTGTACGGCACGGTGGGGACGCCGGAGCGATTCTTCCTGGAATGGAAGGAACCGTATCCGCTGAGCGTGGCGCATCTCGGCGAGCGGCTCGGGCGCGCCCCGACGCCGCAGGACGTCCTGCTCTACGGGCTGCTCGAGCCGCGCAACCTGCTCGACGTCGTGCGGAACTTCGTGGTGTTCGAGGTGGACGGCGGCCGGACCGTCCGCAAGCTCACCCGCTACCGGCAGTTCATCGCCGTGAACGAGGCGATGCGGCGCATCCGGACGGCGCGGCGGCCGAGCGAGCGGGGCGGCGTGGTCTGGCACACGCAGGGGTCGGGCAAGAGCCTGACCATGCTGTGGCTGGCCCTGAAGCTGCGCCGCGACGAGGCGCAGCAGCAGCCGGCGGTGGTCATCGTCACCGACCGCACCAAGCTCGACCGGCAGATCGCCGGGGTGTTCGCGGCGTGCGGGTTCCCGAACCCGGAGCGCGCCGACAGCGTGCGCGACCTGCGGGGCATCCTGGAGCACCCGACGGGCCGAACGGTGATGACGACCATCCAGAAGTTCCAGGAGATCGCCGGCGCCGGCGGCCCCGCGCGGCGGGGCGCGGTCCACCAGACCCTGTCCGAGGCCGCCAACATCTTCGTGATGGTCGACGAGGCGCACCGCACACAGTACAAGAGCCTCGCCGCCAACATGCGGCAGGCCCTGCCCAACGCCTGCTTCCTCGGGTTCACCGGCACCCCCATCGACAAGAAGGACCGCAGCACCCTGCGGACTTTCGGCCCCTACATCGACACCTACACCATCGAGCAGGCGGTGCGCGACAAGGCGACGGTGCCCATCTTCTACGAGAGCCGGCTGCCCGAGCTGCAGATCATCGGCCAGACCCTCGACCAGGTCTTCGACCGCGTCTTCGCCGACCGCAGCGAGGACGAGCGCGCCCTCATCCGGCAGCGCTTCGCGACCGAGCAGGCCGTCGCCGGCGCCCCGCGCCGCATCGAGGCGGTCTGCCTCGACCTCATCGACCACTTCACGCGGTTCATCGCGCCGAACCGGTTCAAGGCCCAGGTGGTGGCGGCGAGCCGCCACACCGCGGTCACCGTCAAGGAGACGCTGGACCGGTTGAACGGCCCCGAGTCGGCCCTGATCATGTCGGCCGGCCACAACGACGAGGCGCGGCTCGCCCGTTGGCGCCTGCGCAAGTACGAGCAGGACCAGGCGATCGAGCGCTTCAAGGACCGCGACGACCGGCTGTCCGTCCTCGTGGTCTGCGACATGCTGCTCACCGGCTTCGACGCGCCGGTCGAGCAGGTCCTCTATCTCGACGCGCCGCTCAGGGAGCACACGCTGCTGCAGGCCATCGCCCGCGTGAACCGCCCGCTGGGCGAGGAGAAGACCTACGGCCTCGTCGTCGACTACTGGGGCGTGTCGGCCAAGCTGCAGGACGCGCTGGCCGTCTTTTCGACGACCGACGTGCAGAGGGCCCTGACCCCGAACGTCGACGAGCTGCCGCGGCTCGAGAGCCGGCACGCGGCGGCGATGAAGTTCTTCGGGACGGTCGCCGACGCCGACGACCTCGATGCCTGCGTGCGCGTGCTCGAGCCCGAGGACGCCCGGGCCGCGTTCGACCTCGCGTTCCGGCGCTTCGCGCAGTCGATGGACATGCTGCTGCCCGACCCGCGCGCCCTCGCGTACCACGCCGACCTGCGCTGGCTCGGCAAGATCCGTGGCACGGCGCGCGCCCGCTACCGCGACGACCGGCTCGATCTGTCGGGCTGCGGCGAGAAGGTGCGCGCGCTGATCGCCGACGCCGTCGCCGCCGACGGCATCCAGGTCCTCGTCAAGGAGGTCCAGCTCTTCTCACCCGAGTTCGACGAGAAGGTCGACGCGCTCGCGACCGACGACGCCAAGGCGAGCGAGATGGAGCACGCCATCCGCCACGAGATCAGCGTGCGCGCCGAGGAGAACCCCGCCTTCTACCAGTCGCTGCGCGAGCGGCTGGAGGAGATCATCGCCGAGCGGCGGCAGGAGCGGCTGGACGCGGCCAGGCAGCTCGAGCTGCTGAGCAGCCTGCGCGATGAGCTGAAGGGCGAGCAGGCGCAGGCCGACGACCTGGGGCTCGACGCGCGCGGCTTCGCCATCTACGGCCTGCTCGAGCAGCACCGGCCGATGACCACGCGCGAGGACTCGGCCGCGTACGGCGAGGCCAACCGCGACCTCGCGTCCCTCCTCGACGAGGCGGTCGCGCCGTTCACCGACCTCGTCGACTGGTGGCAGAAGGACGACGTGCAGCGCCAGATGCGCAGCCGCATCAAGCGGCAGCTCCGCGCCAGCGGCGTCGCCGGCGACGCGGTGGAGAGCCTCGCCGCCGACATCGTGGACCTCGCCAAGGTGAGGACCGACCGATGACTCCGCCGCAGACCTCGGCCGTCGCCCCGACCCGTCCGCCCTCGCCTCGTCGAACCACGAGGTCGACCGACGTGACCGCGCCCGAGACATCCGCCGTCACGTGGGGCGGCCGGCGGATGCCCTACACCATCCGGCGCAGCAGCCGGCGCAAGAAGACGGTGGCGGTGACAGTGGATCCCGGCGGGAGAATCGTGGTGGTAGCCCCGGTCCCCGCGGCCACGACCCGCCTCGACGCCATCGTGACCCGGAAGGCCGCGTGGATCGTGCAGCGCCTCCGGCGCGCCGAGCGCCTCGGCCCGACCCCCGCGCCGCGCGAGTTCGTCAGCGGCGAGAGCGTGCTCTACCTCGGACGTCACTACCGCCTGAAGGTACAGCCCGGCGAGACCGGTGTCGCGAGTCTGCGCGGCGGCTGGCTGCACGTGCCCGCGCCGGTGGGCGCGCAGCAGGCCGCGCACGTGCGAGCGGCCCTCGTCGCATGGCTCCGGCGCCACGCGGCCGAGCGCCTGCCCGAACGCGTCGAGGCGTGGCGGGCGAAGGCCGGCGTCTCGCCGTCCCGCGTCTTCGTCGCCGACCAGCGCAAGCGATGGGGAAGCTGCGACCAACGCGGCGCCATCCGCCTGAACTGGCGCATCGTCCAGGCCCCGATGCGCCTCGTCGACTACGTCGTCGTCCACGAGCTGGTGCACCTGCGGCACCGCGGCCATGGCCGCGACTACTGGCAGGCCGTCGGCCGCGTCATGCCCGACTACGAGCGGCGTCGCGAGGAGCTGCGGCAGTGCGGGTTCGCGTTGGCGTGGTGACGCAGTGAGCGAGGGATCACGGTGCGCGTTCGGTCGGCGGCTCCCGTCCCCGAGTCCCCTGCCATTCGCTGCCGGTGCGCGACGCGGTCCTGGCGATGGTGCCGGCCCGGCGGCTATTGCGGCTTCCGGAACACCGCCGCGTAGTGGGCGCCGAGAGGCCAGTCGAAGGTGTCGACGTGGATCAGCCCGGCCGCGGTGACCTCCTCCACCACTTGCGCGTCGTCGGTCCAGTGCGGCCATCCCCGGAGAGGACGCAGGAGGCCGTTGAACTCGAGCTCGACGATGGCGAGGAGGCCGCCGGGCTTGAGCGAGGCGTGGAGGCTGGCGTTCATGGCCGCCGGGTCGGTCAGGTGGTGGTAGACGCGGCGCAGGAAGATGGCGTCGCAGCATTCCGGGGCGAGGTTCGTCTCGCGCTCGCCGGCCTCGACCACGGTGACGTTGTCGAGCCCGGCGGCGGCGACGGCGGCCCGGATGTCGTCGCGGCGATCCGCCGTCAGCTCGGTGGCGAATACTTGGCCGGACTCGCCGACCACGGCGGCCATCTCGATGCTCAGCCACCCGCCGCCAGCCCCGACATCGGCCACGGTGTCGCCGGGCCGGAGGTCGAGTACGTCGGCAAGGCGATCGACCTCGGTCTGGTCGTTCCCGCGGGTGAAGACGAGGAGCAGGATCAGAACGACGGCGCCGCCCAGCCACGGGATGAGCTTTCTTCGCTTCATCGCGCTATTGTGACGCGGATCGGCGCTCTGGAGTTCCGAGGCCGCTTCTCGATCGGCCGGCGGCCGACGCTCGCACTCCCGGTCCTGGCTTGAGGTTCGATTCCGTTGTGCCACTGCCGGCGGATTGTGCGGCACGCCGCAACGGGACAGGGCGACTGATAGAATGCTCGTTGACCTGAGGCCGCCGTACTGGAGGGTCCAGGCGCGACCGACCAGATGACGAACCAGACACACACGTCAAAGTGCACTTCGGACGTCGACTGGACGAACATGACCCTGGGCGCAGCCTTGTGCGATCTCGACAGTGCAGCCGAGGAAGCAGGGGAGGAGGGCTTCCCGCAACCGTCCGACTTGGCGCTGAAGAACGCGAGACGTTTGCTGCACGACCTCTACAGACTTCGCCCCTATCGTTTGGAGACATATCCGACGCCGAACGGCGAGATCGCTCTCGTCGCTCCAGGCGGGCGCGGGCGCTCGGTGCTCGTGCTGTGCGATTCGGACGGCGGGGTCCTGTGCTCGGTCAACCTGACTGGCCGGCATCGCCGCGCCCGGTACTCCACGGCTACGAGGCTGCCCGACGGTTTCGTCCGGGAAGCCCTCAGCGATCTGGACGAACCGGACGAGGTTTGGTGAGCATTCCCCCCCGAGGTCGGTCCTGAAGAAGAGCTGGGACGGGGTGCCTTTAAGTTCAAGGCGGCCGGCGGCCAGTAGTCTGCGCAGTAGAACGGTGCGAGCTCGTGGAGAGTCGGTTGGGGTGCCAAGCGGAACCGCGGGCGACGATTGGCGGGCTACTCAGCCAGATGCTCCCCGAGGAACGCCAGCGTGCGCGGCCACGCGTCCTCGGTCGCGCGCCGGTTGGCGTCCAGGCCCTCCTGGGCCTTCAGGAAGACGGTGGCGCCGTCGTAGACGATGCCCTCGAAGGACTTGCCGGCGGCGGCCATCGCCTCCCTCGCCCGAGGCCACGTCTGGGCCGTCTCGAGCTCCCCGCCGTACAGGCCGAGGACCGGCGCCTCGATCCGTCCGTAGTCCGACGGCACCCGGGGGGCGTCGCCGTAGAAGACGACCAGCGCGTCCAGCTCGGGCTGCTCGACCGCGTAGGCGAAGCCTGCCGAGCCGCCCCAACTGAACCCGACGAGGCCGAGGTGTTCGCCGGCGGCCGGCCGGTCGAGAGCCCAGTCTCGAACGGCGTCGAGCCGCCTCGTGCGTTCCCGTGGCCCGATCAGCGCGACGGCGGGGACGAGCCCGTCCTCGCCGCCGAGGATGCTCCCGTCGGGGGTCAGG
Organism: Vicinamibacteria bacterium; assembly: GCA_022821235.1. GTDB lineage: Bacteria > Acidobacteriota > Vicinamibacteria > Vicinamibacterales > UBA8438 > JAJEEA01. The sequence continues at coordinate 12,094 of JAJEEA010000050.1, forward strand.
CCCGAGGGGAGGTCCGGGGCGACCGCGAGGAACCCCTCGGCCGCGAGGGCGTCGGCGATGCTCCGCACCCAGTCCCCCAGCCGGTAGAGGTCGTGAACGACGACCACGACCGGCGCGGGCGACCGCTCGGGATGCACCACCCAGGTGCGGACGGGCACCTCACTTCCCGGAACCGGGATGTCGACGAACTCGCCGCGCCGCGGCGACGCCGCGAGGTCGCCCCCGGCCGTGGCCCCGCTCGGCGGCAGGTGGGCGGCGGAGACGGGAGCGGGCGTCTCGCCGCGGGCGATCGTGCCCACCACCGTCAACAGGCAGCCGATCTGGAGCCCCGCGACGGCGAAGAGAACGACGAGAACGGCTCGTGGCATTGGACCGCCTCCTGATCACCTTGGACGCGCCGGAGAGGCGGGCCGTTCCACCGGGCCATTGCCCACGGCCCGGTCACGGCGCGGGGTCGCGGCCGGATGCCGCACCTGACCGGCGGGTCGTGCGAGACCGCCGCCCCGCGCCGGCCGCTCGGTCTCGACCAGGCGGCGCCGCGCCTCGGAACCGCGATGTGATGACAACCCCTTGCCCTGACTCGGGTTCGGCCGTCTCAAGCGGCGCCGCGCCTCAGAACCGCGACGCCTTGATCCAGGTGTCCGACCGCGCCCAGCTCGCCTCGAGGTCGGCGTCGACCGCGGCGTCGGTGCGGCCCTGCGCCTCGACGGCGGTCTTCAGGCCGAGCAGCGACCAGCCGTTGTGGGGATGGTCGGCGATCTCGTCGCGGTACACCTGCTCGGCCTCCGCGTGGCGCCCGAGCTCGATCAGGAGCGCGCCGAGCCAGTGCCGGGCCGCGAACGGCAGCGGCTCGGGCTCGTCGTAGACGAGCGCGTCGTCCAGCTCGACCGCGCGCTCGAAGGCGGCGAGCGCGCCGTCGGTGTCGCCCCGCTCGCGCAGCAGCTCGCCCTCGAGGATGCCGGCCACGACGCCGAGCAGCCTCTCGGCCGGATGGAACCGCATCCGGGCTTCCGAGGTCTCGGCCAGGTGCTGCACGCGCTTCAGGTAGACGTCGGCGAAGTCGGCCGCGCCCGTGCGCAGGTGGGCGTAGCCCTGGGCGAAGTCCCACAGCCCCGAGGAGACCTCGTTCTCGGGCCGGTCGGTCACCGTCAGCACCTCGTCGAACCGCCCGAAGCGCAGCAGCGTCAGCACGTGGTGCACGCTGTCGCCGGTCAGCCGCTGGTAGTCCTTGCCGGCCTGGATGGCGACCGCGCCCTGCCCGTCCATCGACGCCGCGAAGAGCAGCATGTGCAGGTTGTGGGTCGGGTAGATGGCGATGCCTTCGCCGCCGCCGTCGGCCGCCTTCAGGTCCGAGTGCCAAGCCCGGAGGTTGGCCCGCACGCCGTCCGCCCACCGGCCGATCTCGTTCCAGGTGTGCGAGGGCATGTGGTTGATGTGGCTGGCGCCGGGAATGGCGGTGCCGAGATGCTCGGCGCACGCCTCGGCCTTCCCCGGGTCGACGGTCGACTCGGTCGCGTGGATGTAGAGGTGGCACGCGCCGGGGTGCTCGATGTCGCGTGCGAGCACGCCTTCGAGCACGCCGTGCAGCCGCTGGACGTTGGGGTCGTTCAGGTCGCGCGTGCCCCGGCGCGGCTCGAGGAGGAACAGGGCGTCGCCGTAGAGGCTCGCGGCGTCGAGGTCGTCGGGGTAGCGTTCCGACAGCGCCTTCATCGCCTCGGCGTAGGCCTCGTCCTGCTCGCGGCGCTTCGCCACGTCGAAGTTCTCGACGTAGCGCACCGACAGCGCGTCGATGTAGTCGCGCTCGCGGGGGGTGCCGTGGCCCGCGGCGGCGAGGGCCATCGCCTTCTGGAGGGCGGTGTAGGCGTGGGGGGCCTCCGGCGGCCGCATGGGGCCGTTGAGGTACGAGCCCCAGGCCCACGCCTCGCCCCAATAGCAGATGGCGCAGTCCGGGTCGGCGGCCCACGCGGCACGGAACGACCGCACCGCGTCGACCTTGGCGAAGGCGTACATCAACTGCATGCCCTGGTCGAAGAACTGCTGCGCCTTCTCGTCGTCCGAGGAGATCGGGAAGGAGTAGGGGCCGAGCACGGCGGGCTGGTAGGGGATGGCCTCCCGGTACGGCTCGGGCAGCTCCGGCCCCTCCTGGGCGGCCATCGGGGTCACCGCCAGCGCTCCCGCGACCAGCGTCGCGGCCACGGCGCGGATGCCGCGCCAACTCTGTCTCGTCATGCTCTTCCAGCCTCCTCCGAATCGGTTTGCATCCGGGATCATACGGGACGGGACCGGCCGGCGCGAAATCGCGCGGCGATATGGCAGGAACGGTGCGGCGGAGCGGCGCGAAGACCGTCGAGACGTGGGCCGGAGGGACTCATGAAGACGGATAGCGACGTCGTGTCCGACGACAATCGCCGCCGCCGAGCTCGTTGATTGCGCCGGCCCATGCCCCGGCATGACGGTGGACGAGCCTCGGGCTCTGCGCCGGGGTCACGTGCCGGCCGGTGGTCCCGATTCCCGCAACGACCTGGTCGGCCGCGCCGATGCTAGACCGAGACTTCCGGCACGTCGCCGTCGACCAGCAGCTCGGGCTCGGTCGCGGCGCGGATCTCGTCGACGGTCACGCCGGGGGCCCGCTCGAGCAGCCGCAGGCCGTCCGGCGTCACCTCGATGACCGCGAGCGAGGTGACGAGCCGGTCGACCACGCCCTTGCCGGTCAGGGGCAGGCTGCACTCGTTCAGAATCTTCAGGTCGCCCCGCTTCGACACGTGGTCCATGACGATGAGCACCTGCTTCGCGCCGCTCACCAGGTCCATGGCCCCGCCGGGGCCCTTGACCATCGCGCCGGGAATCATCCAGTTGGCGAGGTCGCCGGTCCGCGAGACCTGCATGGCGCCGAGGATCGCGAGGTCGATGTGCCCGCCCCGGATCATCGCGAAGCTCTGGGCGCTGCTGAAGTAGCTGGCCCCGGGCACCGCGGTCACCGTCTCCTTGCCGGCGTTGATCAGGTCGGCGTCGATCTCCTCGTCGGTCGGGTACGGCCCGATGCCCAGCAGCCCGTTCTCGCTCTGCAGCTTCACGTCGACGCCGGCCGGGATGTAGTTCGCGCACAGGGTCGGCATCCCGATGCCGAGGTTGACGTAGTAGCCGTCCTCGATCTCGCGGGCGGCGCGCGCCGCCAGTTGCTCGCGGTTCAGTGCCATCGTCGACGCTCCGAAACGGGACAGCGTAACAACCGGGCTTCCGGGGCGTCAACCAGCCGAGAGCCACCGGGCGCACGTCAAGAAAGTGAGACGCGGCCCGCAAGCCGTACCGCCCAGGCCGGGACGGTGCGTTCCGGAGGGGTTCGCAGCCGAGAACACCGAGAATCGGGAGCCTGACAGCCCAGCGTGGCAGCCATCTCACGAATCTG
>JAJEEA010000515.1 GCA_022821235.1 Vicinamibacteria bacterium
GCTCATGGTCATCGTGGCAGCTAACTTACTTGGCGACTACAACCGAACGGGACCCGGAGAGTCAGCTACACCGCCGCAGCGTCCGCAGAATGGGAGTTCGTCGCCATGACAACCTTTCAGAGCAACCTCAGCCTATTCTCAGCCGTCTGTGCCCGAGCCTCGCTTCTGTTGTTGCTGGCCGCAGCGCCCGTGGCCGCGCAGTCAGAGGGAACCATCAGGGGCACGGTCGAGGACGCGTTCGGCAACGCCATGCCCGGTGTCCGGGTGACGGTGACCGGCTCCGGCGTGGACGCGGAAGACCTCACCGACGCCGATGGGGCCTATGAGTTCACCGATCTCGCCGTCGGCAACTACGTCTTGACCGCCAACCTGTTCGGCTATGCCGCGCGGGAGATCCCGGTCACCGTCCGCGCGGGCGCGATTGAAAATGTCCAGATCGTTCTGCAGCCCTTCTTCCAGCTTGATCCGCTGAGCGTGGTGGCGGAGGAGCCGACGGTTTTCGCGCGCAACTTCGTCGCGGAGCCGATGATTAGGCAGCAGTCGAGCATCACCGCCGTGACCTCGGTGATCGACAACCTTCCCGGCGTGTCGGTGCAGGAGGGGGACGGGTACGCCTTCGACGACTGGTCGAGCAACGTCGTCATGCGCGGGTTCCAGTCGACGATCAACGACGTGCAGATCGGCACCACCATCGACGGATTCCCCAACGGCACGTCGGACTATTGGAGCGGCGCGAAGGCGAGCCGGTTCGTGGATCCGATGAACCTCGGCGGGGTCGAGGTGTCGCAGGGAACCGCCGACATCGCCTCTCGGTCGGTCGAGGCGCTGGGCGGAACGCTCAACTTCCTGACGGCCGACCCGGCGGAGGAGGCGAGCCAGACGGCTTCCGTCACGATCGGCGAGAACGAGGGTCAGCGGTTCGCAGCACGGGTCGAGACCGGATCGCTGTTCGGCGGCACGACGCGTGCCTGGGTCGCCGCAATCCGGCAGGAGGCGACCGACTGGATGGAGGGCTCCGCGAGGAACGAGCGGGAGCACGTCGCCGCCAAGATCGTGTCTTCGCACGGCAACCTCGACCTCACCGGCTACCTCTCCCACGACGACATCCACGAGGATGTCTACCAGCGGCTCTACAGCGATGCGGACTTCCGCGCCGACCCGCGCTGGGACCGGCTGATCGGCCACTGGCCGGGCGTGCCCTACCTGAACCAGTTCTAACGGCCAGGCTGGCAGACCCGGCGCAAGAACACGCTGGCCTACGTGAAGGCCGACTGGTCCGTCAGCGACCTGATCTCCCTCAGTGCGGGCGCATACAACCATCACAACTGGGGACGGGGCGACTGGCTGCCGCCCTACATCGTCGACGTGGTGGACGACGGGGACGGACCCGAGTCGGAACTGATGGGCCGAGCGCCCGTGCGGGGCGGCACCCAGCTCGGCGTGATCCGGTTCGTGGACAGCAACGGAGCGGCCGTCGGCCCCACGCCGGGATGCGCGTCGTCCTATATCTTCAACTACTACGGTTCGGGCGGACCGGAAGTCGATCCGGCCTGCCACCCGGGGGCGAGCGCGGTGCAGTCGTACCGCCACAGCCACTACGGGAAGAACCGCCTCGGCGTGAACATCGACGGGGAGTGGTCCGCGCTGTTCGGCGGGGGACGGGGCAGCGTGTTGCGCGCCGGCATCTGGTACGAGAACTCGCGGCGGGACCTCGGACGCGACTGGCATCGCATTCTGGATCCGGCGATCAACTTCAAGTGGGACGAGCGGGCGTACTGGCACCAGTACGAGTGGGAGTTCCCGCAAGGCGTCTTCAAGTGGTACGCCGAGGAGACGCTCTACTTCGGTCCGTTCGAGTTGACCGGCGGCCTCAAGCAGTACCTCGTCTCCGTGTCGCGCGACGACCAGTTCGGGGTCGACCGGACTCTTGATGTCGATTCCGACTCGAAGCTGCTCTTCTCCGGCGGCGTCACCTACGAGACGCCGGTCGAAGGCCTCGATCTGTTCGTAGGCTATGCCGAGAACTTCCGGGCGATCGGCAGCAACCTGCTCGAGGTGCCGGGCCGAAGTTTGGACCGCCTTGAGCCCGAGACAGCCTCGAACGTCGATGTCGGCGTCCAGTACGCAGGCGAGCGGGTCGCCCTGAGCGCCACCCTGTACTCCATCGACTTCGACAACCGGATCTTCTACCTCGGCCCGCAGACGCCCGCAGGACCCAACTATCTCATCCCCGGAGGCGGAGCCTACTTCAACGCGGGCGGCATCGAAACTAGTGGTGTCGAGTTGGCCGCCACCGTGGCATTGACGGGCCGGACTTCCCTGTACAGCGCCCTCACGCTCAACGACTCGAAGTACGTCGGGACCGACGACCCGCTCGTCGACGCCAGCCAGGGCATCGTGCCCGGCACCGACGTGACCGGCGTGCCCCCCCGGCTGTGGGTCGTCTCCCTCGACCGCGACGGACCCTTGGGCGGCGGGCTGTCGGCAAAGTACACGGCATCGCGCCGCGTCAGTCTGACAGCGGACTGGTACACCGACGCCTACTGGACGGTGGACGCATACGTCAGCTTCAGGGGCGAGGCGCTGAGCGACCTGTTCCGGTCGACCGAGTTCTCGATCGTCGCGAACAACCTGCTCGACACCCCCTACCTGTCCGCGATCACGGAGAACGCGGCATGGCTGGGCGCTGCCCGAACCATATCCATGACCGCGACCGTCTCGTTCTGAACTAGCGCGGGGCCGCGCTGCATGGACGGTCTTCGACCGCTGGGCGGGGGGCGTGGGCAGAGCGGTGGCGCAGGACGGGCAAACTGCATGAGCCGGTGTTGTAGGAACCGGCCCAGCCATCGACCATGAGGAGCAGGCGGCACCGGCGAACCACGGCGGAAGCCGGGCTGTGGAGAGGACTGAATCCCCGGATGGCGCTGGCCGCCACGGGCGTCGTCCTAGCTTTCGTCCTCGCCACGGTCTGGGACGTGGACGCCGCCGGCACACTGTTCGGCCGCATCCGCGATTGGATCGAGGGCACGCTCGGCTGGTTCTACTTCCTGGTCGTCGGCGCCAACGTGCTCGCCTGCCTGTTCCTCGTGTGCAGCCGGTTCGGCGGGGTCCGGCTCGGCGATGACGCTTCCTCGCCCGAGTTCAAGACCTCCTCCTGGCTCGCCATGCTGTTCTCGGCAGGCATCGGGATCGGACTGCTGTTCTTCTCCATCGCCGAACCACTCTT
>JAJEEA010000530.1 GCA_022821235.1 Vicinamibacteria bacterium
CGCGCCCGAGCCGCGCCGCCGCCGCGACGGCGAGGCCGCGCCCGACCCGTCGGGTCTGCCCCCGGTCGAGGCGGGCGACCCGGGCGTGTGGCCGATCCACGCCGCCTCCGGCGTCGGCTACGGCGAGGGCTTCGAGTCGAACGCTCACCGCCACGTGCCCGACGGCTGGCTGCCGTCCGTGCGCTACCTGGTGGAGGAGATCGGGGTCGACGTCAACATCCGCGACCACGAGGGCTACACCGCGCTCCACCACGCCGCCGCCCGCGGCGACACCGGGATGGTGCGCTATCTCGTGGAGCAGGGCGCCGACGTGATGGTGGTCAGCCGCCGCGGCCAGACCACCGCGGACATGGCGAACGGCCCGTACCAGCGGACCCTGCCGTTCCCCGAGACGCTCGCACTGCTGGAGGGCCTCGGCGCCGTCAACAACGACAACTGCGTGTCCTGCTGAGCGGCGGCGGATCGCGCCGCCTTCGTTCCTGCGGCCGGGATCTGCACTTGCCCGTTGCCGGTCGCGTTTCGGCGCATCCCGCCCGAGTGGCGGCTGATCGCGGCGCCTTCGATCCCGCGGCCGGGATCGCACTTGCCCGTTGCCGGTCGCGTTTCGGCGCATCTCGCCCGAGTGGCGGCTGATCGCGGTGCCTTCGACCTCTGCGTCCGCATCCGCACCGTTCGCTGACGGTCGCGGGTCGGCGTGTCGTGCCGACCGGCGGCGGCTTGCGGCGCCTTCGATCCCTGCAGCCGGACCTGCACCGCCCGCTGACGGTCGCGGGTCGGCGGTTGGCGCCCGTGGCCGAGAGCACCGATGGCCGGGGACGGGCCGGGCGGTCGGCCCGCGGTCCCCGGCGTCCGCGACGGGCGCCTGGGGCTGGAAGCACCTGGCCTGATGCGCTTCTTCAACACGACCGGTCCGGTCGTGGCGGCGGACCACTACTGCATTCCGCCGCTGACCCGCCTCGACCTCGACGAGCTGCTCCGGCTCGTCCGCGACAAGCGCTACTTCGTGCTGCACGCGCCGCGGCAGACCGGAAAGACCTCGGCCCTGCTGGCGCTCCGGGACCGGCTGAACGCCGACGGCTACCGGTGCGTGTACGTCAACGTCGAGGTGGCACAGACGGCCCGCGAAGACGTCGGGCAGGCGATGCGGGCGGTGCTGGGCCGGCTGGCCTCCGGGGCGCGGATGACCCTGGGCGACGAGTTCATGGAAGGCGTCTACCGGGATCTCGCGGCGAGGTACGTCCCGCACGAGGTGCTGCTCGAGGCGTTGGCGCGCTGGGCCGAGGCCGACCCGAAGCCGCTGGTGCTGCTGATCGACGAGATCGACATGCTGATCGGCGACTCGCTGCTGTCGGTGCTGCGGCAGTTGCGGACGGGGTACCACCAGCGTCCGCACGGCTTTCCGCAGAGCGTGGTGCTGTGCGGGGTGCGCGACGTGCGCGACTATCGCATCCACTCGGGCTCGGCGAACGCGGTCATCGCCGGGGGCAGCGCGTTCAACGTCAAGGCCGAGTCGTTGAGGCTCGGAGACTTCTCGCGAGACGAGGTCCTGGCCCTGGTCGGGCAGCACACGGCGGAGACGGGGCAGGCGTTCACGGCCGAGGCGCTGGAGACGACGTGGAGCCGGACGCTGGGGCAGCCGTGGCTGGTGAACGCGCTGGCCTACGACGCCTGCTTCCGGGACAAGCGGGGCCGGGACCGGTCGCGGCCCGTCGACGCGGGCGCGGTCCTGGCATCCCAGGAGCGCCTCATCCTGCGCCGGGAGACGCATCTGGGCTACTTGGCGGACACGCTGAGGGAAGACCGGGTGCAGCGGGTAGTCGAGCCGTTGCTGAGCAGAGCGGAGACGCGGACGTTCACCGGCCGCGACCTCGAATATGTCCGCGATCTCGGCCTCGTCGCGCGGGACCGGCCGATACGCGTTGCGAATGCGATCTACGCGGAGGTGGTGTCGCGCGAGCTTTCGGCGCTGGCCCCAAGAGCGGATTGGTCTTGATCCGACCATGCGGAGTTCCGCATGGTCGGATCATCCGCAGGTTTCTTGATCTGGTTGACGAGCGAATAGAGGAAGAGATGCGGGCATCAGGTATGCTCCACGGCGAACGCCGTCACGTTGCGCGTGGACTTGCTGAACACCACGCCGATCAGGTGGATCGGCTCGCCTGACGCGCGGTACTTGTCGGCGTAGCCCCGCTCGCGGAGCTGCGCCAGCGCGGCGCCCTCCGTCGCCTGCTCCGCCACCTTGAACTCGAACAGATAGACGTTGCCGGCGAAGCGCACGGCCATGTCCGCCCGGCCGCGATTGCTCGAGTCCTCGACGGTGACGTCGAAGCCCGACGCGGCGAAGTACGAGTAGAACACGCTCGCGTAGTAGCCCTCGTAGCCGGCGACGGCGTTGTTCGTGTACCACTCGCAGGGGATGCTCGCGAAGAACGCCTCGAACAGCGCCTTCATGCCCGCGAAGTCGTTTCCCTCCATCAGGTCGTACAGCCGATCGCTGTTGGCGGTCTGGCGCGTCGCGTCCTGCACGAGATGCCGCAGCAGGCTCCGGTTGAAGCTCTGCCGGACCTCTCGGTTGGGATAGCCCAGGCGATAGCTGCGGACGCCGCCCCGGTTCCGCACGTCCTTGATGGTCAGGTAGCCGGTCTGGAACAACAGCGCCTCGGTGGCGATGGCCCCGACGTCGAACGACGACAACAGATCGTCGCTGCTCAACAGGCCGTCCAGCGCCAGCGCGCTCACCCGGCGCCGGAACAGCGTCTCCACCAGGAAGGCCGGGGTGCCGGTCTCGAACCAGTGCGCTGCGAACGTGCCGCGGCGGAACAGCAGCAGGATGTCGAACGGGTTGTAGACACGGTCGTCCCCCGTCCAGTTGTAGCCGTTGTACCAGTTGCGAATCCGCTTCCGGTCCAGACCCGCCAGTTCTGGAGCGAACACCGTGTCGAGGTCCGCCTCGGTGTAGCCGCAGATGGCCGAGTGCCGTGGGTCGATCGTGATATCGGTCAGGTTGTTGAGGCCCGAGAACAGGCTCACCTTCGAGGCTTTCTCATGCGAGGGGTGCCCCGTCGCGCTCCCCCGCTGAGGGCTCCGGCTGACCCCCGTCAGGAAGGTGAAGCGGACGTGGGCGTCGCTGGACTTGATCGTCGAGTACAGGCCCCGCAGGTAGTCTCGGTTGGCGCGGGCCACGTCGGGTGGCTCGAGCGCGTCGAGGGTCGGCTTGTCGTACTCGTCCACCAGCACCGCGACGCGCTGGCCGGTTCTTGCGTGCAGTGCGCGAAGAAGCTCGCGGAAGCGTTCCGGAGCCGTGTCGTAGCTCACCGCAACGCCGCCGTCCTCCGCGGCGGCCGCCAGTTGCGCCATCGTGCTGGCATGGACGTACCCGGGCTCGCCGAAGTGCCCGGCGCCGAAGTCGAGCCGCACGACCGGATGCCGCGCCGACCAGTCCCAGCGGTCGTGGATGTGGAGCCCGGCGAACAGCGGCTCGCTGCCCTCGAACAGCTCCTTCAGGGTGTCCAGGAACAGGCTCTTGCCGAAACGCCGCGGGCGCGACAGGAAGTAGTGCTTGCCCTCGTCCAGCAACCGCGCGATGAAGCCGGTCTTGTCGACGTAGTAGCAGTCCTCCTCGCGGAGCTCGCGGAAGGTCTGCAGGCCGATGGGCAGTCTGCGCCTGATCATCACCGCTGATCAGGATAGCGCGGGAGCTGGGGGTCCGGTGCCGTTCCCCGGCGTCGCGGCGCCGTGTGGCCGCCGCCGCGGGGCAGCATGGCCCGGGCGGCATCTGTTTCGCGCCGTGCCACCAGGCGGCAACCGTAACCCGCGAGCGTCGTCGGGGCCGGACCCCGCGCGCCCGTCGGCCTGCAGCGGGGCGCCCGTCGCGGCGAGCCGTAGCGTGGGCGCGATGGGGCGTCCGGGCGATCCGGGAAGGTCGCGCCCGGCGATTCTGACACTTGCCGGGACAAGTGCGGTAGACTGGCCCCGTCGCAGCAACAGGAGGTCATGATGCGAGACGCGGGACTCTCGGCCCGTCCGATCGGCGTGACGGTCTGTGCCTTGGCCTTCGCCGTCGCCGCCGCCGCGCCCGCGGCGGCGCAGACCATGGACATCTACTGGATCGACGTCGAGGGCGGGGGCGCGACCCTCGTCGTCTCGCCGTCCGGCGAGTCGATGCTCGTCGACACCGGGTGGCCGCGCCCCGAGGGCCGGGACGCCCACCGCATCGTCGCCGCGATGGAGGACGCCGGGCTCGAGAAGCTCGACTACATGCTGATCACGCACTTCCACACGGACCACGTCGGCAGCCTCGCCGAGCTCGCGGAGATGGTTCCCATCGACCACTTCCTCGATCACGGCGGCGAGACCGAGGAGCGCAACCAGCAGTGGCGCGACATCTACCTGGAGACCGCGGGCGACGCGCGGATGGTCGCCGGGGCCGGGGACGTCCTGATGATGGGCGACGTCGAGGTGCGCATGATCTCGTCGAACATGGAGCTCATCGCCGAGCCCATCAACGACGGCGGCCCCAACCCCCACTGCGCCGGGGCCGAGAACCGGCCGGCCGCCTCGCCCGAGAACCAGCGCACCCTGGGCGCGCTGTTCAGCTTCGGCGGGTTCCGCTTCGTCGACCTCGGCGACCTCGACTGGGACATGGAGATGGAGCTGTCGTGCCCCGTCAACCGGCTGGGCACCGTCACCGTCTACCAGACCAGCCGCCACGGAGCGTTCGACGGGGCCGGGGCCCCCGCCCACCTGTGGGCCATCGAGCCGCAGGTGGTGGTGGTGAACAACGGCCCCCGCAAGGGCATCACGGCGCCGCACCACTACGATCGCATCACCGAGGTCCCCGGCGTCGAGGGCATCTGGCAGACGCACCTCGCGCTGGAGGCGGACGGCCACAATACCGCCGACGACATGATCGCCAACTTCGAGGACACCGACGATTGCCAGGGCCACTGGCTCAAGGCGTCGGTCCGGGCCGACGGCACGTACACGATGACGAACGGCCGCAACGGCTACAGCCGGACGTACGCTGCTCGGTGACCGGCATCATGGCGTAGAGGCGTGGATGCGGCGCCTGTCGACATGGCGCCGTCGCTCGAGGACGCAACCGACGAGAATCCTCCATGAAGGCCATGGTCCAAGGCGGCCGGTTACGTCTGGACGAGCCCAGCTCTCTCGCCGAGGGTACGATTCTGGAGCTGGTGCTCGATGACGAGGGTGACGACCTGGACGCCACCGAGCGTCGCGCCCTGCACGAAGCGATTTCCGCGGCGTGGGCGTCGGCGAAGAGTGGGCGGGTCCGGCCGGCGCAGGTCGTCATCGATGAGTCGCGGCGCCGGTGACGGTCATTACGCCGGATCGGGTCGAGACGCAGATCAAGGCAATCGACCTCTGGTGGCGCGAGAACCGTCCCGCCGCCCCGGGCCTTTTCGTCGAGGAATCGGCGGCGTGCTTCGACTTGCTCGGGTGCCTGCCTCATGTCGGCCGACGCTATGCCCACCATGAGGTTCGGGGGCTCCGGCGCGTGCGGTTGCGCTCGACCGGTTACCACGTCCGCTACGTGGTCAGGAGCCAAGTGGTGATCGTGGTTGCGGTGTGGAACGCGCTACGGCGCGCAGGGCCGGATCTGTCCGGTTTGCCGCTACACCCGTCGGGGTGAGTCGAGCGCGCCCATTCGGCAGGTCGCGAGGAGGGGAGAGCATGCGCACTGGCGTCGCGACTCGGGTCATCGCGTGGATGATCCTGCTGGCGTTGGGCGGCAGCATGTCGGCCGAGGCGGTCGACGTTCGGCTGAAGGAGGCAGTGCGCGCCGGCGACGATGACGCGGTGCGCACCCTGATCCAGCAGGGTGCCGACGTCAATGCGCCCGAGGGCGACGGGGCGACCCTGTTGCATTGGGCGGTGCGGTGGGACGACGTGACGGCCGTCGAGCTGCTGCTCGAGGCCGGCGCCCGCCCCGGCGCGGCCAACGCCTACGGGGTCACGCCGCTGTCGCTCGCCTGCGTCAACCGGAGCGTGCCGGTCGTCGAGCGGCTGCTGGCCGCGGGTGCCGACCCGAGCGCCGCGACCTCGATGGGCGAGACAGTCCTCATGACCTGCGCGCGCACCGGGGCGGCGGATGCG
>JAJEEA010000085.1 GCA_022821235.1 Vicinamibacteria bacterium
ATGCACTGGACGGTGGCCGGGGCCAACGCCATCATCGCCCTGCGGTGCTGCGTGCTCAGCGGCCGCTTCGAGGATTTCTGGGAACGACGAGCCGCCAAGGCCGCCTGACAGCCATCTCACGAATCTGACGTGCACCCCTCCGGCGCGGTTGATCCCCGCGAGGACCCGTGTGATAGTGGACTCGGGCTCGTGGCGCCACCGCGTTGCGCCGAGCAGCGGGGACCGACGCCACGGTTTCCCCGGCGCGTCGTGGGGCTGCGTCTGCAAGGGAAGGTGCAACATGAGACGACGGCACGTGACCATCGCGATCGTCTGGCTGGCCGCCTGCGCGGCATTGGCGGCGGACTTCTGGGACGAGAAGGAGTTTACGGACTGGTCCGACCGGGACGTCCAGCGCATGATGACCGACTCGCCGTGGGCGAAGCGCATCACCGTGGTGTTCCCGCGGCCGCCGGGGACGGCCCTCAACGACCGGACGCCCGTTGCGGGGGGGATCGGCGGGGGCGCGGGCGGGGGCGGCCGCGGCGGTCGCGGCTTCGGCGGCGCCGACGGGTTCGGCCCGACCCGACAGAGCCGGCTCATCGTCCAGTGGCGCAGCGGGCTGCCGATGCGGCAGGCCATCGTCCGCGGGCGCATCGGCGAGGGAGGCGCCCTCGACCCCGCGGGGCGGCAGTTCCTGGCCCAGCGCCCGACCGGCTACTTCATCGTCGTCGCCGGCCTGCCCCGCCCCTTCGCGCGGCTCGACCCCGCCGCGCTGGCGGCCGCGGCGCGCCTGGAGCGCCCCGGGAAACGGCCCATCGTGCCCGTCCAGGCCGCGGCGGAGGCGGAAGGCAACGGGGCCGTCGCCCTGTACCTGTTTCCCCGCGACGACGCCATCACCCTCGCCGACGAGGAGGTCGAGTTCGTCACGGAGATCGCCGAGGCGAGCATCGAGCGGACGTTCGACCTCGAGGACATGGTCTTCAACGGCCGGCTCGAGCTGTAAGGCCTCGGCGAACCCGGAAGCGCGGCCGGGCTCAGTCCCGGTCGCCCGGGGCCTGCGCCCCGTCGCCGTCCGGCGCAGGGTCGGCCTCGGCCTCCACCACCGTGAACCGGACGTCGCCGGTCGCGGTCGCGCCGTCGGCGCTGACCGCGGTCCACGTGAGGGTATGGTCGCCCGGGACCACCGCCCCGCTGACGGCCGCCATCAGGTCGCCCTCGCCCATGGAATGCACGCCGACGAGCGAGAGGCTGCCGTCGGGACCCGCGAGGGCCAGCGAGCTCTGCGCCAGATCGGTCTCTTCGTTGAACCAGACGCGGACGCTGGTGAACGGTATGGTCGCGACGCCGCCGGGACCCGGCGTGCTCCTGACCGCCGCCGGCGACGACTCGTCCTGCGACTGCGCGGCGCAGGCAGCGCCGACAGCGAGGAAGGTGCCGACCAGGACGGCGAGAGCGGGCCTTCTCTTGAGCGTAATCATGGCATCACCTCGTCCGACATTGTAGGCCATGCGGCGGCGTTTCCGCGCTTCGCGTTCCGTCGAGAGCGGAGCGCGTGCCCAAGGGCACCGGGCAGGGCCGATGGCAGAGGCGGTGGTCGGCTGATGCAGGTTCCCGACCTGCCGATGACGGGTCGGCCGGGCAAACCCCGGTGTGGCGCGGCGCCGCGCCCCCGCGACGGGTGAAGCGACGCCACGTGCGCCCGGAGGAGCGGCGGCGAAGGAGAGGCCGGCGCCGAAAGCGCGCCCGCGCGAGGCGCCGGCCGGTGTTCGCCGGGCTAGTCGGCCAGCTCGATAGAGACGGTCGCCAATTGGTCGTCCCAGTGCACGTACATCGCGCCGCGCTGCCGGGTCATGTCGAAGAACCCGATCTGCAACTGGTCGAGGGACCGGCCGGCGGTCTCCACCGACATGGTCGTGCGCATGACGTCCCTGCTGTCGTCGTAGCCGTAGGCGCCCCACAGCGCGTTCGGGTTGTCCTCCCCGAAGGTCTGCATGACGCCCCAGGTGGTGAAGATCAGCGTCCACGCCGACGGATCCGACAGGTCGGCGAACATGGTGTATTCCCCGGCGTCCAGCCGCTGCCCGCCGATGAGGAGGTCCGCCTCGGTGGTGAAGGTGGTCGTCTGGTCCGCGCCCACCCGCCAGAGCGGAGCCCCGGCGTAGATGCGCTGGCCGTACTCCCCGCCGTCGCGGAAGATGCCCTGCCTGCCGCGCAGGATGGGCCGGCCGTAGTGGATGTCGATCCAGCGGCCTCCCTCGTAACGGCCCTCGGCG
This sequence comes from Vicinamibacteria bacterium, assembly GCA_022821235.1. Lineage (GTDB taxonomy): Bacteria > Acidobacteriota > Vicinamibacteria > Vicinamibacterales > UBA8438 > JAJEEA01. The sequence goes on from JAJEEA010000085.1 coordinate 2,256, forward strand.
CTGTAGCTGCCCCCGATCTGCGTCGCCGTGTGCCCGCGGGTGCTGAGCGGCCGGTTCTGTGCCGCCGCCGCGCCCGCCATGACGACCGTCGTCGCGACCACCGCGACGACGCCGGACAACCGAACGCCCCGTCCCTTCACCGACACATGCATGCTGGTCCTCCCCGGCACGATCCTCATCGTCATTCGTGTGTGTTGTCGAGAACGAGATCCGGTCGCCGCACCCCGGTGCCGGGCGGCGAATAGAGTGGCGGAGAGGGTGGGATTCGAACCCACGTGCCGGTTACCCGACAAGACGCTTTCGAGGCGCCCCCGTTACGACCACTTCGGTACCTCTCCGCAACAGCCGGACCCCCGCTTCCGGTGGGCTGCACCCCGAACGGGGCGCCTTCTCGCCACGCCAAGCCTGCGCCTCTGCCGAGTTGGCGGCGACCGCCAGCGCGGTTGGTCTTGGCACGCTTCTAGTGTACGCTCCGGCAAAGCCGTTCGCAACCGGTCGTGGACTCGATCCAGAAAACTGGATGCTCGGACCAACGTACTGAATGACCCGGCGCGGCCAGGCGGGTGGGCGCGTCGCGCTTGCCGTGCCATCGCCGCGAAAAGCGGCTGCGCCATCGCCGTCGTGGTGGTGACAACAGCCGGCACGCGCCTTGCACAGGTATCGCTTTCGAACGACCGCTCCGCAAACGCCAGCCCCTCGGGCTTCCGGGGCCGTGCCTGTGCGCTCGCCGTTCGCCGTCGTCGATTCGCGTCCATTCAATGGGAGGTCTCAATGAAGCGAACCACGGCCGTCGTCGCCGCGGTCGCCCTGCTGCTCGGCGCAGGCGCCGCCACCACCCTCGCCCAGCAGGGGCGGGCCGAGCTGCGCGGCTCGGTGACGGACGAGCAGGGCGGCGCCCTGCCCGGCGTGAGCATCCTGATCACGAATCAGGATACGGGCACGTTCCGCGAGGTCGTCTCGAGCGGGGACGGGAGCTACTTCGCGGGCCAGATGCTGCCCGGGACGTTCCGCATCACCGCCCAGCTCGCGGGGTTCAACTCGTTCGAGCGCACCGACTTCGCCATCGGCGTGGGCCGGACGCTCGACCTCGACATCGTCATGACGATCGGGGCCATCGAGGAGACCATCACGGTGTCCGGGGCGGCGCCCCTCGTCGACCTCACCTCGTCCGAGGTCGGGGGCACCATCAACACCGGCGACCTCACCGAGCTGCCCACCGGCAACCGCAGCTACTTCGCGGCCATCGCGCTGCTGCCGGGCATCCAGTTCAACCCGTCGTCGAGCCTCGGCAACGACACCATGATCGCCAACGGCCAGACGCCGGGGACGAACAACGTGTCGGTCGACGGCGCCGCCAACAACGACGACAACAGCGGCACCTGGGCCGGCGGCCAGACGCGGGTCCCCCTCGAGTCGGTGCAGGAGTTCCAGGTGATCACGAACCAGTTCGACGCCGAGTTCGGGCGGGCCCGGGGCGCGGTCATCAACTCGATCACCAAGCAGGGCACCAACGAGTTCACCGGCGCCGCGTTCAACTACTACACCAGCGAGAAGATGACGGCGCGCGACTACTTCGCGGCGCGCGACGACCTCCCCAAGCCGCCGACGAGCAAGCGAGAGTTCGGCGGCGTGATCGGCGGGCCGATCGTCGAAGACCAGATGCACTTCTTCTTCAGCCTCGAGCGGCAGCTCGTCGCCCCGAGCCGGGCCAAGGTGTTCCCGACCCGGCCGGAGCTGAACTTCACGACGGCCGAGAGCTGGGAGGCCTGGAACACCCTGATCCGCGTCGACCACCAGATCAACGCCGGCAACACGTGGGCCTTCCGCTGGCTGCGCGAGCTGGCGCCCCAGTTCAGCCTGCTCGGCGGCCGGACGGCGACGCTCAACGCGCTGGAGGACGAGACCGACAACGACCAGACCTACGTCGGAAGCTGGACGAGCGTCATCGGCAGCTCCAGGGTCAACACGGTGCGCGTCTCCGCCACGCGCGAGCAGTACTGGCGGGGCAATCCGTGCTGGCGCGACGAGGGGACCTTCGAGGACCTCGTCGCCCCCGGCAGCACCGCGCAGGCGAACTGCCTGCCCCAGTACACGTTCCGGAACTTCGTCGACAACCAGTTGACGAGCTCCCAGGGCAACCGCGACCACCACTGGGCCTACTCGAACACCTTCTCCTGGTTCGTGCCCGACAAGATGGGCGACCACGACCTGAAGTTCGGCGCCACCTACCACAACACCAACATGCTGTGGCGGTCGCAGAACAACCTGAACGGCAACTTCGTGTTCCGGAACCCTGACGACGTCCTGTTCGACCCGAACGACTACACCTCCTGGCCGAGCCGACTCCACATCCGCGTGGGCGGCCAGCTCGAGTCGGCGACGGAGTACCACACGCTCGAGGCCTTCGTGCAGGACAAGTGGCAGGTGACCGACCGCCTGACGCTGAGCTTCGGCGGGCGGTACGACCTCGAGGTGTTCCCGTTGCCCAACGACTACAACCCGTTCTTCGAGACGGCGACCAACGTCGGCGGCTTCCAGGCGGCGCCGGCCCTCGGCATCACGTCGCCGCTGTCGTCGGGGCGCACCTACCCCATCGACTACAACAACTGGGCGCCGCGCACCTCGTTCGCGTACGACGTCACCGGCGACGGCAGGTCGGTCGTGCGGGGCGGATACGGCATCTTCTACGACAAGACCCTGTACTACGCAATCACCCCGTACGTGCGGAACACGCCGTACAACAGCTCGTTCACGGTGAGCTTCCCGCAGAACCAGAACGACCCCAATCCGGAGCTCGGCCAACCGCTGGATCCGAACAGCGACCTGTACCGGCTGATCCAGATCAACCCGAGCGGCTGTCCGGCGCGGCACGGCAACCCGGGCCCGTGCGTGGAGGTGAACCGGGACGTGCTGAACGAGCTGCTGCTCCCGGGCGCGCAGCAGTTCAACACCGGCACGATCGAGTTCGACCACCCGAACCGCGAGCAGCCCTACGCCCACCAGTTCACCATCGGCTACGAGCGCGAGCTGACCCCGGTGCTGTCCGCGTCGGTCGACTACGTCCGCCAGCTCGACCGCGACACCCACATGCGACAGAACCTGAACCCCCAGGTCCGGGCGGGCACCGCGCCGACCGATCCGACCCGCCGGGTGGACGCGTTCGGCGTGCTGGGCAACACGGGCCTCAACCCGGGAGACGGCTACCTGGGCAACGTGCTGTTGACGACCAGCAACGGCCGCGGCACCTACAATGCCCTGAACTTCCAGTTGGAGAAGCGGTACGCCGACAACTGGGGGCTGCGGGCCGTCTACGCGCTGGCGAAGAAGGACACGAATACGCTCTGGTTCACGTACGGGAACTTCGCCCAGTCCCTCGCCGACCTGAACCTGGACGGTCTGTGGGGACCGAGCCAGTACGACCGCCGGCACAACCTGACCCTCAGCGGCCGGACCGAGATCCCGTTCTTCGGCGGCATCACCGTCAGCAGCGTGCTGCGCTACATGAGCGGTGCGCCGTTCCACATTCACGACAACGGCTTCGACGCCAACATGAACGGCATCGGACCGGATCCGCTGCCGGCCGGCACCTACGAGGCTCGCGATCCATCGAATCCGGACGCGTTCCGGGCCACGAGCCAGGGCGGGCCGTACGGCGCCTACGGGCCGGACTTCTTCCAGCTCGACGTGCGGCTCGGCCATCGGACGCGCTGGGGGAGCCGTCAGACGCTCGACATCTTCTTCGACATCTTCAACATCACCGATCGGGCCAACTTCAACAATCCGAACGGCGACCGGGAGAGCGCCAACTTCCTGCTCCTGACCGGACTCCGGGCGGGCAGCGGTTTCCCGCGGCAGGCGCAGTTCGGCATGAGGTGGGGCTTCTAGCCCGACCGGCGGTGACGACCGTCATCGGGCATCGAACGGGCCGGGCGCCTCGCGCCCGGCCCGTTTTCTTTCGGGGCCGGGCACGCCGGACCCCAGGCACCGGCTGCCGAGCCACCAGGTGTCCTGCCGGAACCCGCCTCGCGGCACATCGGTACGGACCGTTGCGAGCAGCGAGAGTCGGCGGTGCTTCGAGCCGACGCTGTGCGTGGAAGCACCAGCCCGGCATGGGTAGCCGGTTGTTCGTCGGCCGCTTCGCCGCTCAAAGACCTCCCACTTCGAGCAACCCGGCCGAACGGAAGCCGAAGCGCTACATGCCCCACAGCCTGCTCAGCGGCACCGCGAGCAGTCGCTCGTCACGCAGGGGCAACACGTCCCGACCGGCGTACAGCAGAACCCCGGACTCGAAGTCGCTGCCGCAACGGTCCGCGAGCCGAGCGAGGCCGCGCCCGTCACCCGGCGCGAAGGCGGCGGCGGACTTGACCTCGACGCCCCAGGTTCTCCGGCCGCGGGTCACGACCACGTCGACCTCCACCTTGTCCTTGTCGCGAAAGTGCCAGAAACGCAGGTCGGGGTCTGTCCAGCCGGCCTGGGCGACGAGCTGCTGGACCACGAACGACTCCAGCAGGTGGCCCATCCGTTCGCGCCGGTGGAGCCAGTCGTCGGTCGTCAGCCCGGCGAGCGTCGCGGCGAGGCCGCTGTCGAGCAGGTGGACCTTGGGGGACGTGACGAGCCGTCTCGCCTGACTGCGCCGCCAGGCCGGCAGGCGGCGCACCAGAAAGAGCCGCTCGAGTACCGCGACATGGTGTTCGAGCGTGTCCCGGCGCACGCCGAGCTCGCCGGCCAGCCCGCTGACGTTCAACAGCTCCGCGCTGCGCAAGGCGAGCAGCTCCAGCAGCCGGGCCAGATCGCCGGCGTCCCTCACCCGCGCCACGTCGCGGACGTCCCGCTCGATGATGGCCCGCAGGTACTGGCGGTGCCACTGACGGGCACGCCGCGGCGAGCGCGCCAGGGGCTCCGGGTAGCCGCCCGCCACCACCCGCTCGACCAGGGCCGGTTCGGCGGGATCGACGTCGGGGCCGATGCCCGCTTCGAACCCGCCGTCGAGCAGGGTCTGCAGGAAACGGCCGGGACGACGGGCCTTCTCCGACTCGGTCAGCGGATGCAACTGGACCATCTCCATCCGCCCGGCCAGCGACTCGGCGACCGTGGGCACCAGCAGGAGATTGGCCGAGCCGGTCAGCAGGAAACGGCCGGGGCGGCGGTCCCGATCGACGGCGCGCTTGATGGCCGAGAGCAGGGCCGGGGCGCGCTGCACCTCATCCAGGGTCACCGCATCGGGCAGGCTGGCGACGAAGCCGGCCGGATCCTCCACGGCGGTCCGGTGGTAGTTGTGCTCGTCCAGACTGACGTACGCGCGATCCGGCGCCACGTGCTGCGCCAGCGTGGTCTTCCCGCTCTGCCGGGGGCCGAGGAGGCAGACGACGGGGGTGTCCGCCAGGGCTTCCTGGACGGCGGGCGCCAGTGAACGCGGGAGCAACGGCCGAAAGGCGGCCATATGCCCGTTACGTTAGCGTCCAATTGCCTGTTTTGCAACCGTCCAATTGCCTGTTGTCAGGATGACCGGGTGATCTCGCCGCATCGCGATCGTCGCGCGATGAAGCACAGTCATGACCGCTCTCGTCGAGGGGCCGACTGCAGTCGGCGGACCGCCGGGCGGCGGAGTCAGCGGAAGCTGCGGAACCGGCGCGTGGGATCGCGAATCTCCTCGTCCTGCCGTTCGAGGCACTGGCTGACGAGCGGGGCGCTGCCGAACACCTCGAACGACGTCCGTGCGCCGCCCGTGCTAACGAAGAGGTTGGCGGTGTTCCGCAGCAGGGCCAGGAGCACCTCGATGCCGCGGCCGGTCGTGACGCGGATCACGCGGTCGTTGACGGGCGCCACCGCGATGTTGTGCCGTTCGCCGGGCACGCCGCGGACCTGGGCGCTCCCGGTGGCTTCCAGGGACCCGGGGAACTCGAAACCCGCGCTGATGCCCCCGAGCTGGCAGGCGAGGATGACGGCGGCCCCCTCGTCGTTGCCGAGCCGGAACTCGGCCCCGCCCCCGTCGAGCTCCCGGGCGTCCCAGACCGCCTGCGCCGCCGCCGGTGACGCGGAAATCGCGATTGCGAACAACACGGCTACGGCTCTCGGCATGGTATCTCCTCCGGAAAGCGCCGTGTCTTCGTGGCGGTCGGGGCGACTGCGGCGGACTCGCCCGCCGCAGTCGCCCGCAACGGACGCGAGCAGAAAGGCGGCGACCGCGGGCGCCGGGCGGCCTCGCCGACGGGACGAGACCCGCCGCGCCGCCCTCCCCGCGCACGAACCGCCGCTCCATCATACACAGATCGGGCCGGACGGCGCCTCGGCCGTCCGGCCCGATCTCGGAGGGATCTCCGACGCCGCCGTCCGCCGCGGCTAGTACCCCCAGCGGATGCCGAACTGCGCCTGCCGCGGGAAGCCGCTGCCGGCCCGCAGGGAGGTCAGGTTCAGGAAGTTGCTCGACCGCCTGTCCCCCGACGGGTTGTTGAAGTTGCCGTGGTTGGTGACGTTGAAGACGTCGAAGAAGATGTCGAGCGTCTGCCGGTCGCTCCAGCGGGTCCGGTGGCCGAGCCGGATGTCGAACTGCATGAAGTCGGGCCCGTACGCGCCCCGGATGCCGCCGGCGTTCTCGACCGTGATCGGGTTGCGGCCTTCTCCCGCGACGCCGTGGTAGGTGCCGGCGGCGATCGGGTCAGGACCCCAGCCGTTCATGTTCGGGTCGAAGTCGGTGTCGTGAATCGTGAACGGCGCGCCGCTCATGTAGCGCATGACGCCGCTCAGCGTGATGCCGCCGAACACCGGAATCTCCGTCCGGCCGCTGAGGGTCAGGTTGTGACGGCGGTCGTACGGGCTCGGCCCCCAGAGCTGGTCGATGTTGAGGTCGTTCCCCACCTGCGCCCAGTTGGAATCGAGGTAGTAGATGGAGTTGCCCTCCGACTTGCCCAGCGAGTAGGAGGCGCGCATCTGCCAGTTGTCGCTGTAGCGCTTCTCGATCTGGAGGTTGAGCGCGTCGTACCGGCTCGTGCCGAGGTTCTGGACGAACGACACCCGGCCGCCCCCGTAGCCCTCGCCCGGCATCAGCACGTCGTTCAGCCCGGGCACCAGCCCGAGGGCGTCCATGCGGGTCACCGGATCGGCGCGGAGCATGCCGTCGCGGACCTGCGGGCGGCCTTCCATCAGCATCTGGCGGTCGCGGCCGTGCATGCTGACGAAGTCGATCGACGCCGACAGGATCGGCGTCAGCTCGCGCTCGTACCCGACGGTGAACTGATGCGTGTACGACTGCTTCCGGTCGGGGTGGTCGAAGAAGACCCAGCCGGTGTTCACGCGCCGGGTCCCCGGCGGGAAGAGCTGGTCCAGATAGGCGCGGTTGATGGCCAGGCACCCGCCGCCGCCCACCTCGGCCGGGCAGCCGGTGGTCGACGTGTCGATCAGCCCGCCGAGGTCTCCGGTCGGCCGCATGCCCATGCCGGGGCCGGGGTCGACGCCGGCAGCCGGGAAGCGCACCACGTACGAGTCGGAGTACGGCGCGAACCGCGACGTCCGCGTGACCTGGTAGCCGATGGTCTTGTCGTAGAAGATGCCGTAGCCGCCCCGGACCACCGAGCGGCCGTCGCCGGCCACGTCGTAGGCGAACGAGGTCCGCGGCGACCAGTTGTTCCAGTCGATCGGATAGTTGCCCTCGGCGCCCCCGTTGAACTGTCCGCGCCACGGGTTGTCGGGGTTCTCGAGGGGGAAGACCTCGAGGTCGTAGCGGACGCCCAGATTGAGGGTGAGGCGGTCGGTCACGCCCCACTTGTCCTGGCTGTAGGCTTCCAGCGTGTTGTACAGGGTCGGGACGTACTGCTGGCCGCCGACCCGGATATCCACCCATTCGGGGTAGGTCGAGAAGTCGTCGCGGTGGAACGGCAGGTTGCCGCCGAACCCGAAGCGGCCGTTCAGGTTGCCCTGGTCGCGCCACAGCATGTTGGTGCGGTGGTACGTCGCCCCCATCTTGAAGTCGTGGTCGCCGGCTTTGTCGGGCAGGAACCACGAGAACGTGTTCGAGAGGCTCCAGTGGTGGTCGCGGTTGCCGCTCCCGCTCGTCAACTGGTTGTCCTGGAAGTCCTGGTACTGGTACATCGGCGGGCAGCTCGCCTGCGCGACGCTGCCCTGCGCGGTGAGGGTGTCGAAGTCGCCCAGCGCCCGCCAGCACGGGTTGCCGCGCCAGTACTGCTCGCGCGTCGCCGACAGGCGGACCGTGTTGACCTTCGAGTTGCCGATGACGGTGGTCCAGCTCCCGACGTAGGTCTGGTCGTTGTCGGTCTCGTCCTCGAGCACCGCCCGCGTGCCGGTGCGGGTGCCGAGCAGGTCGAACTGCGGCGCCAGCTCGCGGAGCCAGCGGAACGCCCACGAGTTGTTGGCGTTGACCTGCTGGTCGACGCGGATCAGCGAGTTCCACGCCTCCCAGCTCTCGGCCGTCGAGTAGTTCAGGTCGGAGCGCTCGGTCGGGAAGACGAGGGTGCGCCCCGGCGCCACGAGCTGCCGCTCGATGCTGGTGAAGAAGTGCATCCGGTCGCGCAGGATCGGCCCCCCGATGACCCCGCCGAACTCGCGCTTGCTGGTCTCGGGCTTGCTCAGCCCCCGCTGCTGGGCCAGCACGTCGAGCGCGGTCATCGCCTCGGACGTGTAGTAGTTGAACAGCGCGCCGGTGAAGTCGTTGGTCCCCCGCTTCGTGATCGAGTTGACGACCGCGCCGGTGGCCCGGCCGAACTCGGCGTCGAACTGGTTGGTGATGACCTGGAACTCCTGCACCGACTCTAGGGCGACGCGCGTCTGCCCGCCCGCCGCGGTGCCCGAGTTGTCGTCGTTGTTGGCCGAGCCGTCGACCGCCACGTTGTTGGTGCCCGGGTGCTGCCCGTTGGCGATGATCGAGTCGTTGCCCAGGCTGGACGAGGGATTGAACTGGATGCCGGGCAGCAGCGCGACGGCCGAGAAGTAGCTGCGGTTGCCCTGCGGCAGCTCGGTCAGGTCGTCGCTGGTGATGGTGCCCCCCACCTCGGCCGACGTGATGTCGACCAGCGGCGCCTCGCCCGAGACGGTGATGGTCTCCTCGAGCTGGCCGATCGTCAGCACGATGTCGAGGTTGAGGGTCCGGCCGACCCCGATGGCGAAGTCGGTCCGCTCGAAGGTGCGGAACCCGGGAAGCTGAGCGGTGATGGTGAAGGTGCCCGGCAGCATCTGGCTGGCGAAGAAGCTGCCGTCGCCGCCGGAGAGCACTTCCCGGAAGGTGCCGCTGTCCTGGTTGGTGATGAGAATGGCGACGCCGGGCAGGGCGCCGCCCTGCTCGTCCTGCACGCTGCCTCGGAGCTCGGCCGTGCCCTGCTGGGCGATGGCCGGTGTCGCCGCCAAGGCGACGAGGATGACGACCGCCGTGAGTCCTGCGAGCCTACGCACGTTACACCTCCTGCAAAGACGAATCTCCGACGGAGCGACGTGGCGCTGCGTGAATCCGGACGGCGACGCCGGATGGATGCCCAGGCAAATGTCCCTATGGCCAGGCTGCCTCCTTCAGTCGGGGCACCGAGGAGTCCGGGGCACCGAGCGAGCGTGGCACGCGCCGCCGCCGGTTGACCGGCGCAACCCGGAAGCCGCAGGGGCGAACGTGGTTCCACCCTGGCGGAACCTGCTGTTCGAAGGACTTATTCGTGCAAGGAGCGTGCCCACAGCATCGGCGCTCCCGGGAAGACCGCTTTCGACCGTGTTCGGAGGCGTTGAAGTGCAGTCGCGGCGAAGCTGCTCGTCCGGATGGAACCCGAGAGTCCAATGGCTGGTTCTGCGAAATCCGGGTTGCCGGATATTCGCCGCAACGCGGATTGGCTGCGGAAGACCTACGGTTGAACGGGAGACCGGTGGAGTCTGCCGCCCCCGTGCGGGTAGGAGACAGCGACGTAACGGAGCGCTTCGTCGGGCAACCGGCCCGCGGGTTCGAATCCGAGCCTCTCCGTCACCTCCTGTCAAGGATGAAGGCGGTCGAGGGCGCGCCGTGCCCGCACGAGAGACGGGCCGGACGACGTTTCCGCCGCCCGACCCGAATCGCGGAGGAGTCCGCTCCGAACGCCGCCGGCCGCTGCGGCTAGTACCCCCAGCGGATGCCGAACTGCGCCTGCCGCGGGAAGCCGCTGCCCGCCCACAGGGAGGTGAGGTTCAGGAAGTTGCTCGACCGCATGTCCCCCGTCGGGTTGTTGAAGTTGCCGCGGTTCGTGACGTTGAAGACGTCGAAGAAGATGTCGAGCGTCTGCCGATCGCTCCAGCGGGAGCGATGGCCGAGCCGGATGTCGAACTGCATGCGGTCCGGCCCGTACGCGCCATTGATCCCGCCGGCGTTCTCGACCGAGATCGGGTTGCGGTTGGCGCCCGTCTCGCCGTGGTACATGCCGGCGGCGATCGGGTCCGGGCCCCACCCGTTCATGTTCGGGTCGAAGCTGGTGTCGTGGATCGTGAACGGCGCGCCGCTCATGTACCGCAGGGCGCCGCTCAGCGTGACGCCGCCCAGCACCGGGATCTCCGTCCGGCCGCTGAGGGTCACGTTGTGACGGCGATCGTACCGGCTCGGCCCCCAGAGCTGGTCGAGGTTCAGGTCGTTCCCGACCTGCGCCCAGTTGTTGTCGAGGTAGTAGGCCGAGTCGCCCTCCGACTTGCTCAGGGAGTAGACCGCGCGCATCTGCCAGTTGCTGCTGTAGCGCTTCTCCACCTGGAAGTTGAGCGCGTTGTACTTGCTCGTGCCGAGGCTCTGCACGAAGTTGACGCGGCCTCCCTCGTAGCTGTCGCCCGGCAGCAGCACGTCGTTCAGCCCGGGCACGAGCAGCAGCGCGTCCATCCGGGTGACCGGATCCGCGCGAAGCGTGCCGGCACGGACCTGCGGGCGCGCCTCCATCAGCATCTGGCGGTCGCGGCCGTGCATGCTGACGAAGTCGACCGAGGCCGACAGGACGGAGGTCAGCTCGCGCTCGTACCCGAAGGTGAGCTGGTGGCTGTAGGCCTGCTTCCGGTCCGGGTGGTCGAACCAGACCCGGCCGGTGTTCACCGCCTGGGAACCCGGCGGGAACAACTGGTTCAGGTAGTCGCGGTTGATGGTCACGCAACCGCCGCTGTTCAGTTCGGCCGGACAGCCGCTGGTCGAGGTGTCGATCAGCCTCCCGAGGTCGCCGCCCGGCCGCATGCCCATCCCCGGACCCGGATCGACGCCGGTCGCCGGAAAGCGCACCACGTACGAGTCGGAGTACGCGGCGAGCCGCAACGTGCGGGTGACCTGGAGGCCGAGGGTCTTGTCGTAGAAGATGCCGTAGCCGCCCCGGACGACGGAGCGCCCGTCGCCCTCCACGTCGAACGCGAACGACGTCCGCGGCGAGACGTTGTTGTAGTCGACCGGGTAGTTGCGCTCCGCCCCGCCGTTGAACTGGCCGCGCCACGGGTTGTTGGGGTTCTCGAGCGGGAAGACCTCCAGGTCGTAGCGGACGCCCAGATTGAGCGTCAGGCGGTTGTTCAACTGCCACTTGTCCTGGGCGTACGCCTCCAAGGTGTTGTACTCGGTCGGGGTGTAGAGCTGGCCCCCCACGCGGACGCTGAGCACCTCCGGGTAGGTGGAGAAGTCGTCCCGGTGGAACGCCCGGTTGGACCCGAACTCGAATATGCCGTTCATGTCGCCCTGCTGGCGCCACAGCATGTTGGTCCGGTGGAAGGTCCCCCCCATCTTGATGTCGTGGTCGCCCGCCTTGTCGGGCAGGAACCAGGAGAACGTGTTCGAGAGGCTCATGTGGTTGTCGCGGTTCCCTCTGGCGCTGCCCAACGCGTTGTCCTGGAAGTCCTGGTACCGGTACTGCGGCAGGCAGCTCGCCTGCGCCGTGCTGCCGCGCGCGGTGAGGGTCTCGAAGTCGCCCAGCGCCCGCCAGCACGGGTTGCCGCGCCAGTACTGCTCCCGCGTCGCCGACAGGCGGACCGTGTTCACCTGCGAGCTGCCGAGCACGCTGGTCCAGCTCCCGACGTAGGTCTGGTCGTTGTCGGTCTCGTCCTCCAGCGTCGCGAGCGTCCCGACCCGGTTGCCCAGCAGGCTGAACTGCGGCGCCAGCTCCCTCAGCCAGCGGAACGCCCAGGAGTTGCTGGCGTTGATCTGGTGGTCGGCACGGATCAGCGAGTTCCAGGCCTCCCAGCTCTCGGTCGTCGAGTAATTCAGGTCGGAGCGCTCGTCCGGGAAGACGCGCGTCCGGCTCGGCGCGACGAGCTGCCGCTCGAGGCTGAAGAAGAAGTGCATCCGGTCCTGGAGGATCGGCCCCCCGATGACGCCGCCGAACTCCCGCTTGCTGGCCTCGGGCTTCTCGATCCCCCGCTGGAGCGACAGCACGTCGGTCGCGGTCATCCCCGACGACGTGTAGTAGTTGAACAGCGCGCCGGTGAACTCGTTGGTCCCCCGCTTCGTGATCGAGTTGACCACCGCGCCGCTGGCCCGGCCGAACTCGGCGTCGAACTGGTTGGTGATGACCTGGAACTCCTGCACCGACTCGAGGGCGACGCGCGTCTGCCCGCCCGCCGAGGTGCCGGAGTTGTCGTCGTTGTTCGCCGAGCCGTCGACCTGCACGTTGTTGGTGCTGGGGTGCTGTCCGTTGGCGATGATCGAGTCGTTGCCGAGGCTGGACGAGGGGTTGAACTGGATGCCGGGCAGCAGCGCCACCGCCGAGAAGTAGCTGCGGTTGCCCAGCGGCAGATCGGTCAGGTCCTCGGTGGTGATGGTGCCGCCCACCTCGGCCGACGTGAGGTCGACGAGCGGCGCCTCGCCCGAGACGGTGATGGTCTCCTCGAGCTGGCCGATCGTCAGCACGATGTCGAGGTTGAGGGTCCGGCCGACCCCGATGGCGAAGTCGGTCCGCTCGAAGGTGCGGAACCCGGGGAGCTGGGCGGTGATGGTGAAGGTGCCCGGCAGCATCTGGCTGGCGAAGTAGCTGCCGTCCCCTCCGGAGAGCGCTTCCCGGAAGGTGCCGCTGTCCTGATTGGTGATGAGGATGGCGACGCCGGGCAGGGCCCCGCCCTGCTCGTCCGTCACGCTGCCTCGTAGCTCGGCCGTGCCCTGCTGGGCCATGGCCGGTGTCGCCGTAAAGCCGGCGAGGATGACGACCGTCGCGAGTCCTGCGAGCCTACGCACGTTACACCTCCTGCAAAGACGAATCTCCGACGGAGCGACGTGGCGCTGCGCGAATACGGACGGCGGCGACGTGGTGAGTAGTCCGGGTAGCTGTCTCCTCCTCCGGGAACACCGGAAGTGACACCGCAAGTTCCACGTGGTGACGGGTACCCTCGCGGTCGTCGGTCTTCGGCGAGAATCACCAATCTACCCCACGCCGCTGCTCTCGGCAAGGGCGCCCGCCTGATTGAGGTCGCCGATGCCTCTCGGACAGCTCGATCAGGCCGCGAAGGGCGTGCCGGAGGCCGGGATACCGGACGGCAGGGACGGCAAACCGTTTGCCCCGGCCGTGTTGCAGGACGCGGGCCGTGTCGCACGGCGCCGGCGTTGCTCTCCTGGCGGGACGGGCCGGTGAGCTCGGGCGAGTGCGCCAATCCGTTGGACTTCGAGACCAGAATCCTGGATTCCCTCGCTCGGCGGAAACCCGCCCGGTCGTGCCCGCCACGGCCGGCGCCCGTGGCGGCATGCGCGTGCCCTTGCCGCTCCGTTCGGTCCCGCCGCCGCGGGTCGTTCGCGGATCGGTGCAATCGCCGCTTCGCGCTGGTAGGATAGGTGCAATCGCTCAATCGTGGTCGATGTCGCCACCTGCGTCACCCGCACGACGGGCGGGGCGGCGGCGGTCGTCCGCGGCAGCCGCTCGGAACGAAGGGGGGAACAGCCATGTTCGAGACCAGCACACTACGCCGATCGATGGTCGTGCTCGCCATCGCCGCGGCGGCGCCGGCGGCGGCGCAGAACAGCGCCCGCGTCTTCGGAGTCGTCACCGACCCCGCGGGCCGGGTCGTGGAGGGGGCCACCATCACCCTCGAGTACCAGGGCGGCCTGGCCCGCAGCTACGAGATGACGACGAACGACGAGGGCGAGTACCTGCAGATGGGGCTCATGCGGGGTCCCTACCTCCTCACCGCGTCCAAGGACGGCGTGGGCATCAACCGGGTGTCGGTCGACCTCCTGGCCGGGCAGGAGGTCGAGCGGAACCTGATGCTGCGGACGGTCGAAGAGCTCTACCGCGAGAGCCTCTCCGAGGAGGAGCGCGCCGCCCTCGACGCCCGCGCCGCCACCAGCGACGCCTTCGACCAGGGGCTGGCCGCGGTCCGCGGCGGCGACCTCGCGGGAGCGGTCACGCTGTTCCAGGCCGCGCTGCAAACCACGCCCGACTGCGCCGAGTGCCAGCGCAACCTCGGCATCGTGCAGGGCCGGCTGGGCGCCTACGACGAGGCGGAGGCGGCCTTCCAGGCGGCGCTGGGGCTCGAGCCGGACAACGCCGCGACCTACGAGGGCCTGGCCGAGCTCTACAACGCACAGCGCCGCTTCGACGAGGCGGCGGAGGCCAGCGCGGCGGCGGCCCGGCTCTCGGGCGGGGGCGCGGGGGCCGGCGACAACGCCACCGCGGTGTTCGACCAGGGGCTCATCTTCTGGAACGCCGGCCGCCTCGACGACGCCCGCCAGCAGTTCGAGCGCACCCTCGAGCTCGACCCCGAGCACGGCGAGGCCCACTACTGGCTCGGCATGGCGAACCTCAACGCGGGCCGGATGGCCGAGGCGGCGGCCGAGTTCCAGATCTACCTGGAGCGCGAGCCGAACGGCCGCTTCGCGTCGACGGCCACCGGCATCCTGTCGTCGATCCAGCCGTA
>JAJEEA010000149.1 GCA_022821235.1 Vicinamibacteria bacterium
TTCAGGTCGTGTCCGACGACGCGCACCGCCGGGTCCTCCAGGACCGGCCCGAGGGCCGCGAGGACGGCGTCGACGTCGAGGCTGCCCGACAAGTCGAGCCCGCCGCCGGCGACGGGGACGTACCGGGCCGCCCGCGGACCGGTCGAGAACGCGAGCCCGACGAGTCCTTCCCGCGAAGGCGGTCCCGCCACCGTCAGGACGTGCAGCCCGCACCGGCCGGCCTCGCGGAGCGCCGCCGCGAGCTCCTCGAGTCCCGCCTCCGTGGCGACCGTCCGGTAGTCGGTCTCGACCGTCCCCGCCGTCGGCGCGAACTCGTTGAGCAGCGACTTGAAGCCCAGCGCCGAGAACAGGGCGAAGCACCGCTCCCGGTCCGGGCCCTCGTAGCGATACCCGGCCGGGTCCTCGTCCACCGGCACGTCGACGCGGATGCGGACCAGCTCGCGGCTGCGGCGCGCGTCCTCGGCGTGCTCGGTCAGGGCCGTCCGCAGCTTCTTCTTCGACAGCCCGGGCGCCTCCTCCAGCAGGCGGTCGAGGGTGCCGAACTCGGTGACGAGGCTCCGGGCGCTCTTCTCGCCGACGCCGGGGACGCCCTTGACGTTGTCGCTGGCGTCGCCCATGAGGGCGAGGACGTCGACGACCTGGTCGGGCCGCACTCCGAACTTCTCCTCGACGCCGGCCTCGTCGAACCACGCGCCGTCGTCCCGCGGGTTGAAGACGTGGACGCGGTCGTCGACGAGCTGGAAGAAGTCCTTGTCGCCGGTGACGATGGCGACGTCGAGCCCCGCCGCCACCGCCCGCGCCGCGAGGGAGCCGATGACGTCGTCGGCCTCGAAGCCCTCGCGGGTGACGATGGGCACGCCGAGGGCCGCGCACGCCTCGTGCACCCGGGGCACCTGCTCGACGAGGTCGTCGGGCATCGGGCGCCGGTTGGCCTTGTAGTCGGCCGCGAGCTCGTGGCGGAAGGTCGGCCCCTTGAGGTCGAACGCGGCCGCGATGAGCTCGGGCGACTGCTCGGCCATGAGCTTGCGCAGCATCGTGATGAAGCCGAACACGGCGTTGGTCGAGCGTCCGTCGGGTCCCGTCAACCCCCGGATCGCGTGGTACGCGCGGTACATCTGGGAGTTGCCGTCGACGAGGAAGAGGCGGGGCCGGGTGGACATGAGGTCAGGGTACCGCGAGGTGGCCGTCGACGAGGAAGCGGCAGGGCCGGGTGGACATGAGGTCAGGGCGCCGCGAAGGCGCCGTCGACGAGGAGGCGGCGGGCCGGGCGGGCATCGGGTCAGGGCGCCGCGAGGTAGCCGCGCCGGGCCCGGACCCGGTAGTCGGGGTTGCGCACCTCGACCCGGATGCTGTGCCAGCGTCCGTCGCCGGCGTGCAGGGCGGGGTACGCGAGCTGGTACTGGCGGCTCAGCTCGCGGGCGATCCCGGCCGTGGCGGGGTCGAGGTCGTCGGTGTCGCGGACGATCTCGGTCCTTCCCCCGCTGTCGTCGGTCAGGTCGCGGAGCGCGCCGACGTTGACCCGTTCCTCCTGCAGTCTCCGGAACGGATTGCCCCGCGTCGGTCCGCGCCCGCGACCCGGAATCGGAAGCGGCGTTCCCGGCAGCCCCGGCCGCAACGCTCCCCCGAAGATCCCCAGGCGTCGCCGCTCGCGGGCGTCGATGCCGATCGCGTACACCAGCGCCTCGGTCTCCTGGATGAGCGCCCGCAGGTCCCGGTCGTCGGTCTCGCTGTTGGTGTCGTTGCCGTCCGAGATGATGAGCAGCGCCTTCTTGCGGTGGCGGCCCTCCCCGACCCGCGGCACCGACTCGGCCACCGCGTCGTAGAGGGCGGTGCCGCCGCGGGGCCGGATGTCGCGGATGGCGCGGCTGAGGCGGTCCGGGCTGGTGGTCCAATCCTGCAGGAGCGCCGGCGTGTAGTCGAACCGGTAGAGGAAGAACTCGTCGTCGGGGCCGAGAAGGTCGTAGAGGAACCGGTCGAGGGCGTGGCGGGCCGCCTCCATCTTGCGGCCGTCCATGCTGCCGCTCGTGTCGAGGGCGATGCCCAGGCTGACCGGCACCCGCTCGTTGTCGAACTGGGTGATCTCGACCGGCTCGCCGTCCTCGTAGACGAGGAAGTCGTCCCTGGTCAGCCCGTCGACGAAGCGGCCCCGGGCGTCGGTGACGGTCGCGCTCACGTTGATGAGCTGGATGCCGGCGCGGAAGACGCCGTCGGGATCGGCCGGCGCGGCGCCCCGGGGAGGGCGCTGTCCGGCTTGCGGGGCCGCCTCGGGGTTCCCGACGGCCTCGCCCCCGCCGCCGGACGTCAGGAACGCGACGGCGAGCGCCAGGACCGCGGGACGCAGCCCACCGCGGCGTCGACCGGCGATGCCCTGCGTCCGGACCGCGTTGCTGCTGTGGTGCATGTACCCAATATATGCGCCTTGGCCGCGCATGGCCAGTCGGGGCCCCGTGTGCTCGGAGGCACCGGCGAACGCGGGAAGGCGATTGCGGTCCACCAGGGGGCGGGCGGCGTCGGGCCCTGCGTGTTCGAAGGCGCCGGGAGCGCTCCGGCCCGGGACGCGCGCCCTCCGCCCCCCGCGCCGTTCCCCCCGGAGGGCCGGACGGCCGCCGCTTCCCGAGCATCACGAGGACCTGGCCCAAGACGGCCGCAGCTCATCGCGGCGGGCGGCGCCGCCGGCGGGTATCCGTCAGGGCCGGGCGTC
>JAJEEA010000457.1 GCA_022821235.1 Vicinamibacteria bacterium
TGCGAGCGGCTGTACATGACGTTCGTCGAGGCCCGCATGAGCGGATCGACCGCCGTCCTGCTCGCCCGCCTCGCAGAGCAGTCGGCGCGGGCCCGCCGGGTGAGGCTGCGCGAGACGGTCTGGCTGGCGCGCGCCGACTTCCGCTCGGCCCTCATGCCGGTGCTCACCGCCTTCGAGTCCCGCGGCGGAACGGTGGTGGTGGCGTCGTAATCGCCGGTTCCCGCCGACCCGGGTACCGCTGGGGAGTGCTTCCGCCAGGACGTCCTGCGGTCTCCGGTGGCGCCGGGACCGATTCGGACCTGACCTCCGGGGCTCCGTGCATCCGGGGCTCGAACCGCTCGACCTGCCGGCGCGGCTGGCGGTATCGGCGCCACGCCCGTGGATCATCCCGGTGACGAGACCGATTCGTCGAGGAGAGTGATGTGAGCGACCAGCAGCGGGCCACGAGCGCGGTCGTGGACTTCGTCGACCGGGCCCGCTGGCAGGATATCCCGCAGGAGGCCGTCCGCATCGCGAAGCGCTGCGTCACCGACGGACTCGGCGTCATGCTGGCCGGATCGACGCAGGACGCCGGCCGCATCCTGCGCGGCTACGTCCGGACCGTCGACGGGAAGCCGGAGTCGACCGCGTTCGGCCCCGAGCCGTTCAGGAGCGGCGCGTCCTCGGCGGCGCTGCTCAACGGGACGAGCGGTCATGCGCTGGACTGGGACGACACGCAGCTCGCGACCAGCGCCGACCGGATCTTCGGGCTGCTGACCCACCCGACGGTGCCGCCGATGGTCGCGGCGCTGGCCGTCGGCGAGCGGCAGCAGGCGTCCGGCAGGGCGTTCCTCGAGGCGTTCCTTACGGGCTTCGAGGTCGAGTGCAAGATCGCCGAGGCCATCAGCCCCGCCCACTACCGGAAGGGCTTCCACTCGTCCGGCACCGTCGGCACGTTCGGCGCGGCGGTCGCCGCCGCGAAGCTGCTGGGCCTCGACGGCGACCGGATCGCGCACACGCTGGCCATCGCGGCGAGCTCGGCCTCGGGCATCCGCGTGAACTTCGGGTCGATGACCAAGCCGCTGCACGTAGGCCGGGCGTCGCAGAACGGGGTGGTCGCGGCCGAGCTCGCGGCGAGAGGCTTCACGGGCGGCGGGGACGCCCTCGATCCGCCGTGGGGCTTCTTCCAGGCCTTCAGCCACGGCGAGGGCTTCGATGCCGACCGCATCGTCGGCCGGCTCGGCGGCCCGCACACGATCGTGTGGCCCGGGGTGTCCATCAAGCCGTACCCGTGCGGCGTGCTCGGGCATCCGACGATGGACGCCATGCGGCGACTGGTGATCGCGCATGACGTGCAGCCGGAGAGCATCGCGGCGATTCGCGTGCGCGCCGGGTCCAACATCCTCAATCCGCTGCGTTACCCCATCGCCACCAACGAGCTCGAGGCGAAGTTCTGCCCCGCGTTCATGGTGAGCGCCATCGCGCTCCGGCGGAAGGCGGGCATCCACGAGTTCAACGACGAGTTCGTCCAGAGTGCGCCGGTGCAGGCGATGATGCGGAAGGTGGAGCGCGTGCTCGACCCGGAGATCGAGGCGCAGGGCTGGGAGAAGATCCGCAGCACCGTCGAGGTGGACCTCGACGACGGCCGCACCCTCGTCGAGCCGGCGGACGAGCGCTATCGGGGCGGGCCCGACCTGCCGTTCACCCGCGACGAGCTCCTCGAGAAGTTCAGCGACTGCGCGTCGCTCGTGCTGCCGCCGTCGGCCATCGACGAGACCTTCGGCATGGTCGAGGCGCTGGAGGACCTGCCCGACGTGAGCCGGCTCTCCCGCGTCCTGAGCGCCGCCCCGAAGGCGGCGGCGCTGGCGCAATGACGCTCGCGTGGGCCTCGGTCGCGGCGCTCGTCGTGGCCGTCGCGCTGAGCGTCCTCACGAAGATCAACGTCGGCATCCTGTCGCTGGCCATGGCCTGGCTGGTGGGGGTGTACCTGGGCGGGATGTCGGTCAACGCCGTCCTGTCGGGCTTTCCCGTGCCGTTGCTGGTCACGCTCGTCGGCGTGACGCTGCTGTTCAGCATGGCCGACACCAACGGCACCCTGTCGCGGCTGACGGGGCGGGCGGTCCGGCTCTGCCGCGGGAACGCGGGGCTGCTGCCCCTCATGTTCTTCGCCCTGGGCGTGGTGGTGTCCACCATCGGTCCCGGCGGCACACCGGCCAGCGCCCTGCTCGCGGCGCCCGCGATGGCCGTCGCGGGGAGGGCGGGCATATCGCCGCTGCTGATGGCGATCATGACCGGCAACGGCGCGCTGGCGGGCACGCTGTCGCCGTTCGCGCCCGGCGGCGTCATCGCCAACGACGTGATGGCGCGCATCGGCCTCGGCGGCCTCGAGTGGCAGACCTACGGGTACAACGTGCTGGCGCACGTGATCGTGGGATCCGGCGGCTTCGTGCTGTTCGGCGGCCTGAAGCTCTTTCAGAGACGCGGGGGAGACGCCGGTTCGGCGGAGCCGGACGTCGAACCCTTCGAGCGCAGGCACTGGCTGACCATCGCCGGCATCTCGGCGCTGATCGTGGCGGTCGTCGGCTTCGATGCGCACGTGGGCCTGACCGCGGTCTTCATCGCCGCGTCGCTCACCCTCCTCGGGAGCGTCGACGAGCAGCAGGCCATTCGGCGCATGCCGTGGGGCGTCATCCTGATGGTCACCGGGGTGACGGTGCTGATCTCGCTCATGCAGGAGACCCAGGGCATGGACCTGTTCACGAGCGGGCTCGCCGGCATCTCCACCTCGGAGACGGTGGTGCCGACGATGGCGTTCGGGACCGGCCTGATATCGGTGTACAGCAGCACGTCCGGCGTGGTGATGCCGGCGTTCCTGCCGATGGTGCCGGACCTCGCGCAGCAGATTGGCGCCGTCGAGCCCGTTCACCTCGCGTGGTCGATCACCGTGGGCGGCGGGCTCGTCGATCTCTCGGCGCTCTCCACCGTGGGCGCCCTGTTCCTGGCCGCGGCGCCCCCCGGCACCGACACGCGCGCGCTGTTCAACGCGCTCCTCGCGTGGGGGCTCTCGATGTCGGTGGTCGGCGCCGCGCTCTGCTGGGCCCTGTTCGGGTAGGAGTCTGCGTCATGGACGCTGCCGCTCGCCGATCACGCGCCGAAGACGGGCAGGCGCCAAGAGCCCGCGCGAGAGGCTTGAACGGCCCGGCGAGACTCCCGATTCGGCCGGGAGCCCCCGGGAAAAGCGCCACGTCCTCGGGCAGCAGGTCGCCGCGCGCAATCCGCGCCGACCCGGCGGGTGCAGGTACGGCTACCATGCCGTACGCCCGCCCGCGGTCGCCCGCGTCCGAACGCACCAGGGCCGCCGCGATCTTCACATCCCGATTGGAGGTAGTCGCCATGCTGCGTCTCGCCCGACCCGCGTCCCTCCGGCGCGCGTTTCTGCTGGTTCTCCTGGCCGCGGCCGGGCCGGCTGCGCTCCACGGCACCACGGTCGTCAGGATGACCTTCTCGGAGGTCGTCGACGCGGCAACCGTCATCTCCGTCGGGACGGTGTCGTCCGTCGAGTACGTCTGGGACGCCGAACGGGGCACACCCTACACGGACGTCACCTTCGCCGATCTCGACGTGCTCCACGGCGCCATTCCGGGTTCCGATCTGACGCTCCGCTTTACCGGGGGGCCGACCCCCGACGGGCTCGTTCTGGAGATTGCCGGCATGCCGCGGTTCACCGTGGGGCAGCGTACCGTGGTCTTCTCCGACCCCGAAGGCGGCGGCATCTGTCCTCTGGTCGGGTGGTGGCAGGGTCTCTACCGAGTTGCCCGAGACACCGAGCGCGGCCTCGACGTCGTATTCGACCACGCGGGAGTGCCCATGGTGGGCTTCGACGGTCCTCCCGGGGAGCTCGTGGCGCGAGTCTCCGCTGCCGCCGGTGCCGGCGCTCCTCCATCACAGTTGACCCTCGACACTTTCACGGCCTTGATCGAAGCGGAGCTGTGACGGCATTCCTGCCCGGCGCCTGGCCGTCGCGGTTTCGGCGGGTCGCCGGTTTCGGCATCGTCCTGGCCGTCGTGCTCGGCTTCATCCTCGAGGGCCGATCGTGGGTCCGATGGGGCCCAGTGTGGTCATCGACGGCGATGCCGGTCGAGATGGTGCTGGCCACGGGAGCCGACAAATGGAACCGGGCAGCCCGGGAGGCCCTGAATGCCTGGAACCGGGCCGGGGCGAGTTTCCGATTCACTTCCACGACATCCTCGGGTAACGAGGCGGCGTCCTGCTCATCCGGGACGGTCGACAGACGGAACCTGGTCGTTTTCGCATCCACGGTGTGCGGCGAGTCCTGGTCGGACACGACCATCGCGGTTACGAAGCTCTGGTATTCCAGCTCGACCAACGTCACGATAGACGCCGACGTGCTCCTCAACGCCGACTACGATTGGGATGTCTACCGAGGCCCCGTTCGCGGCGCAGGGCCGGATTTTCGCCGCGTCGCCCTCCACGAGTTCGGCCATGTTCTGGGCCTCGCCCATCCGGACGACCATGGTCAGCTCGTCGATGCGATCATGAACTCGCGCACGTCCGATCTGGACGCTCTCCAGGTGGATGACGAGGAGGGTGCTCGGGCCCTCTACGGACCGAGCTCCACCGTGAGGCCGGACCTGGTCGTTCTGGAGGTCCGGCTCAGCGAATCGGTCGCATCTCCGGGCGAGCCGCTCGACATCACCGCCACCGTGCAGAACACGGGTTCGGGCCGTTCTCCGGTCACGACCCTCGAGTACCTGAGCCGCCGCCAGGGCGGCGCGTGGGAGCTCTTCGACGTGGACGTCGTCAACGGGTTGGCGGCGTCAGGCACGAGCACCGAGTCCGCCCGTTTCTCGGCGCCGTCACAACCGGGGGTCTACCAGTACCAGGTCTGCGTCGAACGCGTGGACCGCGAACAGGACGCCA
Source organism: Vicinamibacteria bacterium (assembly GCA_022821235.1). Lineage (GTDB taxonomy): Bacteria > Acidobacteriota > Vicinamibacteria > Vicinamibacterales > UBA8438 > JAJEEA01. The sequence goes on from JAJEEA010000457.1 coordinate 4,921, forward strand.
CGAACAATTGCTCGCGCCACTTGACGCTCGAAGTCCGCGACGATCCTCCCGATCTCGCTGTGACGAGCCTGATGGTCAGCGCCGCCGAAATCGATCCGCGGGAGTCGTTCGTTCTCTCGGCCGAGGTCGTGAACCTCGGCGGCTCGACGACGCCTCCGACGAGGTTGAGGTACCGGAGGCGTTCTGCCGGCCGCTCCTGGACCGATGTCGGCTCGGTCCCGGTCGGGTCCATCTCCTCGGGAGCAACGGCGACTCGACGTCTGGACATGGTTGCGCCCGCGACGGCCGGCGCATACGAGTACTCGGCTTGCGTCTCGGAAGTGGCCGGCGAGATCGATACCGGGAACAACTGTTCCGTTTCGGTGCGGGTGGACGTTCGGGTGCCGTGCGTCGTCGAGCCTCTGGGGTCGGCCCAACGTGAACGCCGTGTCGCCGCGTCCTGGGCGGGGGCTTGCATCTCCCCGCGCGGGGCGCCCCCCGGCGCCCATGCGCGCTACTACAGCTTCTCGGTGCAGGGCGGGCGCCCGGTTCGGATCGGGCTCTCGTCTCCCGTTCACGGCTCGCTCCACCTCCGTAGAGAGCAGGCGGTGGATGGCAGTCTGGTCACGTCGGCCAGCGGGTCCGGCCCGCGTATCGTGCGTACCCTGAGTTCCGGGACCTACACGGTCGAAGTCCTGCCGCTTCAGGCCGGTGTCACCGCCGCCTTCGTTCTGCGGGTAGGCGTCCGGCAACCGTTCGTCGACGATCCGCTCCAGGTGGGGGACCCGATCAAGGCGGTGCACGTCACCGAGCTGCGTGAACGCATCGACATCCTGCGCGGGACCGCCGGGTTGTCGCGGTTCCGGTGGACCGATCCCACGATCGTTCGGGGCGTCACCCCGGTTCGCGCGGTGCATCTCACGGAGCTGTACACGGCGCTGAACGAGGTGTACCTGACGGACGGACGTCCCGGACTGTCCTCGGCGCACGACATTCGGGTGGGAGCTCCCATTGCAGCCCATCACTTCAACGCAGTCCGGCGCGCACTCGAGGCTCTGTAGGCGGGACGCGCTCGTCACCGTCATCGTCGAGGCGGCCCCCGGTAGGGCCGCCAACCGGGGCGCACCCGTTCGGCCGCCGGGCCGCCGCGTGTTGCGCCGCCCAACCGGTGTGGGTGT
>JAJEEA010000324.1 GCA_022821235.1 Vicinamibacteria bacterium
GTGGTACGCGTCGCGGCGCCAGCCGGCGACGGGCAGCACCTCGACGGTGGCCCCGAGGTCGAAGGTCTCGTTGCACAGCCGGGCGAGCTCGCCGATGGTCAGGCCGTGGCGCAACGGTATCGGGAACTGCCCGACGAACGACTCGTAGCCGGGCCTCAGCGTCGGGCCCTCGACGGCGGTCCCCCCGATGGGGTTCGGCCGGTCGCAGACGACCACCGGGACCCCCGCGGCGGCGCACGCCTGCAGGCAGTTGGTCATCGTGTGGACGTAGGTGTAGACGCGGGTGCCGACGTCCTGCAGGTCGATGACGAGCAGATCGATCTCGGACAGCATCGCCGGGGTCGGGGTGCGGGTCTCGCCGTACAGCGAGTACACCGGCACGTCGAGCCGCGGATGCCGCGCGTGGTCCGTCTCGATCATGTTGTCCTGCACGTCCGAGCGGAACCCGTGCTGGGGGCCGAACAGGGCGGTCAGTCGCAGCTCGGGCGCCGCCGCCGCGACATCGACCACGTGGCGGCGCTCGGCGTCCAGCGAGGCCGGGTTGGCGACGAGGCCGATGCGCCGTCCCGGCGCCCGCTCGCCGAGATGCGCGGCCAGCCGCGCCGAGCCTGTGGTGACCGCCATGCTCTCGATTATAAGTTCGGCAGGCGCCTGGCGGGGTTCCGCGGGTGCCCCGGGTTCCGGGGGGCTGGTACCGGCGTGTGCTACAGTTGACGAGCAGTGCCGAAGATCCAGCCGGCGGTTCACTGGGTTCGTGAGAACGCGACCGTACTCGCGTTGAGCGTGGCCGTTCTCACTTTCGTCGGGGGGACCCTCAGCGGCCTCGGCGCCGCCGTCTGGTACCTGTCCACCCTGGCGACGACGGACCACGTCGACGCGACTGTCAGGGAGGCGCTCGGACCGCTGCATGAGCTGAAGCAAACGGTCGAGAGCCTGGATGGCACGGTCGGCGAGCTCCGGGAGACCGTCGCGGGCCTGGAGGGCCTGAGAGGGACGGTCGGCAGCCTGGAGACCACCGTCAGGGTGCTGGGCGGCGCCGTCGAGGCTCTGTCCGGCATGATCGGAACCCTGAACGACACGGTTCAGGATCTGGACGGCTCGGTCGATGCGGTGGACGAGCGATTGCCGCTGCCGGCGTGATCCGGTCCCTGATGACCTTCTCGGAACAGGCCGAGCTCGCAAATCGACCGCGCGACCGCGTTCCCCCCCGCCTCCGGGAGTCGCCTGGAACGGCCTGCTCGGCCCTTCGGTCACAACGACAGTTGGAGGCGGTCCCGGGGGGCGAGCCCCCCTGACATGGAGGATGGAGCCGCCGTGGCCAACGCCGAGCTGCATGCCGATCTGAGGACCGCGGTGCGCGAGCTCTGCGCCCGCTTTCCCGACGTCTACTGGCGCGAGCTCGACGCCCGCGAGGCGTATCCCGAGGAGTTCGTCCGCACCCTGACCGAGGCCGGCTACCTCGCGGCCCTGATACCCGAGGAGCTGGGCGGGTCGGGGCTCGGCATCGCCGAGGCGTCGATCATCCTCGAGGAGGTCAACCGGTCGGGCGGCAACTCCGCCGCCTGCCACGCCCAGATGTACATCATGGGCACCCTGCTGCGGCACGGGTCGGAGGCGCAGCGCCGCCACTACCTGCCGAAGATCGCCAGCGGCGAGCTGCGGCTGCAGGCGTTCGGGGTGACCGAGCCGACCACCGGCACCGACACCACCCGGATGAAGACGATGGCGGTGCGCAAGGGCGACCGCTACGTGGTGAACGGCCAGAAGGTGTGGATCTCGCGGGTGGATTACTCCGACCTGATGCTGCTGGTGGCCCGCACCACCCCCCTCGAGGAGGTGAAGAAGCGCACCGACGGCCTCTCGGTGCTGCTCGTCGACCTGAAGACGGCGGTCGGCAACGGCATGACCGTGCGCCCCATCCGGGCCATGATCAACCACGCGACGACCGAGGTCTTCTTCGACAACCTCGAGGTGCCGGTCGAGAACCGGGTCGGCGAGGAGGGCAAGGGCTTCCGCTACCTGCTCGACGGGCTCAACGCCGAGCGCATCCTCATCGCGGCCGAGTGCGTCGGCGACGGGCGCTGGTTCGTCGAACGGGCGTGCCGCTACGCGCGCGACCGGGTGGTGTTCGGCCGCCCCATCGGCCAGAACCAGGGCATACAGTTCCCCATCGCGCGCGCCCACGTCAACGTCGAGGCGGCCGACCTGATGCGGGCGCGGGCGGCCGAGCTGTTCGACGCCGGGAAGCCGTGCGGGGCCGAGGCCAACATGGCCAAGCTGCTCGCGGCCGACGCCTCGTGGGAGGCGGCCAACGTCACCATGCAGACCTACGGCGGCTTCGGGTTCGCCGAGGAGTACGACGTCGAGCGCAAGTTCCGCGAGACGCGGCTCTACCAGACGGCGCCCATCTCGACCAACCTCATCCTGTCCTACATCGGCCAGCACGTGCTGGACCTGCCGCGGTCGTTCTGATGCGGCGGGTCGACGAGCGGGCCGGCGCGGGCCGACGGGCGCGGGCACCGGTGGCGGCGCGGGTCGTTCCGATGCGACCGCTCGACGCGCGAGCCGCCGGCCGACTCGACCGCCGGCGCGGCGGGCCTGTCCCGGCAGCTCCGAGGCGGCCGCTCGACGGGGTCACGGTTCGCAACGAACCGGAGAGGATCGAGTCGGCGATGGAGTCATTCTGATGCGACCGCTCGACGGGGTCACGGTCCTGTCGCTCGAGCAGGCGGTGGCGGCGCCGTTCGCCACCCGCCAGCTCGCCGACCTCGGGGCCCGCGTCATCAAGATCGAGCGGCCCGGGGTCGGCGACTTCGCGCGCGGCTACGACACGGCGGCGCGGGGGCTCTCGTCGCACTTCGTGTGGCTGAACCGGTCGAAGGAGTCGCTGACCCTCGACGTGAAGCACCCCGACGCCGGGCTGGTGCTCGGGCGGCTGCTCGAGGAGGTCGACGTCTTCGTCGAGAACCTCGCCCCCGGCGCCACCGGGCGGCTCGGGCTGTCGGCGGCCGAGCTGCGGGCCGCGCACCCGCGGCTCGTGGTGTGCGAGATATCGGGGTACGGCTCGACCGGCCCATACCGCGACCGCAAGGCCTACGACCTGCTCGTGCAGGCCGAGGCGGGGGTGCTGTCGATCACCGGCACCCCGGACGAGCCGGTCAAGGTGGGCATCTCGGTGGCGGACATCGCGGCCGGCATGTACGCCTACTCGGGCGTCCTCACCGCCCTCCTGATGCGGGCGCGGACCGGCGAGGGCACGGTGGTCGAGGTGTCGATGCTCGAGGCGCTCGGCGAGTGGATGAGCTATCCCCTGTACTACGCGTACGGGGGCGCCCCGCCCCTCCGCTCGGGGGCCCGGCACGCGGTCATCGCCCCCTACGGGCCGTTCGCGGGGGGAGACGGCGACGTCGTGTACCTCGGCATCCAGAACGAGCGCGAGTGGCGGGCGTTCTGCGAGCAGGTGCTGCGCCGGCCGGAGCTGGCGGCGGACCCGCGGTTCTCGGCCAACGCGCTGCGCCTGGCGAACCGCCCGGCCCTCGACGCGGAGATCGAGGCGGTCTTCGGCGACCTCGACACCCCCGAGATCGTGGAGCGCCTCGAGAAGGCCCGCATCGCCAACGCGCGCATGCGGACGGTGCAGCAGTTCGCCGAGCATCCCCAGCTCGCCGCGCGCGGCCGCTGGCGCGACGTCGAGACGTCGGTCGGGCCTCTGCCGGCGACGCTGCCCCCGGCCACCATCGCCGACGTCGAGCCGGTCATGGGGCCGATACCCGACCTGGGGGCGCACACCGACGCGATTCTCGGCGGCCTGGGGTTCGACCCCGCCACCATCGCGGGTTGGCGGGCGGCGGGGATGGTGTAGCCCGGCGCAAGTCCTCGGCTCCGGTCGTGCGAGCGGCGCCGGACGGGACTATGATCGGGGCCTGAAGGGAGTCACCGATGCCAGTGAAGGAAGGATGGACGGGCCGGGTCTACGAGGACTTCGAGGTCGGCGACATCTACGAGCATCCCCTCGGCCGGACGGTGCTCGCCGCCGACAACACGTGGGCGACGCTGCTGTCCATGAACACCAACCCCATCCACTTCGACCACGCGTTCGCCGCCAACACGCCGTACGGCCGGACCCTGGTCGACTCGACGTTCACCCTGGCGGTCGTGACCGGGCAGTCGGTCATCGACCTGTCGCAGAACGTCATGGCCAACCTGGGGTGGGACGAGGTTCGCCTGCCGAACCCCGTCTTCGACGGCGACACCATTTACTCGCAGAGCGAGGTGCTGTCGAAGCGCGAGTCGAAGTCGCGGCCCTACGTCGGCATCGTCACCGTGAAGTCGACCGGCTTCAACCAGGACGGCAAGGTCGTCATCGAGTTCAAGCGCACGTTCATGGTCTACAAGCGCGGGCACGCGCCGAAGCGTTTCCGGCCCGCCTCGCCCGCCGCTTGATCCGGTTCCGGCCGCGGCGGGAGCGGACGTCGAGCGGTGCCGGCGGTCGTGCGGGGGGACGACCGGCGGGCGAGAGGGTCGGGAGGAGAGCGGGCACCGGCGGCGGCGTGGACCGGCGCCGCTTGCAGGCGCCGGGGAGACAGCTCGGGGGCACGGAGCGAGAACGGTATCGGCGGCGCCGCGGGCCGGCGCCCCGCCGGCCACGAGATGAGGACAGCCACGTGAGAGTGGGCATCGATCGGGTGGGCGGCGTCACGCCGTCGCGCGGCGCCGGCAGTTCCGACACGGGTCCCCGGGTGGGCCCGAGTGCCCGCCGGCTGGCGGTCGCAGCGGTCGCCGCCGGCCTGGCGGTGCTCGCCGGTTGCGGCGACCCGCTGCCGCAGGTGCAGGGAGATCTCGCGTTCGTCGGGGTGAACGTCATCCCGATGACCGAGCCCGGGGTGCCCCTGGTCGTCGAGAACCGCACCGTGGTGGTGACCGGCCGGCGCATCGCTTCGATGCATCCCGCCGACGAGGTGGAGGTCGCCGAGGGCACCGAGGCGGTCGAGGCCGAGGGCATGTACCTCGTGCCGGGGCTGGCCGAGATGCACGGGCATCTGCCGGGGCCGCGCATGGTGCAGTCCGACGCCCGGAACCTGCTCTTCCTGTACATCGCCAACGGCGTGACCACGGTCCGGGGCATGCAGGGCGAGCGCTCGCAGCTCGGGCTGCGGGCCCGCATCGCCCGCGGCCAGTCCCTGGGGCCGCGGCTCTTCGTCGGCAGCCCGTCGATGAGCGGGGGGCGCGTCACCAACCCCGAGCAGGGCGAGCAGCTCGTGCGCGAGTACGAGCAGCGTGGCTACGACCTCGTGAAGGTGCACGAGGGGCTGGCCCCCGACGTCTTCGACGTGGTGGCGGCGACCGCCAACGAGGTCGGCCTGCCGTTCGGCGGCCACGTGCCCGACGCCGTGGGGCTGCGCCGCGCCCTCGCGTCGGGGCAGGTCTCGATCGACCACCTCGACAACACCATCGAGGCCCTCGTGCCCGACGACCAGCTTCCCGCCGGCGGGGCCGGGCTATTCGGGGTCGGCGACCTGCTCGACCGGGTCGACATGGACCTGCTGCCGCAGCTCGTCGAGGAGACCCGCGCGGCGGGAGCGTGGGCGGTGCCGACGATGGTGCTGTGGGAGACGGTGTTCTTCGGCGACCGGTCGGCGGCCGAGCTGCGCGCCGCGCGCCCCGAGGTGCGCTACATGCCGCCGGAGACGGTCGAGCAGTGGGATCGGGTGGTGGACGAGCGGCTGGAGGCGGCCGATCCCGAGGCCAACCGGCGGGTCGCCGAGCTGCGCCGGCGGGTCCTCCGGGCCCTGCACGAGGGCGGCGTCCCCATCGTGCTGGGGACCGACTCGCCGCAGATCTTCAGCGTGCCCGGCTTCTCGGTGCACCACGAGATGGCCCTGTGGGTCGAGGTCGGCATGACCCCCTACGAGGTGCTGGAGGCGGGGACCCGGCGCGTCGCCGAGTACTTCGACGCCCTCGACGACTTCGGGACCATCGAGATCGGCCGGCGCGCCGACCTCCTGCTGCTGACCGCCAACCCCATCGAGGACGTCGCCAACGTCGCCCGCCGCGGAGGCGTCATGGTGAACGGCAACTGGTGGTCGGAGGAGCGGATTCAGGAGCGGCTGGCCGGCATCGCGCAGTTCTACGGAAACTGAAGGACCGTCGCGGCGGAGACAAGCATGACTGACGAGACCCTGCCGGCGTTGACC
>JAJEEA010000445.1 GCA_022821235.1 Vicinamibacteria bacterium
CTGAAGGTCAATCTGGCGCATCGCCTCCGTCGCCCGCATCCTGGACAGCGTCGGTTTCTGCCTGCTCGCCGCCGCCCGAATCCCCCGCGCTCCGGAGCTTGTCGAGCGCGAACTCGCCCAGCCGGTCGTGCGCTCCGAACAAGTGCTCCTCTATGTACGGCAGGACGCCATGCTCCCAGATGCGCTGGATCGCGGCACCGTCGAGGTCCGGGCGCATGAAGTAGCTCGGACCGATGGCGGCGTGGCGGTCGTCCAGTCTCCGATTGGCGCGGTCCACGACATCGGCCACCCAGTCCATTCTTCCCAAGCCCTGCGCCTCCAGCCAACGACGCAGCAGACCTCGGACGGGCTCTCTGCTCATCGAGAACTCGACGAATGCGAAACGTCGGCGCAGCGCGAGATCCACCAGTGCGATGGAGCGGTCAGCGGTGTTCATCGTGCCGACGATGTGGAGATTGTCGGGCATCGTGAACGGGGCCTCGTTCTTCCTCCGATACATCAGGTCGATCGGCGTCTCGCGGTACTCCAGCAGGAAATACAGCTCGCCGAACACCTTGGCGAGGTTCCCGCGGTTGATCTCGTCGATGATCAGGAAGTAGAGCACGCCCCGATCTCTCTCCGCCTGGCGGGCGATCTGCATGAACGGCCCGTCCTCGAGCGCGAATCCAGGCTGCCCGTTGTCGGTCAGCCTGGGCCGGTAGCCCCGCACGAAGTCCTCGTACGTATAGGACGGATGAAGCTGGACGAGCCGGCAGCGCTCGCTGGCGCCGGCGAGATGCCGGGCCAGCCTCTGCGCGACGTAGGTCTTCCCGGTGCCGGGCGGTCCCTGGAAAATGATCTGCTTCTTCTCGTCGAGCAGCGTCTTGGCGGTTTCCAGGAAGTCGACCGGGAGGTACAGCTCCCTGGCAAGGGAAGCCAAGTCGCCGGCCACGCCATCGGCCGAGGCCGCCGGCTTCGCCGGCTTCACCCGATGATCCCCCGCGTCCTTGGGCCACGACCGCATTACCCAGACAATCGACTGGGCTTCGAGCCGGTTCGCCGGCCTCTCGAGGCCCCGCTTCTTCGCTCTCGATACGAGTTCATCGAGAAAGGCCAGCGCGTGCCCATAGATGGTCTCTTCGTCGGCGCCCTTGGGCGGACCGCTGTAGCTGAGCCGGCGAAATGACTGGCCGTAGGCCCTCGCCGCGTACGGTGGATAGCGATCCGGGCCGAGAGCCATGAGCAGCGCCGAGATGGTCCTCAGGCGGGTGCCCGCTCCCCCCGGCCCCGCGTCGGCAGGAAAACGCTCCGAGAACGCGCGAATAGCGCCGGGCTTCAGGTCCCCGTCGGACCAAACCGTCCGGAGCGCCGCGCGACCGGCCTCCCGGTCGCGGTTCAGCCACTTCCGCAAGTAGTCGGCATCTCTCCAGTCCATCGGGTGGGCCTTCCCCGACAGCGCCTGCCTGAGGAGATCGAGCCACTCGTCATCACCGGCCAGAAGCGCACCGCGAGCTCTTTCCAGCTTCCGCGCGATCTCGAGCTTGTAGTCGATCTCGTCGCCGTCGAACCTGCCGGTGGCGAGATACCGCCGCACGAGTTCAAGGTACTCGTCCCACTTCTCCTCGGTCGACATCTGGCCTCGCTCCCATACCTTCTTCCAAGGGCCCGCGCAATCGGGCGCGCTCACGGTCCGGCTCCGCGACTTCGCGTGCAGCGCCCTCTTCCATCATGCCATCGTTCGGCCCCCCACCCGGCCGCGCCGGGGCCGGGGTGCCCGCCGCAGGGTGCATAGAGGTACACTGTTCGGCCTGCGGTGACGCCGTTCCGCACCGCCGGCCCGACTCAGACCGGAGGACGCCCCGATGTCAGCACCCGTACTCGCCCGCCTCGGCCTGCTGCTCGCCTTGCCGGGCTTCGCCGCCGCCCCGGCAATGGCCCAGCACGGGGCGCCCGACGGCGAGTGGCCCACCTACGGTGGAGACCTCGGCCACACCCGATACGCCGCGCTGGACCGGATCGACGCGGACAACTTCAGCGACCTGGAGCTGGCGTGGCGGTTCCGCACCGAGAACCTCGGCCCCGGCCCCGAGTACGTCTTCCAGTCGACCCCGCTGATGGTCGGCGGGGTGCTCTACACCACGGCCGGCACGCGGCGCGCCGCCGTCGCCCTCGACGCGGCCACCGGCGAGCTCCTCTGGGTGCACCGGCTCAACGAGGGCGCGCGGGGCGCGGCGGCGCCGCGGCGGCTCTCGGGGCGCGGCCTGACGTACTGGGACGACGGGGGCGACGGGGTGATCTTCTACGTCACCCCCGGCTACCGCCTCATCGCGCTGAACGCCCGCACCGGCCGGCGGGCCGCCAACTTCGGCGAGAACGGCCTGGTCGACCTGAAGCAGGGCCTCGACCAGGAGCTCGACCCGGTCACCGGCGAGATCGGGCTGCACGCGGCGCCGGTCGTCGCCGACGGCGTCGTCGTCATCGGCGCCGCCCACCTCGCGGGGGTGGCCCCGGCCACGAAGGAGAAGCCGACCGGGCACGTCCGCGGCTACGACGCCCGGACCGGCGAACGGCAGTGGATCTTCCACACGATTCCCGGCGCCGACGAGTTCGGCAACGACACGTGGCTGGCCGACTCGTGGCGCTATACCGGCAACACCGGGGTGTGGGGCCAGATGACCATCGACCCCGAGCTGGGCTACGTCTACCTGCCGGTGGAGACGCCCACCGGGGACCTCTACGGGGGGCACCGACCCGGCGACAACCTGTTCTCGAACAGCATCGTCGCCCTCGACCTCCGGACCGGCGAGCGCGCGTGGCACTTCCAGACGATTCACCACGACGTGTGGGACTTCGACCTCGCCAACGCGCCCATCCTCGTCGACATCACCGTCGACGGGCGCGACATCCAGGCCGTCGCCCAGCCGAGCAAGCAGGCGTTCCTCTACGTGCTCGACCGCGCCACCGGCGAGCCGGTGTGGCCCATCGAGGAGCGGCCGGTGCCGCAGTCGGACGTGCCCGGCGAGGTGACCGCGGCCACCCAGCCGTTCCCGACGAAGCCGCCGCCGTTCGACCGGCAGGGCATCGGCGTCGACGACCTCATCGACTTCACCCCCGAGCTGCGCCGCCGGGCCGAGGAGGCCATCGAGCCGTACCGCATCGGCCCGCTCTACACGCCGCCGTCGGTCGCCTCGTACGAGGGCACCCTCGGCACCCTGCACGTCCCCGCCCTGACCGGCGGATCGAACTGGCCCGGGGGCTCGTTCGACCCCGAGACCGGCATCTTCTACATCTACTCGAAGACCGAGGTCCACGCCCTCGGCCTCGTCAGCGACCCGCGTCGCTCGAACATGGACTACATCATGGGCCGGCCGCGGCCTCCCGCCGGCCAGCGCCCGCGGGGCGGCAGCGGCTTCGGGCTCAACGTCGAGGGCATCCCCGTCATCCGGCCGCCGTGGGGCCGCATCACCGCCATCGACCTGAACGCGGGCGAGATCGTCTGGCAGGTCGCGCACGGCGAGACCCCCGACCACGTCCGCGACCACCCGCTGCTCGCGGGCGTCGACGTCCCCCGCACCGGGGTCGCCAACCAGCGCATCGGCACGCTGGTCACGAAGACCCTGGTCATCGCCGGCGACGGCGGCCTGTTCACCGGCCCCGACGGCGTCCGCGGGTCGGCCCTGCGGGCCTACGACAAGGCGACGGGCGAGGAGGTGGGGTCGGTGCCGCTGCCGGTCCCCGCCACCGGGTCGCCGATGACCTACAGCCTCGACGGCGAGCAGTACCTGGTGGTGGCCATCGCCGGCGGCGGCTTCCCCGGCGAGCTGTGGGCGTTCAGGGCGCCGTAGCCGCCCTTGCGGGAAGGTCTTGGCGCGCGCCCGGCGAACGCGGAGGTCGAACCGCCACCCGCCGGGAGCGGCAAGGGCCTGCGGCAGACGAGGGGCGGAAAGCTCGTCGAGAGCGATCGATGGGCCGCGGCTCGGGCGACGGCCGGAAACCCGGCCTCGAACATCCGGCTGGCGCGCACCGTGAGCGGCCCGGTGTCGGAGTCGGGGCGGGGCGTCAGGAACAGGGCGGCGATCCCGTGCCGATCGGCGTAGTCCAGACCCTCACCAGCCCCCATCACGTAGAGCGCGGTCGAGAGGATGTCGGCGGCCAGCGGGTCCTCGTGCCATACGGTGACGGACTCCGGCCGGTGGATCGGCTGTCCCGTCCGAGGATCGAGGATGTGAGCCACGGGCCGGCCGTCGACCACCACGGACCGCTCCGAGGCGGCGCTGGTGGCGAGCGACCCGGTGGTGAGGGTGAGCGCCAGCGCCGGCTGCTGCCGCCCGGCGGGATGGGCGATGGCCACCGGCCAGCCGGCTCCGGCGGGCTTCCCGCCGACCGCGATCTGGCCTCCGAAGTCGACCATCCACGGATAGCCGCCGGCCGAGGCGTCGACGAGCCGCCGCAGGGCCTCGCCCTTGCCGAACGCCCCGGCATCGAGGGTGGCGTCCGCGGTGCGCGTGACGCGACAGGTCTCCGCGTCGAACCGAAAGTGCTCGAAGCCGGTTGCCGCCCGAACGGCGCGAAGAACGCCGGGCGCGGGCACGGAGCCGCCCGCGCGCAGACCCCACGCCTCGACGAGCCGCCCGACGGCCGGGTCGAACGCGCCGCCGGTCAGGCGATGCCAGCGGGCCAACCGCGGCCACAGACCGCACAGCGCCGGCGGCAGCCGGAACGGCTCGCCGGCCGGCTGCCGGTTGAGGGCGCCGAGGACGCTGTCGGCCCGCCATGTGCTCAGCGACGCCTCGGTGCGCTCGATCACGCCGACCATCCGCTCGAGCGTCTGCAGCCCGGCCGAGCGGTCGGCCGCCTGCACGACCAGGGTCGCCCACGTCCCCATCAGGTGGACGGTGCGCTCGACCTGGATCGGGGCGGCGGCGGGCGTCTGTCGAGCCTCGGCGAAACCAGCGATACGCCACGGCGCCTCGGCGGTTGCCGGCGCGGTCCCGCCGCACGCCAGGCAGACCGCCGCGGCGACGGTCGCGGCTCTCATGGGGCGAGCGGAGCGGCAGGGCGGAGGGTGCCGGGACCGATGGCCGACGGGCGGCCGAGCCGCCAGCCGACGACCATGTGGGTGGTGTAGCCGACGACGAAGACGGCGCTCGCGGCGACGTGGATCCAGATCCACGCCGTGATCCACGCCGGGCTCGCGGCGACCTGGATGAGGTAGCCGGTCAGCGCCATCACCGAGAAACCGACCAGCGACGTCCACCCCGTGCGCCGGTTCCGGGGGCTCGTCGACGCCAGCTTGCGCAGGGTGTGGGTGCGGAAGAGCATGCCGAAGAAGACGACGAAGAACGGCGCGGCCACGATGTGCCAGGCGAGCATGGACGGCTGCCAGGGATGGTTGACGACCGCGAAGGGATCGGTCGGGGCGACCAGGTACTTCATGAAGAAATAGGCGGTGCCGGTCGCCGCGACGAGGGCGTGAAGGACGTTGAAGGCCCACTTCTCCCACCACGTCATCGCCAGGGTGACGGCGGGACGCGGTGCAGCGGGCCGACGGTCGTCCTCCGCGTCGTGCTTCGCGGGGCTGCGCATGACCGATTTCGTGGCCTCCGCCTCGCCAATGGCCTGACGCAAGGGGGGCACCGCGTCGTGCTTCTCCGGGCTGCGCATGACCGCTACCGAACCTGGCCCGCCAATCGTCGCCTGAGGCTCCGATGGGCGCCCCACCGACCCGCCAGGAGTCCGTGCCGTTCTGCGGCACAGATCCCGGGGCGCCGCGCGTCATCCGGGCCCGCGGCGAAGGCCCCACGTCCGTTCACCCCCGAACGGACCGGCGCCGCGGCGGGCTCACTCGGCCGCGCCGCGCGCCAGCACCTGGTCGGTGGCGAGCACGCGCCGCACCGCCGCGTTCGTGGCGACCCCCGACAGGGTCGCGCCCGCAATCGTCCGGATCGCCCGGCGCAGCGCCAGGTCGTCGTCGAGCGGGCGGTCGTCGTACTGCGCGAGCCACCGCTCGGACGGCAGATACTCGATGGGCTCGAGGAAGGCGGTGACGTCGATGCGCCTCACCGTGCCGTCCGCGTGGAGCGAGATCAGCAGGCTCTCGCGCTTGGTCCGCACGACGTGGGTGTCGACGTACGCCCGCCCCACGACGGCCCCGTCCCTCGTCGCCACGTAGCGGGCGACGAGGCCGCTCACGTCGTCGACCCGCGCCCGCTCGCCGATGGCGCGGCGCTGGGCCCGGGTCAGGAAGACGCGCTCGGCCGCCACCTCGGCGCCGGGAAAGACGGCGGCCAGGGCCTCCTCCCGCGTGATGCGGCCGCCCTGCGCGGACGGGCCCGCACCCGCCGCCATCAGCAGCACCAACGCCATCCCGCCGGCCAGACGTAGTCGCATCGTCATCTCTCGCGCTTGGGACAGTGATCGATACACGGTTGCCGCCTGCACCCCGAGGCAGCCCGTTTCTTGCCGCTGCAGCGCGCGGCACGGGGCAAGGGCGATTCTCGCCAGCGTCCCTGCTTCGTAAACGCAGGAAGCGCGCCGCTACCTGCCGAGCGCGCGAGCGGGCCGGGAACGTCGCCGCAGCCCTCACTCCATCTCAGAACGCGTACCCCAGGTTGATGTTGAACTGGTCGACCCCCGAGTTCGCGTCGTTGCTCACCCAGGCGTGGTCCACCTTGAGGACGATGCCGGCGTTCGGCTTCAATTCGATGCCGAACGTCAAGTAGGTGTTGTCGGTCGAGAGGCTGCGCTCGAACCCGGCCGGCATCTCGGCCTGCGTATCGACCTGCTCGTAGCGCACGTAAGGCGTCAGGCCCACGCCGCCGGCCTCCGGGACCTGCGACAGCACGTCGTAGCCGAGCTGGATGTACGCGCCCTGCAGCCCCTCGCCCACGCCGCCGCCGCCGGCGGTCTTGCCGAGCGCCCGGTTGAGCATGGCCGCGTCCGAGAGGCTGGCGCGCGCGAACAGCCCACGCAGGTCGAGGCCGCGCACCCGGGCCTGGCCGTGCACGTCGAAGATGGTGGTGCCGATGCCGTACTCGGCGCCCTCGACGACGATCTCGCCCTGCCCCGAGTCGCCGGTGTAGAAGCTGGCCCCGAAGAAGACGCCCGGCGTGGGCGTGATGTCGAGCCGCCCGGTGAAGGCGATGCTCGTCGACTTGGCCTTGCCGCCCTTCTGACGGCCGCCGCGCAGCCCGCCCGACGAGAAGGACGACCCGTCGAAGCCGTTGAGGACGTAGGCCCGGAACGAGACCTGCTCGAAGGCGCCGTAGAAGCCGCCGCCGTTCTCGCGCCACGTCGACGGGATGATCCTGCTCTCGGTGACGGGCCGCTCGGCGCCCAGGAAGACGGTCGGCTCGTGGAACTCGTTGACCAGCCCCATCGGCACCAGCAGCATGCCGCCCCGCAACCCGAAGCTCTCGGTCGCCTGGTAGTCGACGTACGCGAACTCGACGAAGATCTCCTTGGCGTGCTCGACCTCGATCTCGGAGTTGAACAGGAACTTGTCGCTGAACCGGTAGCCGGCGTAGAGGATGGCGCGCAGATAGTCGAACTGCGTCGTCTTGCCGGTGGGGATCCCGCCCTCGTTCACGTCGGCGTAGTTCTCGAGCAGCATCTCGCCGTACCCCGCGATGGACACGCCGCTGTCGATGGCATAGGCGGCGGCCGCGGACGGGGCGAGCCCCAGCCGCCGCGCGTCGTCGACGTCGAGGCGCTCACCCTCCTCGCCGCTCCGCAGCCGTTCGATCTCCTCGGCCAGCACGTCGATGCGGCGCTCGAGCTCGGCGACGTCGACCTCCTGCTCCGCCGTCTCGGCCTCCTCGGCGGCCTCGGGCTCCGCGGCCTCGGGGTCAGGATACGCGGCGACCGGGGCGCCCGCGATTGCGGTCGGAGCCCCGGTCTCGGCCGGGCTCGGCCTCCCGGTCTCGGCCGAGGCTCCCTGCCCGGATGCGGTGGCCGCGATGCCGCAGAGCACGGTCACGATGAGCACGTACTCGATGAGTCGGTGACAGTCGTTCTTCAATGGGCATGTCTCCGCTGCTGACCGGTTGCATACCCCGACCGTCGCCCTAGAATTGACCTTGCTGGACGCGCCAAAGCCGCGACTTTGCCGAAGGGGTAGCGGTGCGTGACGTTCAGCCGGGCCCGCCGGACGTTGCCGCACCCGCGGGCCTTTCAACGCTGGCCGGCCGACGGCTCCGCCGCAGAAGTTGAGACCAATCTCAACTTCCGGGCGCAACTGTACAGGCCCGGCCAACCCGCCGTCAACATAAAACTGCGATTTGTCTCAGTTTTTCGGCAAGGCGTGCGGTCGCGAGCCGGGGCCGTCCGGAACCGGGGAAGACGGACGGAACATCGATCAGCTCGACGTCCTCACCGCCCGGCCGCTCAGCAGCCGGCCGATGGCCTTCATCTTGCTCCAGAAGAAGTCGAACTGTCCGAGGAGGGTGCCGTATCCGAGCAGCAGGACCTGATAGATGGGCAGCATGACGACCAGATAGATCGCCCATTGCAGCCACCCTGGCGTGGCGTCGGAGAACATCAGACCCATCACCGGGCCCTTCAGCCGAAGGGTGGTCATGCCGGCGAGCGAGAAAGCCACGAGAATGGCGATCACGCCGCCGGGCCCGACCCCCCAACGCGATTTCATGCGTTCGACAATCGTCATCAATCCACTACCCCACAGGGATCCCGAGCGGCTTCAACTTCATCGCCCACGCGCACGCACTGCCCGGCTTCAGCACGTCTGCCAGGAGGCACGGTGGCAGCGAAGCGGCCCGCCGGGTGTGGCAGCACCCGGCGGGCCATGGTCGAGCGCCCGGTTCCCGAGAGGAACCAGCCACACCGAGCACGCGTGACGACGCTCGTCCCGCCCACAAGTGTAGGCAGTGAACGTCACGCCGTGCAAGCGAGAGGACGCCATCCCGTCCAGGCGCCGTGTCGGCCGGTGCGCTTGCTCCACGGCTCGCTCCGGCATACGGCTCGACCTGACACTGAGACTCCAGTCTCAGAACCTGCCGCCGGACGAAAGCCTGTCCGAGTGGGGTGCTGCTGCGGGTGGCCCGGCGATAGCAGGCCCCGTGTCGGGAACGTTGCCGACGAGCTCTCGGCCTCGAACCAGACGGCGAGACCGCCTTCGTCTCTTTCCCGTTCATGAGTCCGCGCGGTTCCTGCGGCACAGCCGCCTCAGCCGAGATGCCTGATCTCGACGCGGCCCCAGTGGTCGCCCAGGTACTCCGCCACGAGCCGGCGGTGGCAGTGGTGCGGCGTGTCTTCGCTGCACAGCAGGCAGCCGTCCGCGATGACCTCGCGGGGAACCGTCCGCTCGATGCGCCGCTCGCGCATCAGATCCAGAAAACGACGCTCGTAGGTCTCCCAGTCGCCGCGTCGCTTCTTGAAGTCGTCGAGCATGTCCTTCGTGGGCGCCAGCTCCGGCAGATGGACGTACTCCATGCCGCAGAGCTCGGCGAGGAAGTACGACAGGTCGTCCCTCTTGGCGAAGCCCGCGAGCTGCGACACGTTGTTGAGCCGCACGTCGACCACGCGCCGGGCTCCCGAGCTTCGCAGCAGCCCGAAGAACCGCTCCGCGGACTTGCGGGTGAAGCCGATGGTGAACACGTTCATGAGTGTCGTCCCGCCGCGGCCGGCGCCTCGTAGACGTGGCCGACCCGTTCGGCCTGCCGTACGACCGCCTCGGCGACGAGCTGCGCGCGGGTCCGGAACAGATCCTCGCGGGGCAGCCTCAGCAGGTCGAGCAGGCGATCCATCGTCGCGCCGTGCGGCTCCACGGCCCCGTCGGCCAGGATATGCGCCACCGCGATGTTCCGCCCTTCGAGCGCCGGCGTCACCAGCAGCGCGCGGTGACAGTCCAGCGGCTCCTTCTCGGCGCACATCAGGGCGATGCGCCGGCGCTCCGCCCCGCGGACGACGCGCTCGACGCCGCGGCGAAATCGCTCCGTGCCCCGGACGCGGCCATAGTCGATGCGGCCGTCCCGGTAGTCGGCCGGGTCGGCGGAGCGCCCTCCCAGCTCCCGTCCCAGGAAGACGTACTCCAACCCCAGGGCGCCCAGGCCCGCGGCGAGGGAATCGCGCTTGAACTGCGGATTGAACCGGCTGTACGGCGCGGCGCGAACGTCCGCCACCGCCGTCACCCGATGGCGCCGCAACAGCGCGACGAACTCGTCGAGCGTATGGGTGGAGTGGCCGATGGTGAAGACCGCGCCGCGAATCGTCGTCATGACGCCAATCGACCCTCGCCCGCCCATCGTCGCCCGACGGCTCCGCCGGGCGCCCGACCAACCCACCAGGAGTCCGCGCCGTTCTACGACGCAGACTCCCGGTTGGCAATAATCGCCGCGATCAGCTTGTAGCACGCGCCCTGATACGGCTCTCCGAGACTGACGGTCAGGTAGCACTCGTCGAGCATGTAGGCGCCGTCCAGCTTCGCGAGGTAACGGCGCTCGTGCACGGGGTCGGTTACCCACAGCGCGTACTCGTTGCCCGCGTGCGTGAACCTCCCTCGCACACGCCGCTTCCGGTTGCCGAAGGCCTCCCCCGGACTGAAGACGTCGAGTCTGACGCGGTCGACCTGGATCAACCTCAGCGAGCTGTCGAGCGATCCGACCGATTCCAGCGGCACCTTGTCGTTGCGGCCGTGGTAGGTGCCGATTCCGTCGATCCAGAGGGGCTCCACCGAATCGGCCAACGCCGGCAGGTCGAACCACGACAGCCTGCCGACCTTCTTCCAGTACCGCGTCGAATCGAGCAACCAGTTTCCGTCTGATAGTCGCTCGGTCGCGGCTCCAGCATCGGAACATCGATGACGTCGAGCACACGCGGATCGCTGCCGTCCTCGTACTGGCGCTCGTATTCCGATACCTCCCCGCCTTCGCGATCGCTGACGGGCCGAATCCACGGACCGGCCCGCCCGGCGGCCCATTCCCGGCCGGCGACGCAGCGTCCGTGCAGCTTTCTGGAGTTCGCGAGACAGACGATGCGTTTCACGTCCCGCACCGCCGCTCATCCTCCGTCGACCGTATTCGGCGCCGGTTCCGCGGCCCAGATCACGAGGCGCAGCTCGCCGTCGTCGATCAACGTGTATTCGGGCAGGCGGCCCGACAGCATCCGGCTCTCGCGACGAATGACCGGGACTCCGTCGCCTCGACGGTCCATCAGGTTCATGCGTCCTACGCCGCTCGGCGCGGGGCAGCGCGCCAGGAGCGACACGATCAGCTCGTTCCGGCTGGCCTGCCTCAGGTGCAGGCTGTCGGGAGTGAGGGTATTCGCGAGGGCGCCCGGCACGTACAGCTCGAGGCGGTCTCCGAACAGGTGCAGGCGCACGCGCGAGCCAGCCACCGAGTAGTCGCGATGGGCCACGGCATTCACGAGGGCCTCGAAGACCGCGCGCTCGCTGAACTGCGGGCGCTCCACCCGCCCGGTCACCTTCGCGGCGCGCACCAGCATGTTCCGGCGTACGAAATGCAGGGCCTCGGTGATCTGAGCGTCGAGGGGCCCGCCGATGTCGCGGGCGTCGGTCTGATAGTCGACGTCGGTCCGCTCGCCGGCATAGCTGACCGCCTGGATGCAGGCATGGGGCAGCCAGCGCTGCGGCTCGCGGGTGCACATCAGCGCGCCTGCGAGCGTGAGCTGCGCCATGTCGTCATCGGCCACGAGACCGAGCTTCCGGGCCGCCTCTTCGGTCGCTCCCGTCTCCGCCGTCTCGTCGCTCAGGAATCGGCGCGTCAGCGCGTAGTCCGGATCGCCCGGCCCCGTGCGCGGGACCGGCAATTCGTCGAAGCGAATCATGCGCGTCTGGCTGCGCTCCTGGAGGAGCCGAGCCAGAATCTCGACCGGCATCTCGCGCTTCGCGCTGCCGAGACGGCGGAAGTAACCGCCCGGGCTCTTGTGCACGAACAGGCTTCGCGGCACCTCCACCACGATGACGGGCGTCGGCCGGCCGTCGGCCCCGTTCAATTCGAGCCGGTAGACGTCGGCATCCAGCGGCGGCTTCACCGAGTCGGTGCAAACCTCGTGAATCCAACGCTCGACGGCGTCCAGGCCGCCGAGGGGAATGCCGTCGACAGCCCGCGTCGCATCATCGACGCCGAGGACGACGGTGCCGCCGCGGGCGTTGGCGAAGGCGGCCAACTCGTCGGCCAAGTCGTTCCGGCGCGGACCCGTCACGCGATCTCCCGCGAGCACGACCCGCTTGAGCTCCAAGGCCCGAGTCCTCTCCCAGCCGGATGCGCCGCGCGAGGTCTTCCGAACGGCTCATCTCTCCCGCTCCCGGCACCGGGCGAAGCCCGTTCAGCCCAACCCGTCGAGGACAACGGTGCTCCGTCTCCGCCCCCCGCCCGGCACCGGGGCTCCGCTCACTCCACCCAGTCGGCGATGAAGATGTTCGTCTCGCCCTCCTCCGCGGCGTTGCGGTTCGAGGCGAAGATCAGCTTCGTGCCGTCGGGCGAGAACATCGGGAAGCCGTCGAAGACGTCGGTGAAGGTGATCTGCTCCAGCCCCGTGCCGTCGAGGCCGATCATGAACAGGTCGAAGTTGCGGCCCTCGGGGTTGTGGTGGTTCGACGCGAAGATGACGCGCTCGCCGTCGGGGTGCCAGAACGGGGCGAAGTTGGCGCCGCCGAGGTCCGTCACCTGCTTCAGGTTCGAGCCGTCGGCGTCCATCACGAACACCTCCACGGCGCCGGGGCGCCAGAGCCCCTGGTCGAGCAGCCGCTTGTAGTCGTCGAACTCGGGGCCGTCGGGGATCTCGCGCCCGCGGAAGATGATCTTCGAGCCGTCGGGCGAGAAGAACGGGCCGCCGTCGGGCCCCTGGCGGTGGGTGAGGCGGCGGACGTCGGACCCGTCGCCGTTCATCGAGTAGATCTCCTGGTCGCCGTCCCGCACGCTCATGAAGACGATGCGGCCGTCGGGGCCGATGGTCGCCTCGGCGTCGTAGCCGGGAGAGTCGGTCAGGTTGGTCAGGGTGCCGTCGGGCGAGGCCCGGAAGATGTCGAAGCTGTCGTAGGTCGCCCAGACGTAGCCCATCCGGAAGCTGGGGGCCGGCGGGCACTCGGGCGAGCCGAGATGGGTCGAGGCGTAGACGATGGTCTCGCCGTCCGGGTAGAAGTAGCCGCAGGTGGTGCGGCCCTCGCCGTTGCTCACCATCCGCTGGTTCGAGCCGTCGAGGTTCATCCGGAAGATCTGGTCGCAGGGCACCCCCTCGCGGGTGCTCTGGAAGATGATCTCCGACCCGTCGTGCGAGAAGTACGCCTCGGCGTTCTCGCCGCCGGAGGTGAGCTGACGGATATTGGCGAGGTGGACCTCGGCCGCAACGGCGGGGCCGCCCTCCTGCCCGGCGGCGGGGCCGGCCGCTCCCCCCGCGGCCGACAGGCCGGTCCCCGCCGGCGCGGTCGCCAGCGGCAGCATCAGGATCGACAAGGGGATGAGACGGTTCGACATGGCTCCGTTCCTTTCGTTCGCGGACCCGCGGGAGGTACTGGCCGGCCGGCGTGCGCCCGCCGCCTGCGACAACCCATCATGGTACGTCAGGCGCTCGATGGACTCCAGCCCTCGATCTTCCGATGAGAAGCGAGCCCGAGGGGTATCGATTCCAACGTGAAACGAGCCTGAAGGGGCCGGGGCACGGCGAAACGTGCCTGCAACCCGCCGGCTTCGCCGAGGACGACCGGCCCGTCCGCCTCACATGCCCCAGATGGTCACCGCGCCGGCCGCCGTCGCGGCCTCGCGACGGAAGATCTTCTCCCGCCGCGTCCGATCCGGCGCGCGGTCGAACACGATCAGGTGGCCCGCCTCCGCGCCGCAACGGTCCATGTAGCCGCAGGTCTGAGCCAGTCCCTCTTCGATGGTCCGCTCCAGGTCCCTGCGCAGCACCTTGCACGCGACCACGAACTTGCGGGTCCCGTCCCGATGCGGCCACACGATCAGCAGGTCGACGCGCCCGCGGCCCAGGGCGTACTCCCGCTCGATGCGGCCGCCGCCGTGGACCACCTTCTGCAGACCTCGGAACCACGGGTCCCGTCTGATAGACTCGAACGCGAACCGGGGAGGGCAGCCGTGTACGGTGCGTATCAGTCGCTGAAGTTCCTGTTCATCGCTCCGCTGCTGCTCGTCTTCCTGTTCTTCGTAAACCTGATGACCTCGCCCGGCGACTGGTGGGTACAGTGGGCCGCCCTGGGCATCGGGATCGCCTGGGTCGTCAGCCTGCTCAGGGTGGTGCGGGCCGTGATTCTGCTCGGCGGCCTCGCGGCGTTCGTCGCCTACCTCAACCGCCGCTGAATGCCGCTTCGAAGACCGGCTCCGGAGCGGGCTCGGGAGGTCGGAACGGTTCCGGCTCGCCTGCCGCGGTCCCATGCCCGCCCGGGAACTCGGGGAGGTTGCCGGGCCCCGCCGTGGAAACGGGGCCCGGCGCCGGATGGCCTACTCGTCGTCCGTCGGCAGCGCGGTCTGGTAGAGCAGCAGCTTCTGCACCCGCCAGTTGTTCAGATCGGCGATGAGCAGCTCGTTCTCGTCACGGCACGAGATGCCGTGAATCCAGTTGAACTGCCCGAGACGCCGGCCCGACTCGCCCAGCCAGCCGAGGATCTCGCCGTCGAGGGTCAGCTTGTAGATGCGCCCCGGCTCCTCGTCGGCCGCGAACAGGTACTGCGTCTCGCCGCCCGAGATGCACAGCGCCCACGGGGCGGTGTTGTCGGGCTGGTTCGGGCGGGGGTTGCCGAGCACCGGCTGCCGATTCTTGTCGAACGGCACGTTGAGCAGGATGGTCTTGACGAAGTTGCCGTCCGAGTCGTACTTCTGGATGCGGCGGTTGGTGCGGTCGGCGACGTAGACGAAGCCCTCGCGGTCGACCTGCAGGCTGTGCGGCAGCCGGAGCTCGTCGTCGCCGGTCCCGTAGCTGCCCCACGACTTGATCCAGTCGCCCCACTCGTTCATCTTGGCGACGCGCGAGTTCATGTAGCCGTCGCTGACGTAGATGTTGCCGTCCGCGTCCCAGCCCACGTCGGTGGGGCCCTGGAAGTAGCCGTCGACGTGCCGCGCCTCACGGGGATCGACGTGCTCGTAGTGGTCGAAGCCCTCGGGGCGCCGGCCGAGGTTCAGGGTGACGTAGCCGGCGGGGTCGAACTTGGTGACCGCGTTGGTCCCCTTGTCGACGACCCACAGGTTGTCGTCGTCGTCGAAGCGCACCGCGTGGCCGTACCCGAGCCCGTAGACGCCCTGGCCGATCTCGCGCACGAAGTTGCCCTGGTCGTCGAACTCGAGCAGGTTGGTGGTGGCGTTGCCGTAGAGCGGGCCGGAGGTGGCGGTGCCGGGGTGGTTCAGGAGGATGATGTGGCCCTTCGAGTTCTCGGCCACCCCGAGCGCCTCGCCGAGGTTCATGGTCGGCGGGTACTTCAGGAAGTTGGGCACCGACACGAAGGGAATCTCCGGCGCCTCCCGCGTCTGGGCGCCGGCCGGCGCCGCGCCGAGGGCCAGCGCCACGGCCGCGGCAACGATGATGAAGCGTCTCACACCAACCTCCTTGCAGCCCGGTCCATCCGACCGGAAGAACAGCCTTCGGACACGCGAACGCCCCGTATCATAGCGCAGCCGGGGCCGCGAATCGTCGCCGGGCGCCGCCTGCCGCCCGACCAACCCCGCCAGCCGGTCGACGCCGTTCTGCAGCCCGGACTCCGGGAGCCCGCCGTGTTGCGATGGGGAGGGGCGAGGGCGCCGGCGGCGTGCAGGGTGTCCATCCCGGCGGCGCGCGAGTGACGGCGCTCACCCGCCCGCCCGCCGCCCGGCCCTGGTCAAGCGCCTCCTCGACCACCGACCGGGGGTGCGAGGAGGGCGATCACCCGCCCTTCTTCGGCCGCCGGTTGGCGGCGAGGACGCGCTTGCGGAGCCGGATGCTCCGCGGGGTGACCTCGACCAGCTCGTCGTCGTCGATGAACTCGATGGACTGCTCGAGGTTCAGCAGGCGCGGGGGCACGAGCCGCAGCGCCTCCTCGGCCGTCGACGCGCGCATGTTGGTGAGCTTCTTCTCCTTGGTGACGTTGACGTCGAGGTCGTCCGGGCGCGCGTTCTCGCCGATGACCATCCCCTCGTAGACCTCGGTGCCGGGAGGAACGAAGATCTCGCCGCGCTCCTGCAGGTTCGAGATGGCGTAGGCGGTGGCCCTTCCCGCCCGGTCCGCCACCAGCGCCCCGGTGGGCCGGCCCGCGATGGGCCCGTGCCAGGGCTCCCACCCCGCGAACAGGTGGTGGAGGATGCCGGTGCCCCGCGTGTCGGTCAGGAACTGCGACCGGAACCCGATGAGCCCGCGGGTCGGAATGCGGAACTCCAGCCGCACCCGGCCGCTGCCGTGGTTGACCATCTTCGTCATCGTCGCCCGCCGCGTGCCGAGCTGCGCGATGACCACCCCCTGGTAGTCCTCGGCGACGTCGATCACCAGCTCTTCCACCGGCTCCTCGACGCGGCCGCCGTCGCGGCGGGTGACGATGCGGGGGCGCGCCACCTGCATCTCGTAGCCCTCGCGGCGCATCATCTCGACGAGAATCGAAAGCTGCAGCTCGCCGCGCCCCACCACCTGCACCTGCTCGGGCGACTCGGTGTCCTCGACCCGCAGCGACACGTTGCCCACGAGCTCGCGGGCCAACCGGTCGCGGAGGTTGCGCGACGTGACGTACTGCCCGTCCCGACCCGCCATCGGCGACGTGTTGACCCCCATGACCATCGACACCGTGGGCTCGTCGACGTGGAGGGGCGGAATCGGGCGCGGGTCGCCGGGGTCGGTGATGGTCTCGCCGATGGTGATGTCGTCGATGCCGGCCAGGCAGATGATGT
The DNA here is from genome assembly GCA_022821235.1 of Vicinamibacteria bacterium. Taxonomy (GTDB): domain Bacteria; phylum Acidobacteriota; class Vicinamibacteria; order Vicinamibacterales; family UBA8438; genus JAJEEA01. The sequence continues at coordinate 16,812 of JAJEEA010000445.1, forward strand.
CGCCGGCGGCGGCCGACTCCACCTCGACCCGTTGCAGGCCCTCGAACAGGTACAGCTTCGTGACCCGGGTGCGGTCGACGGCGCCGTCCAGCTTCGAGACCGCGATCTCGTCGCCCAGGGCGACCCGGCCGTTGACGATGCGGCCGATGGCGATGCGCCCGAGGTAGTCGCTGGAATCGAGGTTCGCCACCACCACCTGCAGCCCCGCCCCGGCATCGCCCCGCGGCGGCGGAATCCGCTCGGCGATGGCGTCGAGGAGCGGGCGCAGCGACCGCCCCGGCGCGCCCGGATCGAGGCTCGCGGTGCCCGCTTTCGCGTTCGCGTAGATCACCGGGAACTCGATCTGCTCCTCGGCGGCGTCGAGGTCGATGAACAGGTCGTAGACCTCGTCGAGCACCTCGGCGGGACGCGCGTCGTGGCGGTCCATCTTGTTGATGACGAGGATGGGCGGCAGCCCGCGCTCGAGGGCCTTCCGCAGCACGAACCGGGTCTGGGGCAGGGGCCCCTCGGAGGCGTCGACGAGCAGCAGGACGCCATCGACCATGGTGAGGGTCCGCTCGACCTCGCCGCCGAAGTCGGCGTGGCCGGGCGTATCGACGACGTTGATCAGGAGATCGCGGTAGCGGATGGCGGTATTCTTGGCGAGGATGGTGATGCCGCGCTCGCGCTCCAGATCGATGTTGTCGAGGGCGCGCTCCTCGACCCGCTCGTTGGCGCGGAAGACGCCGCTCTGGTGCAGCATCGCGTCGACGATGGTCGTCTTGCCGTGATCGACGTGGGCGATAATCGCGATGTTGCGTCGCTGCGGGTTGGCGACACCGGAACCGGCCGCCTTCATCGTTCGTCAGGTCCGTATGAGGAAGAAGCGGGTGTCATGCCCCGATCGTATCCGAGACGGGCGGGGCCGGCGTCGGAAAGCCCCGGGGGGCCGGCGGACAGACCGGGCGGCGGACCGGCAAGGCCGCGCAGAGCGGGACGCGTTGAGCACCCCCGCCGCCCATGCTACGCTGGGAAGCGATGGAAGCAGCGTCCGGAGGGGGCGTGATGACCGAGAGGGCCCTGGCGCTGGCGGCGGCCATCGCCGCGCTGGTGGCGGCCGTCACGTCGCTGTTCAACGGCTGGCAGATTGCGCGCCTGACGGGCCGGGTGGATGCGCTCGAAGCCACGATGCAGACGGTGCTGACGCTGCTCGCCGGCGGCGCGTCATGAGCAGATGGCGCGTGAGCGCCGGCCCCGACGACCGCCGTCCTGCGGCGCCCCCGCCGGCCAATCCCACGGAAGTCCGCGCCGTTCCGCGGCGCAACGCCCGACCGACAGTGAGATCCCACGTTTGCGTCGCGGGCCGTCCCTGGCGTCGGCCGGCGCGCGCACCGAGCCGCGCCGGACAGGCGCGTCGTGGAGGAAGGAGAACCCTGTTCATGCGTGTTCAGTTCTTGACCGTCGCCCTCGCCGCCTGTCTGGCCGCCGCGTGCGGCGCCGGGCCGGAGCCTTTGGATACCGCGCCGGCGTCTGATGCGACCGACGCGCCGGCCCCGCCGATGCTCCCGGACGTCATCGTCGCCGAGCGCGGCGGGTTCATTCCCGAGGGCGTGGAGTACGACATGGACAACGGCCGGTTGCTCACCGGGTCGCTGTCCGAGGGCTCGGTGTTCCAACTCCACGAGGACGGGCGGGTGACGCCGCTCGTGTCCGATCCGGACCTCGTGTCGTCGGTCGGCATCGAGGCCGACGAGCTGCGCGACCGGCTGCTCGTCGCCAACTCCGACCGCGCGGTGTTCCAGGGCGGGACCCGCGGGCAGGCGATGCTGGGAGTGTACAACCTGACCACCGGCGAGCGCATCGCGATGGTCGACCTCGCCGCCGCGGTCGAGGACGCCGGCGACGACGCGGCGTTCTTCGCCAACGACGTCGCGGTGGCCGACGACGGGACCGCCTATGTCACCGACACCCGCATGAACCTCGTCTACCGGGTCGACGCCGACTACGCGGCCTCGGTGTTCCACCGCTTCGACGACGACGGCGCGGGCCCCAACGGCATCGTGGAGCATCCCGCCGGCTACCTGCTGGTGGCGCGGGGCGACGCGCTGTGGAAGGTGCCCCTCGCCGACCCCGCGTCGGCCACCGCGGTGATGCTGCCCGAGGACATTCCGGGCCAGGACGGCATGGTCTGGAGCGCCGGCCGCCTCGCCATCGTCAGCAACTCCGACAACCGGGTGGTGGCGCTGACGAGCAGCGACGACTGGATGACGGCCGACCTCGCCGGGGTCGCGGCCTACGAGCCGCAGGGAACCACCGCCGCGGTGGTCGGCGACGACGTCTACGTCGTGCACCCGCACTTCGCGGACGACGATCCCCCCAGCGTGACGCGGGTCGAGTTCCAGTAGGACCGAGATCGACATGATGTGCCGACCGCGTCCAGATGCAGCCCGTTTCCTGCGGCCTCCTGCACATGGCACGTGGCACGGTGACTTCCGTCGCTGTTCCATGACCCGGTGCCGTAGCGCGGTGCGAGCTCCCGGGAGGTTCCGTGAGGCGGCAATCGGAACCGCAGGCGACGACGAATAGGGGGGCCGGGCGCCGACGCGGAAGCCCGCGCGAGCTTCCGGAGGGATTCAGCCAGCCGGCGGGCCGGACCGCCGCGACGACGGTCTGCGGACCCGTACACAAGAACTCCCGGCCGGCGACAGAGCCGGCCGGGAGCCTCGCAGCGCGGTTGGCTCGCGTGTGTCGAGCTAGTCCATCTGCTTCGCCACGTATTTCGTGATGCCGCCGCCGGCGGTCGGCCGCGACCCCGGACCCTCCGCGGCATAGACGTTGCCGTCGGCGTCGACCGCCACGCCTTCCCCGGCCACGCCTTGCAGCACCCGCACGCCGTGCGCGTGCGGCGGGATGAACCCGGTCAGCCGGTCCTCGCCGGCGGGGCCGATGCGGACGCCGGTCTTCCAGCCGGGGTGGTTGCCCACGCCCGACTCCGAGTCGATGGCGTAGAGGGTGTCGTCGTCGGTGATGAACAGCCCGCTGATGCGGCTGTACTGCACGTACGTATCGAGCAGCTCGCCGTCCTGGCTGAAGATCTGGATCCGGTGGTTGCCCCTGTCGGCGACGAAGAGCCGCCCCTGCGAGTCCATCTCCAGCGCGTGGGGAGTGCGGAACTGCCCGGGGCGGAACCCGATCTCGCCCCACTCCTTGATGAACGTGCCGTCGGGGGCGTACTTGAGGATGCGGCCGGTGGCGCCGGCCGGGGGATCGGGGCTCTGGCCGCTGTGGCCGTCGGAGACGAAGATGTCGCCGTTGGGCGCCGTGATCACGTCGCACGGCTCGTTGAGCTGGCCGGGGCCGCTGCCGGGCTGGCCGGCGACGCCGAGGCGCATCAGCTCCTCGCCCTCGGGGGTGAACTTGATGACCTGGTGGCCCTTGGTGCCCGCCTCGTTGCCCTGCGAGTCGGTGACCCAGACGTTGCCGTCGGCGTCGACGTGGATGCCGTGGGGCAGCACGAAGAGGCCGGCGCCGAAGCTGGTCATGATCTCGCCGGTATCCTTGTTGAACTTGAAGATGGGATCGCGGTCGGGGTTCTCCTCGCAGCCCCCGGCCAGGGCCAGGCCCCCGCACCGGTCGTAGGCCCACACGTGGCCGTCGGGGCCGATGTCGATGCCCGCGGTCGAGCCCCACTCCCGGTCGTCGGGCAGGGGCGCCCAGTTCAGGATCACCTCGCCGGTCGGGTTCGGCAGCGGGCGGTCGACCCAGTCGCTCTCGCCGTCCTGCGCGGCGGCGATCGAGGTGGTCCCCACCACGAACGCGGCCGCCGCCAGCATCATGCCGGCGCGTGTCGATGTCCTTCTCGTGTCCATCATGCCTGCCCTCCTCGTCCTCGGACGACCGGCGCCCCCGGCCGCCCCGTTCACGTGCACGCGTCCACCGCCCGCGGCAAGAGGCCCTTCGGCACTCGACGGGCGTTGCAGTTACCCGACCGTCCCGGCCAAGAGGCCCCGAGCAGTCGATCGGCGGTGCAACCTGCCCATCCACGCAATCGACGGATCCCTGCGAAAGCCGGCGCCACTCGACCCGGCGAGGCATCGTTCCCGACCGCGTTGCGCCTCGTTCACAGACGCCGCATGGCTCCTCATCGCCCCTCCATCAGGCTCGGGCCGAGCCAGTCTCGGTGCGACGTGGGGCCGCGCCGCGCGGCGAAGTCGACGCCGAGTCAGTCGAAATGCACCTCGGCCAGCGCGATGCCGCTCTCCCCCGCCACCGCGTAGAGCAGGAAGACGCGTCCGTCCTCCTCGTAGATCGCGGGGTCGCGGAGCTGGTTCACGTGGCCGTAGGCGGTGCTCCGCACCGACGGCTCGAGCGGCGCGTCGGCCCCCTCCCAGTCGTGCTCGGGGCGCAGCACCTCGACGCCCGGCGTCTCCGACCACGTCATCCAGTCGCCCGAGAGGTCGATGGTGCTCAGCTTGATGTGCTCGGGGGCGTCGCCGACCTGGGTCCAGAACACGTACAGGGTGTCGCCCCGCTCGAGCAGCGCCGAGTGCCGCATCCGCGAGTTGAACAGCAGCGGCCCCTCCTCGAACCCGCCCAGCGGGTCCCGCGACCGGTAGAACTGCCCCGGCATCGCCATCGAGTAGGTCCACCCGTCGCGCTGGAACACCCGCATGTAGGTGCGCCCCAGGCGCTCGGGCCGCGTCGTGAACGCGATGCCGTCGGTCGAGGTCGCCACCCGCGACACCTGCGTGGCGATGCCGTCGAGGCCGTGGAAGTACATGACGATGCGCCGGTTGGCATCGTCGACGTGAACGTCCGGCGACGCGATGTGGGGCGCCGACGCCTCGAACAGGGCGTCGTGCGACATCGGCGCCGCCCCGCGCGCCCGCCGCGCCGCCTGGACGCGCTCCAGCTCCTCGGGCGAGATCTCGGGCGGCTCGGTCAGGAAGTGCGAGTCGGCGATCTGCAGGCTGCCCGGCGGGTGGACCCGCCACGGCCCCCGCGGGTCGTCGGCGTAGGCGAGCCGGATGTAGCGTCCCTTGTGGTCCGCGAAGTAGAGGTAGTAGGCGCCCAGCGGATCCGCCACCCAGTCGGGCACGCGGATCAGCGACGGCCCCTGGATGTTCTCCCCGATGCTGGGGTGCAGCCCGGGGCCGATGATCGGTGCGTCGGCCAGCCGCTCGACCCGCACCGTCTGCGCGGCCGCGTCAGCGCCGAAGAGCACGACACCGGCCGCCAGCACGGCGCATAGGGCGATGCCCGGTGTGTTCTTGCTGATCACTTTCACCACCTCTCGCAGGTCCGCGGCCATACCGGAACAGGACGTGCGCGAACCGCAACGCGGCCGCCAGCGCTGGTAACGTCAGACCAACAGGGTAAGTGATCGGCCACCGAGAACCAAGCCCGCACCGCCCGGGACGCCGACCCGGAACCGGGCGTCGGCGGTCACGGGGAAACGGGCTCGGACCACTTCTCGACGGCCGGGGGCGTGTAGGCCTGCATCCGGTCGAGCAGGACGGCGCCGTCGCTCTCCGCGAGGAGCATGGCGCGATGCTCGGGGGCGAGGAACCGCCGTTCGACCGCATGGTCGAGAAAGGCGAGAAGCGCATCGAAGTAGCCGGCCACGTTCAGGAGGCCGCAGGGTTTCCGGTGCAGCTCGAGCTGCCCCCATGTCAACATCTCGAAGAGCTCGTCGAGGGTCCCGAAGGCGCCGGGGAGGGCGATCACGCCGTCGGACAGCTCCGACATCACCATCTTCCGCTCGTGCATCGAGTCGACCACCCGTAGCTCGGTCAACCCGGGATGGGCGATCTCCCGCGACGTCAGGTGGCCGGGAATCACCCCGATGATCCGCCCGCCGCAGGCCAGGACCGCATCGGCCAGGACCCCCATCATACCGACCTGCGCTCCTCCGAAGACGACGGTGTGCCCGCGCCCGGCGAGCAGGGCGCCCAGCTCTCGCGCGGCCGCCGCGAACTCGTCGCCCGCGCCGACTTTCGACCCCGTGAAGACGCAGATTCGAGTCATGTCCGCCTGCTTCAACGGTATCATGCGACGGGAGGGCGGACGGCGCGGAAGGAACCGGCAGCGGGAGCGCGAACGATCGGCGCACACGCGCCAGCCCGTCGATCTCAGGGCGCTCGCCGAGGGGGACGATGCGCGTGTCGTGGTTCATCTCGTCGAGCAGGACCACGTGCCGGTGTGCCCCCAACGAAGCGTAGCCGCCACGAGGCCGTGCCACCGCGGGCGTTGCGCCGAGAGGAGGGAGCGCCCGGCTGGAGGATCCGGCGACCGGACATGGAATCCATGCGACCGAGGAGCGGCACAAGCAGCCGGGACGCGTCGGTCGAGTACAGCGGAGCTTCCCGCCCGGGGTTTCCGGAGCTCGCCCGGGCCGCCGTCTGCGCCGTGATGACCGCCGCCGCGCTCAGCGCCGAGCCCACCGCGGGCCAGACCCGCACGGTGTGGGACGGCGTCTACACCGAGGCCCAGGCCGAGCGCGGCCGCGAGCACTACCGGGCCATCTGCGGCCACTGCCACCGCGACGACCTGAGCGGCGGCGGCAGCGAGGCCGGCGCTCCCGCCCTGCGCGGGCCCTTCTTCCTCAACCAGTGGCGGGACCGGCCCCTCGTCGACCTCTTCGTCACCGTCGGCACCACCATGCCGCAGCAGGACCCCGACTCGTTGCGTGCGCAGGTCGTGATCGATGTCGTCAGCTATCTGCTGCGGCAGAACGACATGCCGGCGGGCGCCGCCGAGCTCCCGCCCCGGCTCGACCCGCTACGCAACATCGTCCTGAGCCGGCCGCCCGGCCGCTAGTGGCGGGGAGCATCGGCTCCCCGCGTCGACCCGACGAGCCGTGCCGGTCCCGGCGCGCCTGTCTCCGATCTGGAGTTTGCCGTGAAGAAAAGTGGACGATGGCGAAGACATACGACCCCTGACGTGACGGGAGGGTCCCGAGAAGGAAGGGGCGGTTCATGCGCTACGTGCCGACGCTCGCTCTTGAGGCTTCCCAATGGCCTCGATGGCGTAGCGTGCCGTGAGCGCGGACCGGCCACCGTACTCTCATGCGCTTGGGGTGGTTGCGCGAAGAGACCGTTCGCCGGCGCAGCCCGCATCCTCGCAGCCCGTGGTGGAAGTCCCCGCTGCATTCGAGCAGCGATGCATCCCGCTTGGCTGCGTCGTGCGTCGGTTGCATATGCCCAATATGCGCCCTCCTCGCGCCTTGTCAGGCAGGCGCCTCGCTGCTCCCGGCGTGGCGCGGGGTAGCCACCACCGGCGGCTCGGGGCGGCCCGGGGATACGCGGTATTGGAGGATTCATACGGATCCTTGAACCGGTGGAGGACCCGGGCCGCGCCCCTGCCCGGCCGGGACGCGGTGACAACGGTGGCGCCGCGTTCGCAGGGTCATGGCGTGCCGACCGCCAAACGGCATGGAGTTTGCGTATACGACCCGAGGAATCGGGCGCAGAATCCCCTCGTTCTCCCGTTTCCGTTTCCGTAACCGTGGACATCGGCTGGTCGTCGCTCTCGCTTCGGGGCGACCTGGGAGATCAGAAGATGTGCAAGTGGTCGATGTTCGCATGCGTGCTGCTGGCGTCCGCTTCCGCGGCCGCGCAGAGCGCGATAACGGGTACCGTGACCGACGACGCCGGCAGGGTGCTGCCCGGCGTGACCGTCGAGGCAACGAGCGGCGGAGTCGTCGAGGGGCGGCGCGCCGTCGTCACCGACGGCGCCGG
>JAJEEA010000391.1 GCA_022821235.1 Vicinamibacteria bacterium
CTCACGTCGTCGTCCAGGTTGATGAGCAGCCGGAGATAGGCGAGCGTGTCCTTGATCTCCTTGCGCTCGTAGAACCGCACGCCGCCGACCATGCGGTAGGCGATGCCCGCGCGGCCGAGCGCTTCTTCCAGGACGCGGGACTGGGCGTTCGTGCGGTACAGCACGCCGGCCGGGGTGTCTCCCGCGTCGAGCGCCTCGCGGAGCCGCGCGGTCACCCAGTCCGCCTCCTCCAGGTCGTCGCCGGCCCGGAAGCAGCGCACGAGGGCGCCCCCCTCGCGGTCGGTCCGCATCCGCTTGCGGAGTCGGCGCCGGTTCCGCTCGATGACCGCCCCGGCGGCGTCGAGGATGACCTGCGTCGAGCGGTAGTTCCGTTCGAGGCGGATCACCGTGGCGGGGGCGAAGTGCTTCTGGAAGTCGAGGATGTTGCTCAGGTCGGCGCCCCGCCACTGGTAGATCGACTGGTCGGGATCGCCCACCACGCACAGGTTGCGGTGCTCGCGGGTGAGGAGTCGGACGAGGAGGAGCTGCGGCGGGTTGGTGTCCTGGTACTCGTCGACCATGATGAACCGGAAGCGCTCGCCGTACCGGCGTCGCACCGGCTCGCGGGCTTCGAACAGCCTCGTGGTCTCGAGCAGCAGGTCGTCGAAGTCGAGGGCGTTGGCGGCGTCGAGAGCGCGCCGGTACCGCTCGTACGCCTTGGCGAGCAGCTCGCCGCGCGCGCTCCAGGCCTCGCCCCGCAGGCTCTCGGGGGAGCGCATGTGGTTCTTGGCCGCGCTGATCTCGGCGAGCGCCTGCCGGGCCGACAGCAGCTTGTCGTCGACGTCGAGGTCGTTCAGGATGCGCTTCATGGCCGCCGACTGATCGGCGCTGTCGTAGATGACGAAATCGCGGCCGATCCGGACCCCGCCCTCGCGGCGCAGTATCCGTGCGCACAAGGCGTGGAACGTGCAGATCCACGGGCGCCGCGCCCCGGTGGCGGCCAGCGACTTCACCCGCTCGCGCATTTCCTCCGCCGCCTTGTTCGTGAAGGTGACGGCGAGCAGCTCGTGGGGCTCGGCCTGCCCGTCGGCGATCAGCCGGGCGGCGCGGCAGGCGATGACCCGGGTCTTGCCCGATCCCGCCCCGGCGAGGACCAGGAGCGGGCCGTCGGTGTGCAGCACCGCCTGCTTCTGCTCGGCGTTCAGATCCGAAATGAAGTCCATGAGTGGTCGGTTCGTTCCCGCACGGGGCGGGCGTCAGCGCATCGGCAGGCCGGGGTTCGGAGGTGGCCCGTCCTTCCCGGATCATTCCACAGCGGGCCATGGGATTCGGAGGTCGCCCGTCTTCCCCGGTTCACCCCGCCGTGACGCTCCGGCTCGTCGTCGCCGCGGCCGCGGCGGACGACGATGAGGCGGGGGGCAACGGAAGCGGAATCACCATGGGGTCGCCGGTCCCCCCGCATCACTCCACCGTCACGCTCTTGGCGAGGTTGCGCGGCTGGTCGACGTCGCAGCCGCGGCGGACGGCGATGTGGTACGCGAGCAACTGGAGCGGAATCACCATGACGATCGGGGTGATCAGCGGGGGCGTCGCCGGAATGGTGACGAGGGCGTCCCGGCCCTCGCCGACAAGGGTCTCCAGGCCCGTCTGGCGGTCGTCTGCCACCGCGATGATCGATCCGCCGCGCGCCCGCACCTGCTGCAGGCTGGACGCCATCTTCTCGAAGACCGAGCCGTCCGGGAGCAGCGTCACCACCGGCAGCTTCTCGTCGACGAGGGCGATGGGGCCGTGCTTCATCTCGCCGGCCGGGTACCCCTCGGCGTGGATGTAGGAGATCTCCTTCAGCTTGAGCGCCCCCTCGAGGGCGATCGGGTAGTTGATGCCCCGGCCCAGGTAGAGGAAGCTCCGGTGCTGGTGGAACCGTTGGGCCACCGCCTTGACGACGTCCTCGCACTGCAGCGTCTCTTCCATCCAGCGCGGCAGGTGGTCCAGGTCCTCCAGGTGCCGCCGGGCCGCTTCCGGCGGCAGCGTCCCGCGGATCTGGGCGAGGTAGAGGGCGAGGAGGTGCAGGGCCACGAGCTGCGAGGTGAACGCCTTGGTCGACGCGACCCCGATCTCGGGGCCGGCGTGGGTGTACACGGTGAAGTCGGCCTCGCGGGTCGCCATGCTGCCGACGACGTTGCAGACGGCGATGGTCGCGGCGCCGCGGCCGCGGGCCTCGCGCAGCGCGGCCAGGGTGTCGGCGGTCTCGCCCGACTGGGTGATGACCACCGCGAGGGTCGTGGGCGTCACGATGGGGTCGCGGTAGCGGTACTCCGAGCCGTAGTCCACCTCGACCGGCACCCCCGCGAGCCGTTCGATCAGGAACTTGCCCACCAGGGCGGCGTGCCACGAGGTGCCGCACGCGAGGAGGACGACGCGGTCGACGGCCCGCAGCCGCTCGACGGGGACGTCCAGCTCGCCGAGGTAGACCCGGCCCGATTCGACCGAGGTCCGCCCCAGCACCGTCTCCCGCGCCGCCCACGGCTGCTCGAAGATCTCCTTCAGCATGAAGTGGCGGTAGCCGGCCTTCTCGGCCATCACCGGGTCCCAGTTGACGTGCTGGGTGTCGGCGGCGACCGGCTCGCCCTCGAAGTCGGTGTAGGTCACGCCGCCGGCGGTGACGACGGCCATCTCGCCGTTGCCGAGGAACACGACGTCGCGGTTGTGGCTGAGAACGGCGGGGACGTCCGACGCGACGAGGTACCCGCCGTCGCCCTCGGCCACGAGGATCGGCGGGCCCTGGCGGGCCGCCACCAGCTTCCCGGGGTCGTCGGTCGCCAGCAGCAGCAGGGCGAACAGCCCGCGCACTCGGGCGAGGGCGCGCCGGACCGCCGCCTCGAGCCCGTCGCCCCGCCATTCGCACTCGACGAGGTGGGCGACGACCTCGGTGTCGGTCTCCGTATCGAAGCGGTGGCCCTCGGCCTCGAGCTCGCGCTTGAGGGCCAGGTAGTTCTCGATGATGCCGTTGTGCACGACGACGATGCGCCCCGTGCCGTCGCGGTGGGGGTGGGCGTTCTCTTCCGTCGGCCGGCCGTGCGTCGCCCACCGCGTATGGCCGAGGCCGTAGTCGCCGTCGACGGGATCGTCCTCGAGGGCCTCGACCAGCCGGTCGAGCTTGCCCGCGCTGCGCCGCAGCTCGACCGCGCCCTCGCGGACGAGGGCGACCCCCGCCGAGTCGTAGCCGCGGTACTCGAGTCGCCGGAGCCCCTCGAGGAGGACCGGGACGACGGGCCTGGGCCCGATGTAGCCGATGATTCCGCACATCGCTTCGCGGGCGGTCCTTCCGCGGCCGATTTCCTTCGCGGCCGCGTCTTGCGGGGCCGATCTTCTGCGGCTGATCGTCCGCTTCGCCGGGTCAGGCATCGAGCCCGTCGGCCGGCCCGGTCCCCCGGCGGCCGTTCCAGCCCTCCTTGCGTGCCGGCCTCGGTCCACGGCCGGCGGGGCCGATCTTCTGCGGCCGGTCGTCCGCGGCTTCGCCCCTTCAGGCGTCGGGCCCGTCGCCCGGCCCGGTTGCCCGGCGGCCGTGCCAGCCCCCCTGCCGGCGTGCCGGCCTCGGTCCACGGCCGGCGGGGCCGATCTTCTGCGGCCGGTCGTCCGCGGCTTCGCCCCTTCAGGCGTCGGGCCCGTCGCCCGGCCCGGCCTCCCGGCGGCCGTTCCAGCCCTCCTTGACGACCTGTCGGCCGCGGGCCACGGCCAGCGCGCCGGCGGGGACGTCGTCGGTGACGCACGACCCGGCGCCGACGTAGGCGTCGTCGCCGAGGCTCACCGGCGCCACGAGCTGGGCGCCGCTGCCGATGAACACCCGATCGCCGACCGTCGTCGCGTGCTTCCGCTGCCCGTCGTAGTTGCACGTGATGGTGCCGGCGCCCACGTTCACGCCCTCGCCGATGGCGGCGTCGCCGAGATAGGCGAGGTGGTTGGCCTTCGATCCCCGGCCCAGCGACGACTTCTTGATCTCCACGAAGTTGCCGACCTTCGCCGTCTCCCCGATCACCGCCCCGGGGCGGAGGTGGGCGAACGGTCCGACCTGCGCGCCGTCGGCGAGGGTGGCGCCCTGGATGACGCAGTGGTCGCGCACGGTCGCGTCGTCGCCGATCGTCGAGTCGACGATGCGCACGCCGGGGTGCAGCTCGCACCGCGCCCCGACGGTGGTGCGCCCCTGCAGGAAGACGCCGGGGTGGATGACGGTGTCGGGGCCGACGGCGACGTCCATGTCGACGTACGTCGTCGCGGGGTCCTCGATGGTGACGCCGGCCGCCATCAGCTCCTCGTTCCTCGTCTGTCGCACGATTCGCTTGACCTCCGCCAGCTCGGTCTGGCTGTTGATGCCGCGCAGCTCGTCCGGGTCCGCCACCTCCGCCGTCTCCACCGGCCGCCCGCGCTGCCGGAAGATGCGCACCAGGTCGGGCAGGTAGATCTCCTTCGAGGCCCCCGCCGGCGGAATCTCGCGGACGGCGTCGAACAGCGGCGGGAGGTCGAGGGCGTAGATGCCGCCGTTGATCTCCTTCAGCCGCCGCTGCGACGCCGACGCGTCGCGCTCCTCGACGATGCGGGCGAGGCGCCCGTCCGCCCGGACGATGCGCCCGTAGCCGTAGGGCCGGGCCACGGCCGCGGTCACGACGGTGAGGGCGGCCCCCGCGCCCTCGTGCGCGCGGACGAGCCGCTCGAGGGTGCCGGGGCGAATCAGCGGCACGTCGCCCGACAGCACCACGAGGGTCCCCGCGCGGCCCGCGAACAGCGGCTCCGCCTGCAGCAGCGCGTGCCCGGTGCCGCGCTGCTCGTCCTGGCGGGCGAAGGCCAGCGCCGGGCGGTGGGCGAGGGCGGCCCGCACCCGCTCCCCCTGATGGCCGATCACGAGGCCGGCGCGCTCGGGGCGCAGGGAGTCGGCGGCGCGCGCGACGTGCTCGATCAGGGGCAGGCCGGCGAGGGGGTGCAGCACCTTGGGCCGGGCCGACCGCATGCGGGCGCCGCGGCCGGCGGCGAGGATGATGACGTGGTTCGGCACCGCGCTCCCCAGTGTAATCGAACCGGGCGGCCCGTGGTTCACGGGCCGATTTCGCCCTTGGCCTCCTCGAGCGCCCGATACATGGCCCGGGCGCTCAGCCCGTACCTGGCCGCGAGGGCCTTCACCGCGTTTCGTCGTGAGCCGCCGTCGACCGTCATCCCGTCGAGCTCGTCGAGCAGCGCCGGCCCCTCGGGCCGCGGCGGCCGGGCGCCGGCCGCGGGCCCCGCGGGCCAGACCACGCCGGTGTACTCGCCGCGCGGCGCCCCGACGGACCGGAGCAGCGCCGGCACCGGTCCGACGAGGGTGGTCTCGTGCAGCTTGGTCAGCTCCCGGCACAGCGCGACGGTCCGCTCGCCGAGCCTCTCCTCGAGCAGCCGGAGGGTGGTGACGAGGCGGTGCGGAGACTCGAAGAACACGAGGGTCCGGGGCTCGCGGGCCAGCTCGTCGCACCACCGCTTCCGGTCGTTCAGCCCGCGGGGGGGGAAGCCGAGGAAGGTGAAGCTCGCGACGGGGGCGCCCGAGGACACGAGGGCGGCGGTGACGGCCGAGGGGCCGGGAATCGCGGTGACGCGGACCCCGGCGTCAAGAGATTGACGCACTAGGTTGAACCCCGGATCGGAGACCAGCGGGGTCCCCGCGTCCGACAGCAGCGCGATCGAATCGCCTTCGAGCAGGCGCTTCACGAGACCGGGCGTCCGCCGGCGCTCGTTGTGGTCGTGGAGGCTCGTCGAGGGCGTCGAGATGCCGTGGCGCTGCAGCAGCCTGCCCGTCCGGCGGGTGTCCTCGGCCGCGATCAGCCGCACCTCCCGCAGGGTGCGCACCGCCCGGAACGTGATGTCCTCGAGGTTGCCGATGGGCGTGGCGACGAGATACAGCGTGCCGGGCATGCCGGGACACGGCCTGGGCGGCGACCCGCCCGCCGAACGTCGTTTCGCCACCGCTCGGCGGCCCAACCAGCCGCGCCATCGTCCGGCGCGCACTCCGGGGCGGAATCGTGCGATATTGTAGCATCCAGGGTTCGCCGACTCGCCGGCCCGAGTGCGGCGTCCGGCCACGCAAGACTCGCGCCGACCACCCATGCACACTTCGGAACCGCTCTCGCACTTCATCGACGAGTATCTGGAGTTTCTCTACGAGAACGCTCCCACCGCCGCGTGCGGTGACGGGATGCACGCGCACGACGACCGTCTCGAGGACGTGTCGCGCACCGCCATCGACGCCCAGGGGCGCGAGCTCGGGGGCTTCGCGCGGCGCCTCGACCGCATCACCACCCGCAGCCTGACGGCCGAGGAGCAGCTCGAGCGGCGCATGCTCGGCGACCACATCCGCGGCCGGCTCCACGAGCTGGAGGAAATCAGGCCGTGGGAGCGCGACCCCCGCCACTACGCCGAGCTCCTGGCCACCTCGCTCGCCGGGCAGGCCCTCTTCGACCACGCGCCGGTCGAGGAGCGGGCGCGGCGCGTGGTGTCCAAGCTGAGGCAGACGCCGCGCTTCCTCGAGGCGGCCGCCGCCAACGTGGAGGACCCGCCGGGCATCCTCATCAAGACCGGGGCGGAGATGTTCGACGGCGTGGTCTCGTTCATCGAGCGCGACCTGCCCCGGGCGTTCCGACGGCTCGAGGACCTGCACCTGCTCGGCGACCTCGCCGACGCCGCCACCGAGGCGACGGAGGCCATCAACCGCCACAACGATCACCTGCGCGGCACCCTGGCGCCCCGGAGCCGGGCGACGTTCCGTCTGGGTCAGGAGCGGTTCGACGGCCGGCTGCGCCACCGGGAGGGCATCGGCCTGGGGTCCGAGGCGCTGCTCGCGGTCGCGGAGCGCGAGCTCGTCCGGGAGCAGAGCCGTTTCTGCGAGGTCGCGGCGCGCATCGACGCCAAGGCGGAGCCGGCCGACGTCTGGCGTCAGGTCAGGGAGCGGCACCCCGAGCCCGGCGCGCTCGCGCAGACGGTGGGCGACCAGCTTTCGGACCTGGTGTCGTTCATCGAGCGCAACGCCCTCGTCACCCTGCCCGACGACCGGTCGATCATCGTCGCCTCGACCCCCGACTTCATGCGCTGGACCCAGGCCGGCGTCTGGTCCCCGGGCCCGTTCGAGCCGAAGCCGCTGTCCTGCTACTACTACCTGAGCGACGTCGATCCCGCGTGGCCGGCCGAGCGCCGGGAAGAGCACCTGCGCGACCTGAACTTCGCCACGCTCTGGTCGGTGTCCGCCCACGAGGCCTATCCGGGCCACTACCTGCACTTCCTCCACCAGCGGGGCATCCGGAGCACGCTGCGCAAGTCGCTGATGTTCGCGCCGGTCTCGTTCGTCGAGGGTTGGGCCCACTACGCCGAGCGCATGGTGATGGAGGCCGGCCTCGCGCGGCGGGACGACGCGATAGAGCTGGGGCAGATCGTCGAGACGCTGCTGCGGCTGGCCCGGCTGGTCGTCGGCATCCGGCTGCACGCGGACGACCTGTCGGTCGAGCAGGGGGTGCGGTTCTTCCGCGACGAGGTCTACCTCGAGGAGGGCAGCGCGCGGCGCGAGGCCGAGCGGGGGACGTTCGACCCCGACTACGCGCTGTACGCCGTCGGGCGGCTGATGCTGTCCAAGCTGCGGGACGATCTGGAGGCCCGCGAGGGCTCGGCGTTCTCGCTGAAGTCGTTCCACGACCGGCTGCTGGGGCACGGGTCGGTCCCGCTCTGGCTGCACCGCACGCTGTTCCTCGGCGACACCGGCGACGACCTCCTCGATTGATTCGCGAGCCGCCGGCCGGGTACCATGGGCAGTTGATCTTCCTCCGTGCCGGCCCGCCGTTGGGGGAGGAGGCCGCGTTCGGTCGGGAGTCGGCGCCGTGGGACGGCGCGGATTCCTGGACGAGCGGTTGGGCGCCAAGCGGAGCCGAAGGCGGCAGTCGGCCGGCGACAGGATCCATGCCACTCTACGAATACCAGTGCGAAGCCTGCGCGCATCGGTTCGAGCAGATCCAGCGGTTCTCCGATCCGCCGCTGACGACCTGCCCCGAGTGCGAGGGTACGGTGCGCAAGCTGCTCTCCTCGCCCGCCATCCAGTTCAAGGGCACCGGCTGGTACGTGACCGACTACGCCAGGCAGGGCAAGAAGGACCCGGCCGAGGCGGGTGACTCGAAGGCGGCCAAGTCGTCCGACGGCGCGTCGAATTCCGAGAAGTCCGAGAAGAAGTCGGAGAAGGCGGAAGCCGGGAAGTCGGGCGGCTCGTCGGGCTCGTCCGATGCCGCGTCCGGGTCCGGGGCCGCCAAGCCGGCGTCCGCCGGCGCATCGTCCTGAAGTCTCCGTCCACCGCATCCCGCGAGGCCCGCTGTCCCATCAATAGTCGCTACGGCGCCGCCTGGCGCCATCCCGCTGTGCAGGCTGCCCCGTCGATCGTCGCTACGGCGCCGCCTGGCGCCATCCGCTTCCCGGGAGCCTGTGCCTCCTCCGGAGGCGGGGCCGTTCTCCGGCCCTACGGCGCAGGCTCGCGGCCGGGCGGTTCCGCCAGCACGGCGCCGAGCTCGGGGTGCTTCCGCGCGAAGTGGAGGATGGCGCGCAGGTAGCCCGGCTTGTTCCCGGCGTCGTGTCGCACGCCGTCGAGCTCGACCGCGAAGATCGGCCGCTCGGCGAGAAGGCGGCGCAGCCCGTCCGTCAACTGAATCTCGCCACCCTGGCCTTTTCCCGTCTGCTCCAGAGCGGGATAGACATCGGGGGTGAGCAGATACCGGCCGATGATCGCGAGGTCCGACGGCGCGTCTTCCGGGGCCGGCTTCTCGACGAGATCGGTGACCCTGTGCACGCCGCCGCCCACGGGGTCGCCCGCGATGACGCCGTAGCGGCCCACCGCCTCGCGCGGCACCCGCTCCACGAGCAGGACGGGCCCGTCGACCTCGGCGTACGCCGCCAGCATCTGGCGGAGCGCGGGCGGGTCGGCGTCGATGACGTCGTCGCTCAGCACCACCGCGAACGGCTCGTCGCCGACCCTCTCGCGGCTCACGAGCACCGCGTGGCCGAGGCCGAGGGGCTCGGCCTGGCAGGCCGTCGACAGCTCGATGCCCGCCGTCAGGCCGCGGAGCCCGGCGAGCAGGGCCGACTTCCCGCGCCGGGCGAGCACGTCGTCGAGGGCCGGGTGCGGGGCGAAGTGGTCTTCGAGAATCCGCTTGCCGGGGCTGTTCACGAGGACGATCTGCGACATTCCAGCCGCGGCCGCCTCCTCGACGCCGTACTGGATGATCGGCTTGTCGACGATCGGCAGGAGCTCCTTGGGGAGCACCGCGGTGGCCGGCAGGATGCGCGTGCCGAGCCCGGCGGCGGGGAACACGGCTTTCCGGATCGGGCGGGGGGTCGGCATCGCGGCGCATCATAGCA
>JAJEEA010000427.1 GCA_022821235.1 Vicinamibacteria bacterium
CCGCGTGACGCACCGCGGGGCCGTCGAGCAGGTCGACCTCGCGCCAGACCGCCCGCGCCGCGATCGGCCGCGGAGGGGGCGCCGCCCCGCCCCGGGCGCCGTTCCCCGGGGGCCGCCGCCACGCCAGCAGCGTAGCCTCCGGCCGGGTGCGCTGCAGCAGGGCGAGCAGATGGCTGCCCGCGAAGCCGGCGGCGCCGGTCACGAGGACGGTGTCCGGCACGGCGAGGGCCCGTCAGTACTGCCGGCCCCCGGTCCCGGGGCCGAAGGCGCCGAGCAGGTTGGCGAACGTGCCGAGGCCGGCCAGGGTGAACGAGACGTTGAGCCGCTTGTCCTGCGCGGCCCGTGTCCGGAAGAAGCCGAGGTTGGCGAGGTTGTACGTCTGGTACTCGACGCTGAACCCGCAGCACTGCGCGTTGTAGTAGACGAGCATCCGCTGCTGCACCATGCGCCCGAGCTGCACGTCGTAGTTGAACTGGTAGACGCCCCCCCACTTGTTGCCGCGCGCCTGGTAGTTGGTGAACGAGTTGAGGGTGTGGTCGAGGAAGTCGCGGTTGTCGAATCCCGAGAGCCCCTCGATGAACCGGCGCTGGCTCCACCCGGTGCGCTGCAGCAGCCAGTCGCTGACCGCGATGTCGGCGTCGGCGCGGATGGTGCGCAGGGCCATGAAGTGGGTGTCGTACTCCGCCCTCAGCGTGCCGTTCATGCCGTCGGTGATGGCGGCGCGCACGGTCAGGGCGAGCGGCGACAGGTTGCTCGGCGCCGTCTGCTGGAAGCTGGTCAGGAACTGCTGGTCGAACTGCGAGGCGCGCTCGTCCGTGTAGTACGTCTGCTCGACCCCGATCGTCAGGAACTCCTGCGCCCCGCTCTCTCCCCGCCTCGCGTACAGCCGGTTGTCGATCCCGTAGCGGAGCCGCGTGGTGGCGCCGACGATGGAGTCGACGCTGTCGATCCTGACGATCTGCTCGAAGTTGTCGACGGCGGTGGCCCGCTCCACCGAGATCCACGGCTCGATCACGTGCTTCATCCGTTCGGAGTAGCTCGTGTTGGGGGTGTCCCATATCTTGACGAACACGGGCCCGGTGATCTCGGCCTGCAGCTCGGCCAGCGAGCGCGAGACGGGGACCCCGACCTGCTCCTGGGTCTCGAGGTCGATGCTCTCCCGCCAGTGCGTCCGCCGGTATCCCACCGACGTGTTGAACGTCAGGAAGGGCCAGCGGGTGAACGGCACGCGAATCAGCGGGTTGACGTCGAAGCGGGTCAGCCCCGAGTCGGTCACCTCCCCGCCGAAGCCCTGCCTCTGGAGCAGGTTGGCGTACTCGCTGTTGAACCCGTAGTAGACGGGCAGGGTCCCGATCTGCCGCTCCGACTGGTTGAACGAGACGCGCGGCCCCGCCCCGTGCAGCGACGAGTCGTCGAGCCCGAAGAACGTCTCCCGGAAGTCGGCGGTCCCGTTCAGGGTGTACGCGTCCCACGAGCCGGTCACGTTGCCGCCGTACGAGCGCGAGCTGTTGGTCGCCTGGAAGATGTCCCGCTGATACGTCTGCTGCACCTCGATGTCCGAGAAGTAATCCACCTGGCCCCGCGCCTGGATGGCGTCCGTGAACGAGTGCTGGAGGTTGCCGCGCATCCGGAAGCTGCGGCGGGCCGGCAGGAGCTCGTCGCCGCCGCGGAAGGGGTCGGGGGCCGCCTTCTCGTTCAGCAGGTACGCCTCGGCGTCGCCGCGGCCCTCCCCGAGCACGTAGCGGTACTCGCCCCCCGTGCCCTGGCCGGTGGTCGTGAGCCAGTCGTGGAAGACCGTCGCGTCGTGGCTGCGGTTGATGGCCCAGAAGAAGGCGTTGCTGATCGACTGCCCCTGCACGGTCGAGGCGCCGTAGGTCGGCATCAGGAAGCCGGTGGCGCGGTCCTCCGCCTGGACCGGGTAGTACATGTACGGCAGATAGAAGAGGGGGACGCCCTTCACCAGCAGCAGCATGTTGCGCAGCCGGGCGTACTCGTCCAGGTCGATGTCGACCGAGGTGGCCTGCACCTCCCAGCGCGGGGTCGGCTGGATGCAAGACGTGAAGCCGCCGTTGGTCAGGCGGTAGCTGCGCGTGCCGGTCTTCTCGATGAGCTCTCCCCAGAACCGCATCTCCGGCTCCTGGGTGCCGAACATGCTCGGCTCGATGTCCTCGACCAGCTCGGTGGAGCCCGACGCGCTGAAGAACATGCCGGTCCCCAGCTCGTAGTCGAACTCCGCCCGGTCGGCCGCGAGCCGGGCGTTCTCGCTCGAGAACACGACGTTGCCGGTGGCCACGAGCAGCGACTCGTCGGTGTAGATGTTGGCGTCGTCGGCATGGAAGCGCCAGCTCTCGCCCCCGCCGCCGTCGATCTCGACCTCGCCGCTCAGCCACAACTGGTTGGGCGCGACCCGCTCCCAGCGGAACTGCCGCGAGCCGCCGAGGGCGTCGGGGAGATCCTGGGCGCGGGCCGGGGCGGCGGCGGCGAGGACGGCCGAGAGCCCGAGGGCCACGAGGAGCGGGCCCGGCCGCGCCCGACCGGCGCAACGCGCGGTTCCGCAACGGCTTCCCGGGCTGACAAGGCGGCTCATGGAGGGGGAAGGGCGCGGCCGGCGCGGCGCCCTGGGCATTCCGAGAATACCACGGCCGCTCCTAAGGTTCACGTCGCCGGCGCAGCGCCGCGAGCAGCTCCCCCACGAGGAAGATGGAGCCGGTCCCGGCGTGACCTTCGGTTGCGTCGGGAGTTTCGCCGTCGCGAAGCTCCTACGGCGCCCGGCGTGGTCGCAGGGCGGCGAGCAACTCTCCCACGAGGAAGATGGAGCCGGTCGCACACACCGTCTCCGCGGTGCGCCAGGCCGTCTCGAGGGCTCGGCGGGGGTCGTCCTCGGCGGTCACCGGAAGCCCCGGCGCCCGAGCCCGCACGCGTTCCGCGAGGGCGCGGGCGGGGGTCGCCCGGGGGTTGCCCGGGGCGGTGCAGACCATGCGGCTCGCGCAGGGGGCGAGGCGGTCGATGATGCCGTCGGCGTCCTTGTCGCGCATGACCGCGCAGACGACGGGCAGCCCTCGGGGGAACGCGTCCCGAAGGTGCCGGGCCAGCGCCGCCGCGGCCGCGGGGTTGTGGGCGGCGTCGAGCAGGACCGCCCCGCCCCCGGGGCGGCGGACGAGGTCGAGGCGCCCCGGCCACGCCACGTCCGAGAGCCCGCGGACGACGGCCCCGGCCGCGACAGGCAGGCCGGCGCCGGC
>JAJEEA010000518.1 GCA_022821235.1 Vicinamibacteria bacterium
AACGCAAACGCCGTCGCCGCACCGACCCCGCCTCTGACGACGACCCGCCGCCGCGTCGTCGTCAACGAGGTCCGTCGACAAGCGTCAAGAAATGATCATTCCCTGAGGGTGGCCAACACTTCTCCCGCAGCCGGTGCAGCGCCGCTTCGCAGTAGGCGAGATCGCTGTCGAACAGCGACGTCGGCGCCGGCGGCGGCTCCGGTGCCTCGGACGGTGGCTCGTCCTCGGGGCCACGGGTGCCGAGAAACAGCGCCAGGAGGTCGTCTCCCTCGCTGGCCGACGGGCTCAGCCGGGCGTCGAAGCGATCCGCCTGCTCGCCGGCGGCGATCGCGTCCCGCGTGATCTCCTCCTCGGCCTCGATGTCGTAGACGCGCATGAAGGCCGACGGATCGCCGATGTTCCGGTGGGCCTGCTCGTCCTTCTCGGCCAGCACCTCGAGGATGCGGGTGTCGCCGCGAATCGTCTCGTTCGCGCTCTCGGTCACCAGGTAGACGATGTGCGGGGTCCGCTCTTGCCCGTAGCGGTCCACGCGGCCGTTGCGCTGCTGGAAGACCATGAGCGACCATGGCATGTCGAAGTGGATCAGCCGGTGGCACTGGAAGTGCAGGTTGATGCCCTCGGACGCCACGTCGGAACAGATCAGCAGGCGCAACGGGCGCGCCGCGTTGCCGAAGTCCTCGACCACGCGCTGCTGGTCCACGTCGCTCAGCCCGCCGTGGAGGATCTCCACCTGGTTGCCGCGGAGCCGCAGGTCCTTCGCGAACCGATCGCGCAGCCACTTCAGCGTCTCGATGCGTTCGGTGAAAACGACCAGGCGATCTTGCGGGTCGTTCCCGTTCCACTCGAACGGCTTCCCGCCGCGGACCGCGGTGAGCAGCGCTTGGTACTTGGCGTAGTCGTCCGGACCGATGGCCTCGAGGGCTTGGCGCAGGGCCTGCAGCGACTCGACCTCCGCAGCCACGTGCGCGTTCTGCGACTTAGCGAGTTCCCGCTCTCTTCGGCGGAGGCGCTTGTCGACGCTGGCGATGCAGGCGGCAGGGCTGGAGAACAGCGCCTTCTCCAGGTTGACGAGGAAGAGGTCGCGGCGTTTCAACCCGGTCCCCGGCGCCGCCGGGCGGGACGGCGCCACCTTCACTGCGAGCAGGGCCTCGTAGGCCGCCTCCTCCTCCGTGGAGGCGGGAAACCGGCGCCGACTGATCTCCCGGTCGCGGAAGGCATTGCGGACCTGGTTCCGGATGTCCTTCTTGAAGCGCCGGATGACGAGCCCCTTGTCGCGAAAGTCCTCCTTCGAGTAGTTGTCGGGGTCGGCGATGGCGGTCGCGTCCAGCATGTTCATGAGGCTCGCGAAGCTGCGCGCCCGACCGTCGTGCGGCGTGGCCGACAGCATGACGAGCGTGTCGGACCGCCGCGCCAGCAGGCGGGCAAGGCGGCTGCGCAGCGAGGTCCGCCCGTGCGAGCCTCCGGCGTGCGCACTCCCGGAACCCCGGTCCGCTACGTTGTGCGCCTCGTCGATGACGATGATGTCCCAGTAGGCCTGCTCCAGGTACGTGCGGTACTCGGCGTCCTGCTTCAGCGTGTCGATCGAGATGATGGCCTTGTCGTAGTAGTGGAACGGGTTGTGGCTGGTCGGGATGCGGCTGCGCACCCGCTGGATGCCGATCGAGTCGAGCCGGGTGAGGGGGATGGTGAAGCGGTTCCAGAACTCCTTCTGGAACTGCGTGAGCATGCTCTTGACGGCCAGCACCAGAATGCGCCGGCCCCGGCCCCGGGCGATCAGCTCGCTGACGAGGATGCCCGCCTCCAGGGTCTTCCCCAGCCCGACCGCGTCGGCGATCAGGATGCGCTGCCGCGGTTGCCGCAGCGCCCGTCGGGCCGGCTCGAACTGGTAGGGCGCCGGGTCCATCGCCGCCCCGTGAGCGACGTGGATGTTCTCGTCGTTCGGCACCGCCTGCCGGAGCTGGCTCTCCAGGTAGAGCCGGCTGTCCGCGAAGCCGGGCGACTCGTCCGGCGCGAGCCGGGTGTCGGCGGGGTCCAGGACCTGGATGTCGGACTCGAGGGTGGTGAGGAAGATCGCCTCGCGCTCCCGCACGAGTTCCGACACGCCGTCACACACGAGCTGGTCGCCGCCGTCCGGGCAGCGGTCGACGCGGCGGATCACCCACTCGGCGTCGCGGATCACGACGCGGGCGCCCGGGGCCAGCACGGGGCCTTCGCTGGGCACAGCCACGTCAGCCACGGCCCGCCCGAACCGCGCCGCCGCCACGTGGACGCATCGTCATCGACATCACCATCGTCCTTCCTGCATGCTCGCGAAGTGCGTCGGTCGGCGGAGATTACCCCCCCTTCGTTGACGCCACGCCAAAACCGTTCGGCAGAGCAACGGGCGGGCGTCATTCGTCGGTCCAACTCGACTGCCTGCCGAACGCGAATGGGCGGTTTCGTCTCGGTCCGCGTACGGCCGTAACCCGAGCAGGGCCTCAACTACTCAGAGTGTACCCATCATTGAAGGCGCGAAGTGCTGGATGGTCGTCACGAGCAGCACGTCCCGGTGGGTTCCGCCCAACAGCGGGCGCCGCCCGATCACCTCCTCCCGTTGGCTCCTCGTGTCGGCGGGGAAGATGCGGCAAGAGGCGCCACATCGTGGACGAAATCGTGGTACGGGGGTCTCCGACCGGTGCCGGTCAGCGGCGGCTCGGCCGCGACCGGCGCTCTGCGCACCTCGTCGTCGATGCCGTAGTAGTAGCGGGTGAGGCCCTTGACGATGAGCCGCTCGAGGGTGGCGGCATCCCAGCCCGCCCGCGCCTCGGCCACCAGTTCGCTCAGCTTGGTTGCGCCGATTCTCTCGTGGTGCGCCGCCCGTCTCCGCGGCGGCAGCGTGCGGTGCGGCTGCGTTGCCGCGCCCGGGGCGCCGTCGAGCTGACGCGCGCCTCGCCCGCGGTTCCCCCGGACTCGGCAGGGTCACGAGCCGCGCCCACCGCATCCACCGTACCGCTATCGCCCCAGCGGTGAGCGATCTCCGTCGCATCTGCGGGTATCGACCCATTCATCGACGACCTCCTGCGGCCAGCGAGGGTTGCCGCCGGGAAGCCGGATCGGTGCGGCCGGGAACACCCGGTCCTCCAGCATCTTGTACACGGTCGACCGCGAGACGCCCAGCTGACCGGCCACTTGCCTGACCGTCAAGAGCTGCGCCGTCACCAGTACCTCCCATTCGTCACCCCGCGCTGCCCGGCCAGGCTTCGAGGCGAAAATGGAGAGATCGACCTCGCCGCCACGAACCCGATGCGGCTGCTGACAATACGTATATATGCCGAATATGATGGATCGTGATCACGAGTCCGGTCAACCGTCGTTCGCGTCGAGAGGCGGTATACTTTCAACGTGACGACCATCGATTTCGCGGAGGCGGTCCGGCGGCGTCTCGCGGAAAGAGGACAATCCCAGTACCGGGCCGCGGTCAACAGCGGCCTGCCGCAGGACGCGATCCGCTCGGTCTTGAACGGGCACGTCCCCCGCCTGAACCGCGTCGAGCAGATCTGCCGCGCCCTCGGCCTGGAGCTCTACATCGGTCCGCCGCGGGATGTTCAGGTCGAGGCCGACAGCGGAGAATCCTCCCGCCCGCTGACGCGCTTCGACCCGAGCGTCCAACTGCCGGTGCGGGTGTTGTCGCAGCCGTCGCCGGAGGTCTTCCTGATGAAGAGCGAAGAGCAGGATCAGACGAGGCCGGCGCCCGTGGATCTGGACGACCCGCAGGCGTTCTACGTGAGCTACTACGGCTACTCGATGGTCCCGACCGGCATCGGGTCGGCGGATTTCTGCCTCGTCTCTCCGTGCGCGAAGCTCGAACCCGGTCAGCGGATCTGGCTCCGGGACCGCAAGGGGCGCGAAGGGCTGCGGTGGCTGCTCAGGCTGACGGCGACCACCTACGAGGTGGCCGCCTGGGACACGCCCAAGCCCAGCGGCCACCAGGACCTGGTCACCGAGCGGTGGGAGCGCACCGGCGTCGACGACCGGGGCGTCATCCTGGCCGTGTACCGCGGGTGGCTCGCTTCGTCGGACCCGGCACGCCGGCTTCCCGACTGGCACCCGGGCCGGCTCACCGGTCTGTGGCGGGCGCTGTTCGACGAGCAGCCGGAGCTCCAGGCCGCGGTGGCCGAGCATCTGGAAGAAACGGCCTCCTCCTTCGACCGGCGGATCACGGGCTGGCTCGTGCAGGGTACGGTCCAGCGCTCCGACATGCAGGATCTCCTGCAGCAGGTCGAGAGCGTGAAGCAGTTGGCGCAGTTGCTGTCCCGGCGGTCGGAAGCGTCCCGCAACGAGTCCGGCGCGCATCGCGAAGAGTCGACCGGTTCGCCGGCGGGCGCGGGTACGAGGAGGGGGCGGTGACGGGTCCCACCCTCGCGTGACGCAGCGCGGCGGCGGTGTCTCCGCCGGCCGATTCCGACGTCCTCGACGACCCGCCCTTTCCGACCACTTCCCCACCACCGGCTCGACACTGACGACATGACGAACGGACGGCCGGGCGGCAGCCGGCGGCCGCCCGGCGCACGAGTCGTCATCGTTCATCGGGCGGCGCCTGCGCGTTGACGCGCTCGAGCATCGCGCCGATCAGGGAGGTCGCCTTCGCCTTGCCGAGCTTCTCGAGCCAGGGCTCGCCGGGGTCGACGCCGAACTCCCGCGCGAGCTCGCGATGCTCCTCGACGAGCTTGGCCAAGAGCTTCTTCTGCCGGGACGTGATCGGCGGGGCCGGCCGCGCGGCTCCCGGCTCCCTCTTGCCCGCCTCGGCGGGGTCGGCGGACGGCTCTCCGTCGAGCCCGAAGAGGGCACGGTCGTCGGGCCGCTTCAGCGCCTTGATCTGCTCCTCGAGCCAGCGGAGGCTGATGTCCGTCTGCGACATCTGTGCGGCGCGGACGATGGCCCCGACGATGATCTTGCGCCGGGTCTCCCGCTTGCGTTCCGCTTTCGTCTCGTGCGTCTGAAGTTGACGCAGCTGATCCGCCAGCCGCTTGTCGGCGACCCTCGCCCTGGACGCAATCTCCTGGCGCCGCTCCTGGAGCCTGGTGATCCGAGCCGCGCGTCTTGACGTCTGCATAATTCAGAACATATCATGAATCCTGCCAAGCGAAACGGATCAACACGCTAAATTCGGCCACGACATCCCGGGGTCACGCGGCGCCACGAGAAAAAAGCCCGAAACCCGAAGGGCGCACTTACCGGTTTCGCTGTGCGAAACCGACGTGCGACGACACGCCTGAGGCGCAAGAGGCACGCGCGCATGTATTGCCACGTCAACGTGAAGACGGGCAGCCGCGGCAGCGGCCAGTCGGCGGCGGCGAAGTACGACTACATCAGCCGCGCCGGCAAGTACGGCGCGGCCAGCCAGGACGAGCTCGTGCACCTCGAGTCGGGCTGCATGCCGTCGTTTGCGTCGTCGGACGCGCGGCTGTACTGGGCGGCGGCCGACTGCCACGAGCGGAGCAACGGCCGCCTTTTCCGCTCGCTGACGGCGGCACTACCCAACTAGCTCGACTCTGCCGGTCGGCTCGATCTGGCGCGGAGCTTCGCGGCGCACGTGACGGCCGGCGAGTTGCCGTACACGCTGGCGGTGCACGCCGGCCACTCGAAGAAGGCGGGGGTGGCGGACAACCCGCACCTGCACTTGGTGTTCTCCGAGCGGGTGAACGACGGGGTGGAGCGGCCGGCAGAATCGTGGTTCCGGCGCGCGGCTCCGAAGGGAGGCGATCCGGCGGCCGGCGGCGCGAAGAAGAGCGAGCGCACGAAGCCGCGGGCGTGGCTCGAGGAGACGCGGCAGGCGTGGGCGGCGGAGATGAACCAGGCGTTCGTCCAGGCCGGCGTGGCGGACAAGGTGACGCCCGAGAGCCACGCCACGCAACTGGCGCGGGCGCGCGAGGCCGGCGACGCCAAGGAGGAGGAACGTCTTCTGCTCAGTCCGCCGTCACAGCACATCGGGCCGGCGGCGAAGCACCAATGGGAGGACCGGTCGTCGGGAGCGCCGGAGCAGAAGCCGGACCGGGTTGTCGCGTACGAGGAGGCTTCGGCCTCTGCCCGGGAGGCGCGGTCGGCGCACGCGCGGGACGCGGCGGAAGCCGCCGAGGCGAGGCAGCAGGTCGAGGCGCTCGACGCGGAGATCGCGGCGCTGGAGACGGAGCAGCGGCGAACCGACGCGGCGGCCCGGCGGGAAGCGACCGCACGCCGCGAAGCGGAGCGGGCCCGGGCCGAGGCGCAGTGGGCGAAGCGCGAAGAGGAGAGGAAAGCCCGCCGAACGGCTCTCGCCCACCTGCCAGGGGGCGTGGAGCTGTTCCTCGCAAAACTCGCCGATCTCGATCCGACGTGGAACGTGAACGGCAACGACGCGACGACGGGCGCGAACATCGATTCGGCCCTCGACGCCGCCGAGTCGGACGACACGCGTCTCTGGCGGCTTCGCGACGTGCTGTCGGACGAGGCGGCCGACGCCCGGTTCCGTCAGGAGCTCCGCAGGTGCGGCGGGCGGTTCGGGACGGCGGATATCGACCGCGCCCTCGCGGCGGCCGAGCGCGGTCTCGAAGAGCGGCGTCAGGCCGAGGCCGCCGAGCGCAAGCGGCGCGCGGCCACCGGGCGGCGCGTCTCTCGCCTGGAGCAGTTGCTGAGCGCCCCCGGGGGAAACGAGGCGTTCTTCGCGGCCCTCGACGCACAAAAACCGTCGTGGCGGCGGACAGGAACTCGCCCGATCGACATCGACCGCGCGCTCGATGTCGCCGAGCGCGGCCGTGACGCCGACGAGGCGCCGCCGTGGCGGCATCGGCTGGTCCTCGACGCGGAACGAGCCTTCCCCGGCGCCGCGAGCTCGGCGTGGCGGGACGCGGGCGCCGG
>JAJEEA010000343.1 GCA_022821235.1 Vicinamibacteria bacterium
GGCGACCGCCGTCGCCGTCCTGCTGATGGCGGGCTCGGCGGCAGCACAGACCCCGGCGGCGGCGCAGACCCCGGTGGCAGCGCAGACCCCGGTGGCGGCGCAGACCCCGGCGGCGGCGCCGACCCCGGCGTCCGACGAGACCTCCCCCGACGAGAGCGCGGTCGGCGCGCTCAGCCCCGAGTCGCTCGCGCGCATCCGGGCCGCACTCCAGGCCGACCGCCGCGCCGAGGGCTCGGCCCGGACGGTCTTCAGCGATCCCGACGTCGGATGGATCGTCCCCCCGCGGCCGCCCGTCGAGCTGGCGCCCGGCCTCGGCTTCGTCGAGGGCCTCGGGCTCTTCGACGACCTGACCCGCGGCCGCGAGCCGGCCCCGTTCGGGGGGCCGAGCCACTCGGAGATGATGAGCCAGATGCAGCCGCGCCAGATGACCGAGATGGCCCAGACCGACGTCCTCGGCATCGGCACGGCCTCCGCCGTCGCGGTGGGGCTGCCGTACGTCGTACGGAGGGTCGCCGGCTGGTTGTCCGGTCTCCGTTCCCGCCCGGGCGTATCGACCCCGCCGGTCCTGGCCTCCACGCAGGAAGCCGCCGTGCTGGACGACATGCGGGCGGACGCCGGCGTGCTCGACGCGACCCTGCGCCAGCGCGGCCGCACCGTGACCCTCACGCTGGTCGTACCGGCCGAAACCGAGCTCCGGGCCGCGCGGGCGGCCGGCGAGCGTTTCGTCCGCCTCGTCGGCCGGCGCTCGGCGGCAGGCCCCGACGCCTTCGACTACGTCGTCAGCGTCCGCTCGCCCGACGCCGTCATCGCGACGGGCGGCAAGCCGACGACCGACCCGCTGGTCCGCTGGTGACGGCGGCCGCCCGCCCGTCCCGCACGGGCCTACGGCTACAGCGCCCGCTCGCCCGGCGCCGTCATCGCGACGGGCGGCAAGCCGACGACCGACCCCTTGGTCCGCTGTGACGGCGGCCGCTTGCCCGGTCGCCCCGCTTCGACGCTCCTCTGCCCGCGGAACGTGCTGTCCGTGGCCAAACCGACAACGCCGGACCGCCAGTCGTAAACGTGAACCCGTGTTCGACACTCACGCCATGGCCCGCGCATTGGCCGCCGCCAACCTCACCCCCGCACTGGTCGACGCCATCACGGACGCCCTGCGGCAGGCGGCCGGACACGAAACGCGAGACCTGGTCGCGCGCGCCGACTTCTACCGCGCCCTCCCGCTCCAGACGGGCGTGCGCATCGGCGCCGGAATCGCCGTCCCGCGGTTGCTCGGCTGACGCCACCGCGTGGCGGCGCTCTCGCCGGCTCCCCGGCCGGGCATCCGCGGCCGGACAGCCGAACCCGGCCGCTACAAGTCCATCACCTCGTCGATGTCCGGGTCGAGAGCCGGGGACGGCGAGGCCAGCGAGATCCCGAAGAACAGGGTCATCGAGAGCAGCAGGGCGACGAAGCCCCCGTTGATGCCCCACGGCAGGACGATCCCGAACAGCTCGATGCCGAGGTTGACGACGAGGCTCGACGCGATGGCCACGTTGGCGGCGGCGGCGGTGGCGCGCTTCCAGTTGAACCCGATGGCCACCGCGGGCACGAGGGCGGCCGCGAAGGTGCCCCACCCGAAGGCGCCGAGCAGGGCCACGAGGTCCTGGCGCGAGTAGAGGACGAAGAGCGCCGACCCCACCGCGAGCCCCACCGTGGCCGCGCGCGCCCAGAACAGCTCGTTCGCCAGCGACCGGCCGGAGAGGGCCCGGGGAATGTCGTGCACCACGGCGGCCGCGCCGAGGTTGAGGAAGCTGTCGGCGGTGGACATGATGGCCGCGAACAGGCCCGCGAAGACGATGCCGGCCAGCACCGGGCCGGCGTGGAGCTGCAGGAACTGCGGCGCCGCCTCGTCGGGGTTGGCGAGCTCGGGGTGGCCGCCCTGGATGACGAGGGCCCGCATGGCGAGCCCGATGCTCAGCCACAGCAGCGAGCAGATGGCGTAGCCCACGGCGCTGACGGGCAGGCTGCGGCGGGCGTCCTCGATGCGCCGGTTCATCATCAGCTTGGTGATGACGTGGGGCTGCCCGGCCCCGCCGAGGGTGAACACGACGAGCCACGACAGCGACCCGATCATGCCGAGCGTGCCCCAGGGGCTGATGGCCTCGGGGTCGTCGGCGACGAGGGTGGTGACGATGCCGCCGAGCCCGCCCTCCACCGCGGCGAGGGCCGCGGCGAACACGAACACCGCGGCGACGATCATGATCGCGCCCTGCACCAGATCGGTGTAGACCGACGCGAGGATGCCCCCGGTGACGCAGTAGAACACCAGCACCGCGCAGGCGACGGCCATGCACGTGAGCAGGGACACCTCGGGGATGAACGACACGTTGTTCAGGATGTCGCGCAGCACCGTGGCCATCGCCAGGATCTGCGTCCCCAGGTAGCCGACCACCCCGAGGAGGATGGCGACGGCGGTGAGCAGCCGCGCGAGCTCGCTGCGGTAGCGCGCGGCCACCGCGTCGGGCAGCGAGATGGTGTCGCGCAGCTCCGCCACCATGCGCAGCCGCTTGGCGAGCAGGTAGTACACCGAGCAGAACGCGAGAGGGCTTACCACCGTCATCCACGCCGAGCTCAGCCCCATGCGGTAGACGAGGCCGGGACCGCCCACGAAGCCGAACCCGCTCATCACGCTCGAGAACACCGCGAGGCCGGTGACCATGACGCCGAGGTCGCGCCCCGCCATGAAGAAGTCGCGGGTGGAGTTGGTGCGGCGCAGGGCCCAGACCCCCACGCCGACGCACATCGCCAGGTAGGCGGCGACGAAGGCGAGCACGACGAGCGAGCGCGAGTCGTCCATCGGGATCAGCCGGCGGGCGGCGGCGCCGATCCCCGACCGCAGTCTGTCGGACCGCCGACGAAGCCGAGAGGCAAGGACCTGGGGGCCGGGCGCCCGCGGCGTCGCACGGCGTCCATGCCGGGAGGATCGCCCGGGTGCGGAGCGGAGCCGCCGGACTGCCCGTGCCGGGCGAGGATCTCGCGGAAGCGGTCCAGGTCCCGGCGGGTCACGATCTCCCGATCGAACAGCAGCACGTAGAGCCCCACGACGAGGAACTGGGCGGGCCAGAACCCGTAGAGGAACCAGGCGGTGGGCACCGGCAGCGCGAGGAACGCCGCGTCCGGGTCGTCGAGGTAACCGCCGTACGAGACCACCATCATCGTGACGATCAGCGCCAGCACCAGCCCGCCCGCGGCGAGCCGCGCCCGCACCCGGTCGCGCCGGACCCCGAGGGCCAGACAGCCCACGACGAGGGCGAGCTGCAGAACCCCGAAGGCCCACGCCAGGCCCAGGACCGGCCCGTGCCGCCGCGGACCGGACCCGCCGTGGTCCATCGACGGGAACTCCGGATGGGTGGCGCCCGACGCGGACACCGCTTCGGCGCTCCCGTCCGCACCCGTCCCGTCTCCGGACGCGGCGGGTTCCACCGCGAACGCGAGGGCAAGGGTCAGGCACAGGGCCAGCAACAGGCCGAAAAGGACGACGGGCAACCGCGATGACGGCTCGGCCATGTCGCGCGAAGTGTACCCCGGCCCGACGGAAGGGGTCGCGTCATCGCCCCATGTTCCGAGGTGTGCGCGAGACGCCGAGACGCTTCGGGCGCAAGACGGGCCATGCCCGCCGCCCGGGCGCCCGCTCACATCGGCCGCGAGGTCCATCCGGAACACCATCCGCCCGGGTCCGCCCAGGCGCCCGCGGACCGAGCCGGAACGAGTGGAGGGGAGGTCCCGCCACAACGTGCTCGCTCAGACCACCGTACGGGCGGAGGGGTGCCCCCGCCCTGCCGGCGAGGGTAGAATCATCGGGGCAATCATGGTGAACAAGACACGACGGTGGGCGACGGCCGGGCGAGGCGCGGCGGCGGCGGGTCTGCTCGCGGTGCTGGCCGCGGGCGCGGCGAACGGGCAGCGCGGCGGCGTGTTCCGCGAGTCGCGCGACCACCCCGCCATCCGCTACACCGACGGGGAGCGGAACGACGCGGTCACGGCGCTGAACGAGGCCCTGCAGTCGGGCGGCGTCGCGCTCGCGTTCGACCCGACCAGCGGCTACCTGCGGTCTCTGCTCGACGCCCTCGACGTGCCCGTCGAGTCGCAGGTGACGGTGTTCTCCGAGACCAGCTTCCAGGCCCGCTGGGTCACCCCCGAGCGCCCGCGCGCCATCTACTTCAACGACACCGTCGCGGTGGGCTGGGTCCCGGGGGCCGACGTGCTGGAGATCGCGTCGCTCGACCCGGTGCAGGGCGTCGGATTCTACTCGCTCGACCAGCAGCCGGCCGAGCGGCCCGAGCTGACCCGCAACGAGCAGTGCCTGGCCTGCCACCTGTCGTGGGACACGCTGGGCGTGCCCGGCCTGATGACCCTCAACACCCTGCCCCTGCCCGACGATCCCAACGCCTACGCCGTCGGCTGGGTGACCGACCACCGCAGCCCCCTGGAGGACCGTTGGGGAAGCTGGTACGTGACCGGCGCGCCGCCGTCGCTGCGCCACCTCGGCAACCGGACCGAGCCGTTCGAGTACGTCCCCGGCGGCGGCGATCCGGCGCCGGTGCTCGACACGCTCGACGGCGTCGTCGATCTCGACGGCTACCCCACCCCGTACAGCGACCTCGTGGCCCTGATGGTGCTCGAGCACCGCAACCACATGACCAACCTGTTGGTCCGGCTGGGCTGGCAGGCCCGCGTCGACGGGCACGCGGGCGCGGGGGGCGGAAGGACGCCCGGCGGCCGCAGCGCCCCCTCGGTCGAGGAGGCCGCGGTCGAGCTGGTCGACTATCTGCTGTTCGTCGACGAGGCGCCACTGCCGCCGGGCATCGCGAGCACGTCGGGCTACGCCGAGGTCTACTCGTCCCTGGGCCCCTTCGACCGCCGGGGACGCTCGCTGCACCAGCTCGACCTCGACACGCGGCTGCTGCGGCATCCGTGCAGCCCCCTCGTCTACGCCGACGCTTTCGACGCCCTGCCCGGGCCCGCCCTCGACGCGGTGTACCGGCGGATGTGGACGGTGCTGTCGGGCGCCGCCGCCGAGCCCCGCTACGCGCGGCTGTCCCGCGCCGACCGCGTCGCCGTCGTGGAAATCCTGCGCGACACCAAGCCGGGCCTGCCCGACTACTTCCAGGGCGAGATCCGCTGACGCCGATCCGCGAGGGTTCCGCGGATTCCAACGCCCGTTCCGCTCTTGACACATGGCCGATTCGGGTCGATTCAGGAGGCGAAGGCGCGGGCCGGTACCGTTGACCTCGCCCGAGGCCTCACCACCTCGCCGTCGCGATCGACGGCGGAAGCGGCGGAACATGAGTTGTGTAGCAGTCACCGGGACGGCGTCGTGCGGGAAGACGATGTTCTTGACGTCTCTCCTCTGGCACCTCGAGGAGTTCGACGAGTCCCGGTTCCAACTGCGGGACGGCATCACGCTTCGGCGGTTCCGGCCGCTGCCGTTGGTGAAGGAGCAGAAGCCCTTCCAGTTCAAGAAGTACCGCAGCCAGATCGCCCACGACTTCAAGTGGCCGTCGAAGACTACCGACGCCTCCCACTTCCGGTGCGAGTTCGAGCGCAGCGACTGGTGGTCGATCTGGGGCACGCAGAAGCTGGACTTCATGGACCTTCCTGGCGAGCGTGTCGCGGATGCCGCGATCGCGGTGCATCCGGACTACGGTTCGTGGTCGGATCACTTCCTCGACCACCTTCAGCATGACACGGTCGGCCGGGATGTTCTGACCGAGTATCGGCGGGCGATTGGCGAGGCTGTTGACGCGCGCGGAGCGGCCCGTGCGTACCGCGTGGTTCTCGCGCGCCTCATTCGGGCGTTCAAGCCGTTCATCTCTCCGTCGGTATTCCTGGTCGACTCATCGGGCCAGTGCGCGGATAACGTGTCTGTTGACGAGCTTGTCGAAGCGCGGCATTGCGGCCTCGATCAGGACCGCGAGTTCCCACCGTTGCCGACCGAGGCTCGCCGGCGACTACCGGAGCTGGCGGCAGAGTTCGAGCGCCACTATCGTGAGTATCGCGCTACGGTCGTGCTTCCGTTGTTCCGGCACCTGGTGAGAGCCAGCACGCTCGTGATCCTGGTCGATGTTCCGGCGATGCTGTTGGCAGGCCCCCGTCGATTCGTCGATGAGCGACAGGTCGTTCTCGATCTCGTCGATGCGGTCCAGGATGAGGGCTTCGGCGCGAGACTTCTGAATCTCCTCGGCATGGGGCCCGCCCTCGAGCGCGTCGCCTTCGTGGCGGCCAAGGCGGACCTCGTCGCTGTCGAGGATCTCCGGAACGGGCGGTTGACCGGTCTGGTCCGGTCGATGAACGCCCGCGCGGCGCAGCGTTTGCCGTCCTCGGTCGCGGTCAAGTGGTTCGCTGCGAGTTCCTTGCACTCCAGTAGCCCCGGGACCAAGCCCTACACGTTGGTGGGTCAGACCGAGCCGGGTCCGTACGTCCGCGAACGTCGCGCCGCGGAGTTCTCGGTGTCGCCGCTGCCCGAGGATTGGGCGGCTTCGTGGTCCAAAGAGGAGTACCGCTACCCGTGGTTCTGGCCCCGGGTTCCAGAGAACCTCATGGTGCCGCCCAGGCACCGTAGTCTCGACTCCCTGTTCGAGTTCATTGCGTTGGGGTGATGGTGATGCCTGCAGCCGGGCCTTCGGACGGTTCGTCCCTTGGCAGTCCGTGGAGCCGTGCTTCCGGTCGGGCTCGTCCTGCGGATTCCCGGATGAGTGGTCGTGATGTCTCCTCTGGAACGATCTCCGGCGCACCGGACGGTCCTGAACGGGCTCCGCCTGCGACCGGCCGAGACGATGATTCGGGGCTCGGCGATCCTCGCCATCAGGACTCTTCTCCGGGTGGCCCCGGTGGCCGTCCGTTGTCGCGCGCCGAGCTGGAGAAGCGTGATCGGATCGAGCGCGAGCGCGAGGCTGCCGAGGCCCTTCGGGCCCTCGAGTCCGCGGATGCCGGTGTCCTCCGGCTGCCTGCTGCCGTCGTCACGACTCTGGCCTGGACTCTGATGGGCGTGGCGTCGGTCTTCGGGCTCGTGCTCGTTGCGCAGGGCGCCGCGGCCGTTGGTGCGATCCAGGCACTGCCCACGCCCTTCAACTGGATCGCGGGTGGCGTCGCTGTCGCGTCGGCCGGCGTTCTGGCGTACCTGATCGTGCGCCTTGGGCTCGTGGTCGCTCGGGTACGGCGTACGCCGTCTCTTGACCTGAAGCTCCTCGGCGCGCTCGATCAGCGCCGCCGCTGGCAGCACTTGGCGGTCCAGCGGGCAGACGATGCTCGCTGTGCGCTTCGCTCCCATCTCGAGGACTACGACGTCCGGTTCGTCAGGCGCTATCTCGGCGATGCTGAAAGTGTTCGGCTCGAGGATGTCCGCCGGAAGCTCGTCGACGATTCGGATGATCGTTCGTCCGTCGAGTGGCTGGACGCGTTCGGTCGCTTTCAGGCCGTCCTCGATGGTGTCGCGGCTCGCCGCGTTCGGAGCTACGCCATCAGGGTGGGCCTCGGCACTGCCGCTTCGCGCTTCGGCGTTCTGGATCAGGTCATCGTCCTCTCGGCGTGCTTGGCGCTTCTCAAGGAGCTGCTGTCGTTGTACGGCCTTCGGCCGAGCGCCCTCCAGACCGGCGTGCTGCTGGCCCGTGCAGTCGTGACGACCTACCTGAGCGGCGTCGTGCACGACGTCTCCGAGGATGTCGCGGATGCAACTGCCGGCGGCGCCGGCACCGAGGACGGCTTGGCCGATGACGGTGTCTTCAAGGATCTCGTCGGCAAGCTTGGCGCCGGCGAGGCGGTGGGTGCGGGCGTCCTCGCCCCCTTGGCTGGTCGCGCCGCCGAGGCCGCCGTGAACGGCCTTCTCGTGTCGCGTCTCGGGACCAGTGCCGTCCGCCTCGTTCAGCCGATTAGGATTAGGCGGTCGTAGCGCGCCTCGGCAGCGATGACCGCCCGACGGCGCCGGATGGTCGCTGCCGGTAGCATTTCTCCCGGCGACCGGCCGTCAACGCCGACCGTCGAGCTCGCGCGGGGTGAACGGCCCGATCGGCTCGGATTCGGGCTCATCGAATGCTCGGGGCAGGCACATCGCGTCGAATGCTCGCGTTCTCGCCTCGATTGCGGCCGACATCGCCGCTGCGATCTCCGCTCGTCGTTCGTCTGCCAGTGCAACCAGCTCGCGCTCGAAGTCGTCCCGATTCAGGCGCTCGTCGACCTCCACCGCGAGACGGTCCACGATCAACCACCCGCCCGCGGCGCCCAGAACGCCGCCCACCAACGTACCGACGGGGCCAAGAGGAGACAGGGCCGCGGCGGCGGCCGCCGCCGCCTTCCACGACCCGACAGCCTTCACGGCCGACTTGCCCGTGGTCTTCACCGCGATCGACGCCAGCAGCTTCTTCACCATCGCCTTTACCAGCAGGCCTCCCGCAACGCCGGCTCCGACGGCCCCGGAACCCGACACACCGGCGGATGCCGCAAGGCGCCGAAGGGTGTCGCCGACTGCCTCGTTCAACATGCGAACATGGAGCTCCCTCGTTTCCCTGTCGGCATCCAGGAGTTGAACCTCGCTGTCGATGCACTGGGCGAGCAAGGCGCGCGCCTCCGATTCCTGCACTGTCGCGATGGCGCCGGACACCAGCTCGACCTGCTCGGGCAGATTGCCGAACAAACGACGCTCGATTTCCTGTTCCAGTCGTCCGGCGGCCGCCAATGCCAACTCCGTGTACTGCCCGACGACCGTATAGTGCCAGTCCAGAAACTCGGGAATGTTCGTCGCGTAGATGGGGCCGAACACCGCCTCGATCTGGTCGTCCGGGGCGCCGTCGGGGTCGAGTCGGAGCCGGCCGTCATCGCACAGGCATTCCTGCACTCTCCGTCGCAGCAGCGCTTCCAGATCTTCGTCCGACAGCCGGGCGGGCCCGCCCACAAGTTCCGCGCCCCGAGCAGGAGGGTTCGGCCCAACCGGGCCGTCCGGGCGCTCGAGCCAGTTCCTGCCGGCCCCCGCCATCACCAACAGGAGCGTAACGGAGGCCAATGCGAGAATGGTACACCAGCCCCAGGTCACCATACCGGCCGCAACAGCGAGGCCGCGGGTGACGGCACGCTCGGGTTCCGACTGCACGGAGCGGTCTCCCCCACCGCGCAGGGCGGCGCCTCCGTGGCCGGTGTCCGAAGGCTCTTCTCGGTGGTCCGGGTTCTCGACGCTCATCTCACCCCCATTCGGTGCTTCCGGCTTCCGCCCGGAAGCAGAATAGCCGCTAGCGCTGACAGAACCTGTCAGCGGGATGCACCGTATCAGACGCCTTCATGGACGCTGCCCGGTTCCGGATTGGCGCGTAGCCGTTCGGCAAGCCAGGAGGAGCGCGCCCTCGAGGCCCCGGATGAAGCCGACGAAAACGACGGCGGTGTTCAGGAAAAAAACGGCCCACACCAGCCGCGTCAGTTCACGGCTCATGTCCGGCAGCAATGCTCCGGTCGTGACCGCGTACCAGGACAGCCCTTCGATCACGGCGGCGATGCGCAACGTGTTGTCGACGACCGGGCAGACCGAGCCGGCCTGCGTCGCGAACGCGTCCAGAGTGCGTTCGAGCGAGCCTGGGAAGATGTATTCGCCGGGCCCGGGCAGGTAGTAGTTCGCGTAAGTGTAGCCTGCTGCGGCTGCCGCAAAGACCACCCACCCCGACAGCCGAGCGCTGAGAATGTCGGCGAGCGCCGCGTGTCGACCGCCGCCGGTCTGCCGGAAGTGTCGGCCCGGCCACACGCGCGTCGCCGTGAACACGAAGGGAGTGACGATGGCGATGGCGCAGAGAAAATACCAGTCCGTGGGGCGGGCCAAGGCGGTGAAGACGGCCAGGAACCCAGTCAATGAGACACCGATAACCAGGCTCGTGATTGAAGTCATCCAGTGGCGCGTAAACCAGGCATGAAGGGACGACCCAGGGTCGAGCCAGTACTCCAGGACGAACTGCTTGCGAGCCAGCCGGTAGGTGAAGATCCCGTAGGAGGCGGCCAGACAACAGAGGGCCGGCAGGCCGAGGGCCAGACACGTCCGGGCGTGCAAGCCGCTCCAGAGCGACAGCGTGAGCAGCAGCAGGACGCACGCCGCCACGGACTTGATTGCTCGGGGCACAGACATCGGGCGGTGGAGGTCACCAGCATTGTAGCTCACGGCAGCCTATCAGCACGCCGCTCTCCCTGCGTTGCCTTGGGGTGACGATCGGGCGAGGTTCGGGGGATTCGGGTGAGCCGTCGCCCGCGTGCTCCGGGCCTGCCGCCGCGGCGCTGACCAGGGTCGCCCAGCCCGACGAGACAACGCGCGACATCGCGGTCCGCAACGAGGCTCCATCCGGGTCACCTCCACCCCGTGGCCGCAACCCGGCTGCCGAGAACCTCGAAGGC
This sequence comes from Vicinamibacteria bacterium, assembly GCA_022821235.1. GTDB lineage: Bacteria > Acidobacteriota > Vicinamibacteria > Vicinamibacterales > UBA8438 > JAJEEA01. The sequence continues at coordinate 10,399 of JAJEEA010000343.1, forward strand.
GAGCTCCACCGCCGACTCGTCGAGCCCGGACTCCCGGGCCAGCTCCGCGACTGTCGGAGCGCCGCGGCCACCCTCCCAGACCGCCGCCTCGAAGGCGACGAGCCGGACCACCGACCTGGGGAAACCCGCCCCAGGCCGATGTCGACCGGGTCCGGATCGGCTTCGCGTCGCGACCGCAGAGCCTCGATCCCTCACCCTGCTGCAGGACTCGGTGGTGTCCGGCGAGCCGGGCGTGGAGGAGGCCCTCGCCGACGTCGACGCGGGTGACGGTCGCGAGCATGCGACGCGAATCGCTCAAGTGCCGGTGGGGCTCCGGCCGGCGCAGCGCCACCCTCCTCGGCATCGACACAGGCACCGGCGTTCCTTCCGGAGTCGCCCGGCGACTTGCTCGGCGGCGGCGGGCGGGGAAGCCGGGACTACCGGGTGGCGTTACCTCGGGGTGCCGGCGTCACCTCGCCGAGCGGCCACGGACAGGACGGCCCTGCGTTGGCCGCCCCGAGCGCGGCCCGACCCTCTGGTACCGATCCAGCGCCTGCAGTGGTCGTCGAATCACCCCGGGTTCCTGCCTGCCTGAACCTGGTGTCCCGGTTCTCACCGGCGGTCAACGCTCGGGGTGCGGTCCGGTAACGCGGGGGCCTGCTCCACAGGATCGAACCGCAGTCGCATTGCCACGTAGCGGCTGGAGAACTCAAGCCCCTCCGCTACCAGGTCTCTCGTCAGCCTGAAGTTCATGCGACCGAGCCGATCAGGCGTGAAAGGGTCGCTTTCGATCACAGCCATGGTGACTTCGTCTCCGATCCGCAGAACCGGAGAGAATCTGATCTCCGACCGGCTGCTGGGGTACCTGGCGTAAGTTCGATAGCTGTCACCGAAGGCTGGGGGCACGTACTGGAGATCACGCGTACCTGAATCGTACGGCAGTGGGATCGGTTCCGGGTGGGTCGCCAGTGCAATGGGCAATTCCCAATGCGAAGTATGGGCAAGTCGCCGTATCAGACCGGCCCATTCCTGCAGGAGTTCAGGTGTTCCGTTGGCCTGCAATTCTCCCCAGGCTTGATCTGCCCGGGCCGCCAGCGCGGGATCGTCGCGACTAACCGAGATCTCGATCTCGAAGTCGTCGAAGTCGTTCGCCGCCCCCATGTGCTCCCGCGCTCCCTCCTCAAGTCGCAACTCGCCGTAGACCACGAGTTGGTACCTCCGCTCGTCGGCGACGGCGGGGTCCGAATCGGCAATGGTGAGGTCTGGCCTCTCGGCTTCGGCGAGGTCCGGCCCCTCGGCTTCGAGCGAATCCGGAGCATCATCTATATCGAGTCGAGCCGCAACTGCGTCAGGCACTATGGAGGCGTTCAGCCGCAACCGAAAGGTGCCAGCGTCGGCGCTGTCGTACGTGGTCGCCTCAACCGTGTACGTGCCGGTGGGCAGCGCGCGGTGGATTCGGCTCGCCAGTCCTTCTCCGCCATCATCGTCGGACTCTACGACCACGCTCGCAGGGTTGTAGGGTGTCGTTTCCCAAAGGGTCAGGTAGGGGTCGACCTCTGATGAGGTCATATCTATTCTCACAACGGCAGATCGCTCCAAGGTGAAGCGAAAGAACTGGGCAGACTTCTCCCCAGGCTCGGACAGCGGTGACCAACAATCGCTGGTCAGTGTTCCTCGGCGTTCTACCACGAGCCCGTTCAACAGCCCGAGTTCGGCAAAGCACTGTGTCGGAAGCCGGTCGGCCGTTCGCCCTGTGCTGCGGGGGGGCGTCGTTGAGGGGCGCGCAACGGTCATGCAACCGGCGGTCGCGGCCACGACGAGACACCACTTGAGAACGCGCAACGACGCAACCAGCGTGGTTCTGGTGACGGGTGCCCTCCGGGCGCGTGTCGTCCACGGAGCAAGCGCCACCATAACGAATGCAGTATAGCTCATGATGACCGCCACCTGCTGCGACGGACCGGACGGCAGTCCTCGCTGTGCTCACATGGTGCGTTGTCTCGTCGAACCGGGCGACCCTGGCCAGCACCGCCGGTAACGCCCCGGCCGGCTCAGAACTGCCAGCGCACGCCCGCCTTCACCGCGATGGGGTCGAGGGCCGCGATGACCCGCTCGTCGTCGCCGACCCGCAGCGAGAAGTTGGTCACCGCGTTCGAGTTCAGCAGGTTGTAGGCGTCGAGCATCAGGGTCAGCCGGCCGCCCCCGCCCGTCGCCAGCGCCTTCTCCACCCGGACGTCCACCAGCGTCACGTTGTCCGAGCGGTTGGCCGAGATGTCCGACAGGAAGACGGGCTGGTTGGTGCCGGTGCCGGGAACGTCCACCCGCTGGATCAACGCGTAGGGCCAGCCGCTCTGGTGGCGGACGTTGGTGGAGACGCCGATGCCCGGCCCGAACGTCCAGCGCGCGAGCAGGCGGCCGGCCCAATTGGTCGACCGCTGCCGGAAGTCGACGTCGAGGCCGTGGTTCTGCCAGATGCGCCCCCGGTTGGCCGAGCCCACCTGCAGGGGCTCGGCGTAGAGGGGGCTGCGGGCCTCGCCGGCCGCCGACCGGAACTCGTCGCGCCACTGCCAGTCGAAGCTCGCCTGCAGCAGGAACCCGCCCCGGAACCGCCGGTTCACGGCGACCTGCAGGGTGTCGTAGCTCGCGGCCATGCCGGGGAAGGCGGCGATGCGCGTGTCCACCACCCCCGCCACGTCGTCGGGCACGCGCTGGACGCGCAGCACCGCCCCGGTCAGGGCGTTCACCGGGCACGGCCAGTCGGGGTCGTCGGTGCACGCGACGCCCCGCCCCTCGAGCAGAGCGTTCTGCTGGGCCACGTTCCACAGGCCGCTGTCGCCGTTCACGTCCTTGCGCACCCACGAGAAGCGGACGGAGGTGTCGGCGGCCAGCTCGTGCTCGACCGACGCGCTCAGCTCGTCGGCGTACTCCTTCGCGAGGTCCGGGTCGACCGGGGTGCCCTCGGCCGCCGGCGCCGTGCCCGTCGCCCCCTGCCCGGCGAGCACCGCGCCCAGCTCGCCCGGCCCGTCGTAGAGTCCGTTGGCGTTCTGGTCGAGGAAGGCGTGGCGCACCCACGCGGTGCCGCCGGGATTGGCGGGGGCGTGGGCGTCGGCGAGGTTCAGGTAGTAGCGCCCGAAGTGCCCCTTGACCACCGTCTGGGGGGCGAGGGCGAAGGTCACCCCGAGGCGCGGGGCGAAGGTGTTCCAGACCACGTTGGTCCGCCCCGCGGTGGTCCCGGTCGGGAAGACGTCGGCGAAGAACGGGGCCGAGGTCGCCTCCAGGAAGTAGGTGCGCTGCTGCTCGTAGCGGACCCCGAGAATCATCGACAGCCGGTCGGTCGGCCGCCAGGTGTCCTGGATGAAGAACGCGTGGTGCCGGTTGCGGTCGTCCGAGCCGATGGCGCCCACGGCCGGCATGCTGAAGAGCATGATCCGGTCCACGTGGAACGGACGGTCGTTGGCGCTGTCGTCGAGGTAGCGGACGTGCCCCGAGTTGGCGTTCGAGCCGACCTGGCTGCCGTCGATCTGGAAGTCGTAGCCCAGCTTCAGGTCGTGGCTGCCGCCCGCCTCGGGCACGTAGTGGTTCAGGGTCAGCGTCGCCTGCGGCTTCCACCGCGCGAAGGTGAACGGCGGCGGGCCGTCGACGCCGGGGAACCAGCCGGCGCCGCTCAGGCGGCCGGTGGCGGTGTCGAGCCGCGGCGGGTGCAGGGCGGGGTCGACCTGCGGCACCATCGGCCACCCGAAGCCGAAGTGCTTGCCCGCCGCGGTCATGAACGTCCGGTCCGACCACGCGCGCTGCCACTCCGCCTTGTAGGCCCAGCTCCAACTGTCCTGGGCGAGCACCGAGTCGGGGCCCACGTCGGCCGACAGCCCCCGCTTCGGCTTCTGCTTCAGCCCCCGCTGCATGTAGCCGATCAGCCGGTCCCGGTCGCTCGCCCGGACCGTCGCCTTGCCGCCGAAGCCGTCGAAGTCGCCGAGGTCGGTGGCCACCGCGCGGTCCACGCCGGACACCGCCTTGTCGATGCGGAAGTGGTTGTAGAAGCCGTAGAACCACGCGCGGTCGCGGGCGATGGGGCCCCCGAGGTCGGCGTGGCTCTCGAAGAACAGCAGGTTGGGGTTGCCGGTGTAGCCGCGCGCGGCCAGCTCGTCGTCGACGTTCTCGCCGACGAACGCCTCGGGCTCGTAGTCGGTGTGCACCATCCCGCTGAAGTCGTTGCCCCCGCTCTTCATCGTCATCATGAGGAGCGAGCCGGGCGAGGTCATCTCCACGTCGGCGCCGGCCGCCGTCGTCGTGAACTCCTCGATCGAGTAGTAGTCGAAGTAGAAGCCCGTGCCCCCGGTGCCCTCGGTGGTGTCGACGCCGTCGGCGAGCACCCGGTGCTGGCCGCGGATGCCGAAGCTCTCGTACTCGGTCTGCTGGCTCTTGTGCGACCCCCCGACGTCGAAGCCGCGCATGCGCACCCCCGCCGTCTGGCCCAGCACCGCCCACACGTCGGTGGCCGACGGCACCTCCTGCAGCTCCTCGACCCCGAAGTCGTTCACGAGCGCGGTGGTCTTCACGTCGACCACCGGCGCCGCCCCCGACACCGTCACCGACTCGGCCACCGCGGCCAGCGCCAGCGCCGCGTCGATGCGGATGGCGCGGCTGCCCTCGACGATCACCCCTTCCCGCACCAGGGTCCGGAAGCCGGGAATCTCGAACGCGAGGTCGTAGGCGCCGCGCCCGAGGGCCCGGAAGCGGTACGAGCCGTCGACCAGGGTCACCGCCGTTCGCGGAGCGATCAGCGCCGGGCCGGTCAGGGTCACCGTCACCCCCGGCACCGCCAGCCCCTGGGCGTCGGTGGCCGTTCCGCCGATCTCGCCGGCCGGCTGCGCCAGGGCCGGCGCGACCGCGGCCAGGGCCAGGACCAGCACCATCGCCGGCATCCATTTCCGGTGTTGCATCATCGGCATCTCTCCCATGGTTGCGTGCGTCGGGGACGTCTACGTGTGCTGGCGCACGCGCCCCCCGAGAAGAGCTTGAAAAACGCACTATGTCAGGAAACGAGAACCCGCCCACCCCGCCCAGCGTCGTTCGTCGGCCCGCTTGGATTGAGCCCCTTGAACGCCGCCAAGTCAGGCATGGATCAGCATCATGTTAGTCTAGAACGCATGTCGTTTTCGTGTGCATTCGTGTCAAACAGGTAGTTCTTTCACGCGGGTGGCCGCACCGGCGCGAACCGGACCGTGCGCGGAACCCCGCGGGAGGGAGGACCAGTGACCGAATCCGGCGAGCCGGGGCCGCAGATCGAGGCGCTGCGCGAGCGCATCTCCAGTCTGAGCGCCGCCATCCTGCGCATCAGCGCGAGCCTCGACGTGCGCACCGTCCTGCGCGAGGTCGTCGACAGCGCCCGCGCGCTGACGGCCGCCCGCTACGGCTTGATCACGACCGTCGACGAGGCGGGGCGGCCGCACGAGTTCGTCATCTCCGGCCTGACCCCGGACGAGGAGCGGCGGTTGCTCGAGTGGCCCCACGGGCTGCGCCTGTTCGAGCACCTCCGCGACCTGCCCGGACCCCTCCGTTTGGCGGACCTGCCCGCCTGGATCCGCTCGCTCGGCTACTCCCCGGACCTGGGGGTGTCGAAGACGTTGCAGACGACGCCGATGCGCCACCGCGGCGCACACGTCGGCAACTTCTTCCTCGGAGAGAAGGAAGGCGGCCGGGAGTTCACGGCCGGCGACGAGGAGGTCCTGGTGCTGTTCGCCGCGCAGGCCGCGGCCGCGATCGCCAACGCCCGCACGCACCGCGACGAGCAGCGGGCGCGGGCAGACCTCGAGGCCGTGGTGGAGACGACGCCGGTCGGCGTCGCGGTGTTCGACGCGCGGACCGGCGACCCGGTTCTGTTCAACGCGGAGGCGAGACGGTTGGCCGAGGAGCTGAGCACGCCCGGCCACCCCCCGGCGCAGTTGCTCGAAGCGCTGACGTGCCGCTTCTCCGACGGGCGCGAGGTCGCCCTCGCCGAGTTCCCGATGAAGCAGGTGATCAGCCGGGCGGCGTCGGTGCGCGCCGAGGAGGTCGTGCTCTCGGTCCCCGACGGCCGGAGCGTCACGATCCTCGTCAACGCCACCCTGGTCCGCGCCGCCGACGGCGCCGCCCAGTCGATGGTCGCCACCATGCAGGACCTGGCGCCGCTCGAGGAGCAGGAACGGCTGCGGGCCGAGTTCCTCGGCATGGTGAGCCACGAGCTGCGGGCGCCGCTGGCCGCCATCAAGGGATCGGCGGCAACGCTGCTCGGCGCCTCGCGGGCCCCGGATCCGGCGGAGGCGCGGCAGTTCTTCCGGATCATCGACGCGCAGGCCGATCACATGGGCGAGCTGGTCCGCGACCTGCTCGATGCCGGACGCATCGACGCCGGCACGTTGCCGGTCGACCCCCAGCCGTTGGAGGTGGCCGCCCTGGTGGATCAAGCCCGGACCACGTTCCTGAGCGGCGCCGGCCGGCAGGCCCTCCGCATCGGCCTGCCGCCGGACCTGCCGCGGGTGATGGCCGATGAGCGGCGCATCGTCCAGGTCCTCACCAACCTGCTCTCCAACGCCTCCCGGCATGCTCCCGAGTCGTCGTCGATCCAGGTCGACGCGGTGCGCGACGGCGCGCACGTCGCGATCTCGGTCACGGACGAGGGCCGGGGCGTGCCGCCCGAGCAGATGCGGCGCCTGTTCCGGAAACACACGAGCGTCGGCGGCGGCGACCGCACGCGCGGGCTCGGAGGCGCCGGCCTGGGCCTGGCCATCTCGAAGGGACTGGTGGAAGCCCACGGGGGCCGCATCCGGGCCGAGAGCGCCGGGCCGGGACGCGGCACCCGGTTCACCTTCACGCTCCCCGTGGCCGGGGACGGCGGGCCGGACGCTTCGCCGGGCGTCTCGCGCTCGCCGGGCGACGGGTCCGATCCGACGCGCATCCTGGTGGTGGACGACGACCCGCACATGCTGCGCTACGTCCGCGGCACGCTCGAAGCCGCCGGGTATTCGGCGCTCGGGACGGGCGACCCGGAGGAAGCGCGACGCCTCGTCAGCGCAGAGGGTCCGCAACTGGTCCTGCTCGACCTGGTGCTGCCCGGCACGGACGGGATCGAATGGATGGCGAGCGTCCCGGAGATGGCCGATCTGCCCGTCATCTTCATCTCCGGCTACGGGCAGGGCGAGACCATCGCGAGGGCGCTGGAGGCCGGGGCGGCCGACTACATCGTCAAGCCCTTCTCGGCGGCGGAGCTGACGGCGCGGGTCCGGACGGCGCTGCGCCGCCGGGTCGGGGCGGAGACCTTCGCGCTCGGAGAGCTCGCCATCGACTACGGGCAGCGGCGCGTGAGTGTCGCCGGCCGGCCGGTGCAGCTCACACGCAGCGAGTACGAGTTGCTGCGCCTGCTCGCGGTCGGCGCGGGACGGGTGTCGACGTACGATTTGCTGCTGCGCCAGGTGTGGAGAGGACGCAGCAAGGACCCGAAGCTGGTGCGCACCGTGGTGAAGAACCTCCGCCGCAAGCTGGGCGACGACGCGGCCAGCCCGGTCTACGTCGTTACCGAGCGCGGGGTCGGCTACCGCATGGGCAGCCCGGGCAGCCTGTAGGCCCTCGTTCGGTCAGCGGCTGCGTCGCATCGACGGTCGCACCGCGGTGAGTTGCGAGCCAAGCCATGCCGCCGCCGTCGCTCCTCGTCCGGGGGCGGACTCCAGCGCGCCCCGAGGGGTCCGCGCCGGCTTCGAGCAGCATCTCCACGATCTCGGCGTTGCCATTCCCCGCGGCGGCCTCCAGCCCCCCCGAGGGGTCCGCGCCGGCTTCGAGCAGCATCGTCACGATTTCGGCATGGCCGTGGAGCGCGGCGTCGTCCAGCCCCCGTGAAGGATCCGAGCCGGATGCAAGGAGGGCAACCACCGCCTGGACATCACCGTTCCGAGCGGCAGTGCTTATCGTGGTCCTTCGCAGCCCGCATCCAGGCAGCGCCATCGAGATCATCACCATGATCAGAATCAGCGTTGCACCACGGCTGGCGCGCCGTGCGATGATCCGTGGGCTTCGGTAGACGCGACGCGGGCACTGCCGGCAACAGGCGGTGTCGTTCGTGCTCAAGTCGAACGTCCTCTCGAGCCTCTCGCAGAGTGCGCCGCGCAGGTCGCCGCGGTGCGCCGCCGGACCCGCATGGCGGCCCCGGCCAGCGCCAGCGCCAGCAACGTCAGACCTGCCGGCGGCAACGCCGGCACCGGGGTCGGCGCGGTCAGCTCGACGGCGATGCACTGGCCGTCGACCCATCGGAACCCCGTGACCGGCCAGGCGACCGCCATCTGGTCGTCCATCATGTCGATGACAGCCGCAGCACCGACCAGGTCCTCACCGTCCAGCGTGAGCGTCGCGGATTTCATGCCCTCTGCGTCGGCAGGCGGACTGAACAAGAGGAACATCGACCCGTCTTCGAATTGGAACAGTCCTCTGACGTAGTGGGTGGTGCCGGCGAGCTCGAAGTCCCGGTCGCTGAGGTCACCGAACTCGATGCCCGCCCCTTCCAGATGCAGGTATCCCACGGCCGTGTCGATCGTCCCGTCGTCGTTGGGCAGCTCGCCTTGGCCCGCGGTCAAAGTCGACGACCACAATGACTGCTGCGCCGCTGCGGGAGTTCCGAGGGCCAGCAACACGCTGGCGGCCATGAGGGTCCTGAACATCCGCTTCCTCCCATCGATTTCTCGGTCGGGGTTCGAGGTGGCCGCCCGCGAAGACCACGTCAGTCGTCCAGTCTGCCTGCTGCCTGCGACTGAAGGCCGACACGTCATGATTCGTAATGCACTCCATGGTAGCAGAGCGACTGTCGCGCGCCTCCCGACGGCCAGTGGAGTGCACTGAACGTTCGGGCCTGCGGCGCTGTGACCGGTTACGCCCGCGGGCGGACATGAGGGCGAGGGCCGCTTTCAGCGAGCGCCATCATCCTCGGGCAGATCACGATGCGTTCGATCTCGTCGACCGTCACCGTGTCCGACGTCCGGTCGTGAGCTTCGCCGTCTTCGGCGACGCATGCCCGGCGATCTGCTGCGCGGGCCAGAGGGAGTCCCCCCGTTCGCCGAGGTACGCGGTGATTCCCCATCGCCCGAAGGTGTGGCAGCACGTCGAGGGCGGCAGCCCCGCGGCCGCGGCCCGACGTTGGATCATCGCCGGTACCACCCGCGGCGCGATCGCCCACCCCGTCACCCGACGGCCGGCGGGATCCACGCTCTGGAGGAGCGCCGCCTTCGGCTCCTCGCTGCTCTCGCCCCCGCCTCGGGGGCCGCGCTCACATCGGTATCAGTCGTGAGCGGCTCCGCCGGCGGCGTCCGCGCGCGCGAGGGTCGCCTCGACGGCCAGGGCCTCCTCGCCCGCGGGTGTCACGTTGTGCATGACGACGTGCAGGGCCGCCGGGTCGGCCGGCCGGATGACGATGCGCCAGCCCCAGTCCGGGCCGGGCGGCGCGGCGTAGCTGCCGCGCACGTCGATGTCGCCGCTCTCCTCGACGGCGCCCGTGCAGGCCAGCACGCCGTCCGACATGTGCCACGAGTCGATCCAGTGAACCGTCGTCCTGTCGAGATCGGTTTGGCAGCCGATCAGGAGCGAGCCTTCCTGCCGTGCGCCCCGGTAGCTCCAGTCGTAGTCCAGACGAACGAACCGGCCACCGAGGAGCGTGGTCACCACCGCCGTGGACGCGGAGTCCACCGGCTTGCCCGAGTGGGGATCGTGCAGGCGGTTCGATCCTCGCCAGCGACCCGCGCACGCGGCCAGACGGTTCAGGGCGCTCATCGCTTCAGCTCCTGAGACATGGCGGAATAGTAGTTCCGGGAGGCTGAGATTCCCAGGATCGCCCGGTCGAGGACCAGTCGAACCAACTGGAGGTCACCTGCAAGGTCGACAGCCGCTGACACGGCGCAATCGGCCCGGCCGAGAGGGCCTGCGCACGGTCGGACGCACCCTCGTCGTCGAGGATCGGGTCGCCTGACCGGCCCTCGGCCGACCGCTCACGCGCCGGTCAAGTCGATCTCGTTCGTCCCCGCGGCGATCTCTATCTCGTGCTCGGTGCGGCCGGCGCCCTGGATGACGGTCGCGGTGTAGCGGCCGGGAACGACGTCGGGCACCTCGAAGCGGCCGTCGCGGTCGGCGACGACGGCGTAGGGCGTGTCGACGACCATGATGTCGGCGAACATCTCGGTGTGGGTGTTGCAGATCACCGAGTACTGGTCGTCGATGTCGAACGTGTGCTGGTAGGTCGTCCCCATCATGGTGGCGATGTTGAAGATCGACTCGCCGTGGCTGTCCTTCACGTGCACCGTGTGCAGCTCGTCCTCGCTGTTGGTGAAGTCGATGGTCTGGCCGGCCCGCACGAGGATGAACCCGGGCACGAACTGGCGGCCGATCTGGTCCATGATCGGCGTCTCGTCCGGCACCGGCACGTCGATCTCGGCATGCGGGTCGAGGAGGACGATGGACACCAGCATCCCGATCGCGGACGGGGCCTGGCCGCTGACCTGCGCAAGACCGCCGGCGGCCGCGGGCGCATCGGCCTCGGCCGCCGCCGGTCGCGATTCGGCGGCCGGGGCCGGTTCGGCGGCCGGCCTCGGCGCGGACGTCCGCTCGCGCCACGGCGGAGACCCGCCGCCGCCCGCTGGCGGAGACCCGCCGCCGCAGGCGCCGAGCAGCGGGGAGCACGCGAGGGCAAGGGAGAGGAAAAAGGCGTGATGGGCCCGCATCCGCCGATTCCCGGCACCGGACATGCGGTAAGGTGACAGCAGCATCAAGCCGCCCATCGTACCAGAAGTCCGGGCTCGCGGGGCCGGCCGGCGGGCCGTGCGGGCCGTGGCGGGCCGTCGGCGCCCTCGGCGTCGTCCGGAGTCGACCGTGAGCGGCCAGGACCACGAGGGAGCCGGATCAACGGTACCAGGCCGGATTCGCGGGCACAGGGGGAGAACCCCCGGGAGCACACACGATGACGACATCGACATGGCGACGTCTCCCCGCGCGCGGTGACACCGGCGGGAACCACGGGTGCGGCCATGGCGGGCTGCGATCGGCGGGCCGTCGGCGAGGCCCCGGGTGGTGCCGCGCGCTGCTGGCCGCGGCCCTGCTCGCGGCCGCGGGCCTGCCGGCGGCCGCCCAGGACCGGCCCACCCTGACCACCGAGGCCGACTTCCTGCGGGCGATGGAGGAGCTCTCGAACTGGGGCCGGTGGGGCCCCGACGACGGCCTCGGGGCCGCCAACTTCATCACCCCGGAGAAACGGAAGGCGGCGGCGGCGCTGGTCACCGAGGGCATCAGCATCTCGCTCGCCCACGACGTGCTCCAGGCACCCGCGGTCGACGGCGGCACGTACCTCGACCGGCAGGTGATGCGGGTCAGCGACAGCGGCGCCTCGGATCGCTACCAGTACAGCGACACGTACCACGGCGCCATCCACAGCCACCTCGACTCGGTCGCCTGTCACGTGATGTTCGAGGGGCGGGGCTACAACGGCGTGAGCCGGGAGCAGATCGAGGCCGCCGGCGGCTGCCCGCAGGGCAGCATCCACGAGCTGCGGGACGGCATCATGACCCGCGGCATCCTGTTCGACGCCACCCTGCTGCCGGGGCGGGCCACGCCGGAGGGCTGGCTGGAGCCCGGCGAGGCCGTCACCTGGGCCGACCTCGAGACGCTCGAGGAGATTCAGGGCGTGCGGGTCTCCGAGGGCGACGTCATCCTGCTGTACACCGGGCGCTGGAAGCGGCGGGCGGCCCTCGGCCCGTGGCCCACGTCGGAAGGGGTCGCGGGCTACCAGGCCGACGTCGCCTACTTCCTGAAGGAACGCGGCGTGTCCTTCATCGGGCACGACATGTACAACGACGTCTCGCCGCACGGGTTTCCCGAGCGGGTCGGGCTGCCTCTGCACCGCCTGGCCCTGGTGGCCCTCGGCGTCGCCATCTTCGACAACCTCGACTTCGAGCGGCTCGCCGAGGAGGCGCGGCGGCTGAACCGCTACGAGTTCCTGTTCACGGCGGCGCCGCTGCGCATCGAGCAGGGCATGGGGTCGCCGCTGAACCCGATCGCGACGTTCTAGCGAGCGCGGCGGGTGAGGACCGCGGCACGGGTTGCGGACGGCGGTGGGCCAGTATGAGCAGCGCGTTGCCTTGAGGACGCGAAGACCCGGTTCGGCCTGGACCCACCGGCAGCCCGCTCCGTAGAGCGTGCGATACCGGGGCTTCGCGCTGGCGCAGACTGCCAACGCGCCCGCCTGGGCGCGCCAGCGCGGCCGAGGCGAACCGCGAAGGAGAGACACATGCGCAGACCGACAACGGCGATCCGAGGGACGGCGGCCCTCGCGCTGATTCTGAGCGTGGGCGCGGGTGGCCTCCTCGCCCCCGCGAGAGTGACGATGCAGCGCATGGTCCTGGGCTGGAGCTCGGCGTCCGTGCTCGCGCTGTGCCTCGCGGGATGCGGCGGAGCGGGCGCGTCGGAAGCCGGCGAGCCGGATGGCGAACTCGA